>CABSDO010000016.1 GCA_902476475.1 uncultured Collinsella sp. | reverse complement strand
GGCCGCGGCGACAGCGGAGACCGCCTCGTCCTGGCCGATGACGCGCTTATGCAGCTCGCCCTCCAAGCCCTTCAGCTTGTCGAGCTCGCCCTGCATCATCTTGGAGACGGGCACGCCGGTCCAAGCGCTCACGACCTCAGCGATCTCATCGGAGGTCACCTGCTCGTTGAGGCCCTCGCCGTCCTGCTGCTTTTGCGCCTCGAGCGCAGCCTCGGAATCCTGAATCTGCTGCTGCAGGCCCGGAATCACGGAGTAGCGCAGCTCGGACGCACGGCCCAGGTCGCCGTTGCGCGTCGCACGCTCCTCTTCGCTCTTGGCCTCGTCGAGCTGTCCCTTGAGCTCCTGCACGTGGTCGATGGCGTTCTTCTGGTTGAGCCAGCCGGCCTTTTGCACGTTGAGCTTTTCTTGGACCTCGGCAATCTCTTGGCGCAGGGCCTCCAGACGCTCCTTGGAGGCGTCGTCGGTCTCCTTCATGAGCGCCTGCTCCTCGATCTGCAGCTGGGTGAGCTGACGCGTGGTGGCATCGATCTCGACCGGCATGCTGTCGAGCTCCATGCGCAGGCGGCTTGCCGCCTCATCAACCAGGTCGATGGCCTTATCGGGCAGGAAGCGGTCGGCGATGTAGCGATCGGAGAGGTCGGCGGCCGCCACGAGCGCGCTATCGGTGATATGCACGCCGTGGAAGATCTCGTACTTCTCCTTGAGGCCACGCAGGATCGAGATGGTGTCCTCGACGGTGGGCTCGGAGACCATCACGGTCTGGAAACGACGGGCGAGTGCCGCGTCCTTCTCGATGTACTTGCGATACTCGTCGAGCGTAGTCGCGCCGATTGCGTGCAAGTCGCCACGGGCAAGCGCCGGCTTCAGGATGTTGCCGGCGTCCATGGAGCCCTCGGTGGCACCCGCGCCCACGATGGTGTGGAGCTCATCGATGAACAGGATGACCTTGCCTTCGGACTTTTGGACTTCCTTGAGCACGGCCTTTAAGCGGTCCTCGAACTCGCCGCGGTACTTGGCGCCGGCGACCAGCGCGCTCATGTCGAGCTCGATGAGGTCGCGATCGCGCAGCGTGCTCGGCACGTCGCCGGCCACGATACGCTGGGCGATGCCCTCGACGATGGCCGTCTTGCCGACGCCCGGCTCACCGATGAGCACGGGGTTGTTCTTGGTGCGACGGGACAGGACCTGGATGGTACGACGGATCTCGTCGGTACGGCCGATGACCGGGTCGAGCTTACCGGCGCGGGCCAGATCGCAGATGTTGCGACCGTACTGCTCCAGTGCCTCAAACTGGGTCTTGTCCTCGGCAGACGTCACGCGGTCATCGCCACGCAGCTCCTCGTAGACCTGCTCGATGCGCTCCTTGGTGACGCCGGCGTCGCGCAGCACACGACCAGCCTCGCCCTTGTCCTCGGCAAGCGCCATCAGCAAATGCTCGGTCACCACAAAGCTGTCGCCCATCTTGGTGGCCTTCTTCTCGGCCTTCTCGATGACGCGGACGAGCTCATTGGACAGGCCCATCTGCTGGCCCTCACCCGAAACCTTGGGCGCATGGTCGATGGCATCCTGCGTGAAGCGTGCGAGCTGAGCCGGGTCGGCACCGATGCGCTCGATGATCACGGAGATATTGCGCTCGCCGGCACCGAGCAGGGCGGACAGCAGGTGAATCGGCTCCACCGCGCCGGCCTGCGCATCGGCAGCCGTGCCCATGGCGGTCTGCAGCGCCTCGCGCGACGTCATTGCTAGCTTATCGATTCTCATGGAATCACCTCTCTTGGGGTGGCCGCCCTACGGGGCGGCTTCACGTTGTTCGAGAAGTATTGTTGCCAGCTTTGCGCGATCTTATACACAAATCTAAGTCTCTATATATAAGATTTTCTGAGTGATTGAGAGATAGGGAGCAGGCGCGCTCACCCGCTACGGCCTCGTCCCCTTACTATCTCAATCTGTAACATCTAGCGGCTGTTTATGGCTCCAGATGTTACAAATCAAGATGAAATGACCAGCGGCGCCCGTTTGTCTCAATCTGTAACATCTACTCGGCAAATTAGGGTCTAACTGTTACAAATCGAGACGAACGAAGACACCTGAATCGAGAATCTCAATCTGTAACACCAGACCCGCTTTTAGCGGCCAAGATGTTACAGATCGAGACAGACCGAAAACCACCACAAAGGGGGCACCTTTGTGGTGGTCGTGGTCTCTACCCTTTCGCCGAGCCCGTGCTTCCCGACTCGCCGCTCCAGGGCATCTCATCCTCGAACAGCCATGTACGGGCTGAACCGCTATCGCGTGCAGTCTGCGGGTCGGGCAAGCAGGTCTGTTCATAGGCATCTTGGATACACTGACCCATAAAATCGTTGAGCTCGGCCTGGTCGCCCTCCATGACATAGGCTGCATCGCCGGCCATGATGTAAATGCCCGGGCCCTCATTGCCCTCGTAGCCCGGATCGTACGAGACATCACACAACTTGGCGCCGTTCGCAGTGTCCAACTCGATGGACGAGCGGCATCCGCCAACCATGTCGTTCGCCTTTGCCCGATAGGACGCATATCCGTACCAACGTTTAAAGGTTTTGCCCTTGAGCAGATCGGACGCCCTATCGATCAGGCTTGTATCCGTGGTATAGCGCGTGGCTCCAAGCTGAATACGAGGATAATTGCTAATACCCAGCGCAGCCGGTTGCTCACCAAAATCAACGGTAATGGTCTCGAGTTTGTCGTCGCCGGTCAGAAGTTCGACAGATTGAGTCACAGGCTTGACCAGCGGCTCCGTCACCGCAGCAGGTAGAAATGCCATACCGACAGCGCCCGCGCCAACCACGGCAATTGCAAGCGCCAGAGCAATCAATCCGAATTGGGCAGAATGTCTCACGGCAAAACACCTCACAATGCAAACCTTCGCCACCTGCACTAATGATACCGCCAACCAACACTATCACCAAAAGAAGCCGTCCACTCCCCACCACCACAAAGGAGACAGACACCTTTGTGGTGGGTTTCGACGCTAACGGTCGACCATCTCACGCCATGAGATTAAAATTGCATTGTTACCTGAATATATCTATTTCTATCTATCCTCAACAGCTCTTTGTCTCGAGGAGCGCATATGAAGCCATCTCATTCCACCGGCCGCAACGTCATTACCATTTTCGCCATACCCATCGCGATGCTCTTCCTTATCGTCGTCACGCCCTTTTCTTTTGGTATCGCCTCGCCCTTCGATTTATGCGGGATGGTCGACGCCGGCTCGCGTACCACCTCGCTCTCCTTTGTCTGCCGTGGCGTGTTCTACGAATATGCAATTCCCACCGGAAGTTGGCAGTCCAAGTTACCGTTGCTCGGTCAGATCGACGGGTGCTCCCCCCATTTCTGCCTTGGACCTCAGGCGCTAAACTATCTAATCGACGACCAGCCACTCGACTCCATCACCCTCGCCTACGACTACGCACCAAACACCGATGAGCGCCACATGAACCAAGTCCTCGACAAGATGCTTGGACAGTGTGGGCTCACCGAGGAGGCCGGTCGAACCATCTATAGCAACCAAAAATTGAAGCGAACAGAACTCCGCCGTGTCGGAAAAATCAAAGGGCGAAACAGGGCCGCCTACTGGGATGCCTGGGCAACACGCGACAAGGGCGAATTCGGACACAGCACCTATACGGTCACTGTCTACACCAAAGACGGAATTAAGGACAATGTTGACGATTTCGCGTCATCCAAACTCGGCATCCCCAAAACAACCAAACCCGCCAGCCCGGATGAAATCCTGTAGAGACATTCATTAAAATGCCGCCCAGCGATCACAATAACATCGAGCCCACCCCCACCACCACAAAGGTGCCTGTCCCCTTTGTGGTGGTTTTCGACAAAAAGAAGCCGCCCCGATAACAGGGGCGGCATCAAGCAAGTCTATTTTTAGCGTCCCTCAAGACCCAACGAGAACGCAGAAATGTAGCCCGGGGCTTACCCTTTCCCGAACGCGACCCTCGCGAAGCGCGTGAGCGGGCGGGAAAGGGTAAGCCCCGGGCGGACAATTAAGTGCGTTACTCGGCAGCGGCCTTGAACTTGTTGTAGTTGATCAGGCAGCCGGCCTTGACGATGGCACGCTCCTCGGCCGTCATATCGGCGATATAGAGCTCAATCTGCTCAACCGCCCCATTGGCACGAACCACATAGGCGGCGATGTTCTTAAGATCGCCGTCGAGCGCGGCGCGGATGCCCGGCACGAAGACGTAGTCGCCCACCTCAAAGTTGGGCTCGGCTTCCATCTGGAAAGGCACCATGCCCCAGTTCATGACGTTGGAACGGTAGCGCTTGGTGGCGTACTCGTGGACGATGTTGGCCAGACCGCCGATCACGCGCTGGCAGCTCGCGGCTTGCTCACGGGCGGAACCGTCGCCGGGCTTCTTGGCGTAGAGCATCGAACCATACTCGGTCGCCTTGGCGTCGGCCGCGACACCCGCGCCGGCCAGTGCCTCAAACACACCAGCAAGCTCGGCATCGAGGGCCGCCAGGTCGCCCGCAGCCTCGCCGGCAACGCGGCGCTTCTCCACCGCGTCGACCTCCTTGGAGCGGCCAACATAGGCAGGGTCGCGGCGGCTGAGCGTAAACTCGGCCAAACCCAACGGGTTGGAGCGGAAGGAGCTCGTCTCGCCCGAGGGAATGAGCTCGTCGGTCGTCGTGACCGGGTCCATGATCTTGGAGCATACCTTGAGCAGGATGTCGTCACCGAGCGGCTCCATCGCGGGCCACGGCTTGATGTTGGGGCCTTCGACCAGCTCGTCGGCAGGCTCCGCCTTGCCAAAGCCCCAGTACACGCGCTTTTTGTACGGCGCGTCATCAAAGGTGTACTCGCAGGCCTCGTCCCAGGTCTCCTCGGGCAGGTCGGTCGCCGGCGTCAGGATGCCGCCGTTGGCAGCGGTCGCGGCGATGGAGCGGGCGTCCATCAGGGCCACGGCGCTCAGCTGGCCGTTACCCGGCTTGGAGCCCTCGCGGTTGGGGAAGTTGCGGGTGGTGTGGCGGATGGACAGGCCGTTGTTGGCAGGCGTGTCACCGGCACCAAAGCACGGGCCGCAGAACGCCGTGCGCACGATAGCGCCGGCCTCCATAAGATCGTAGATGTAGCCACGACGCGTGAGTTCGAGCGCTACGGGCTGACTCGTGGGATAGACCGACAGCGAGAACTCGCCGCAGCCGGTGTTGGCGCCCTTGAGCACGCGGGCCGCCTGCACCACGGAGTCGTAGTTGCCGCCCGAGCAGCCGGCGATGACGCCCTGCTGTACGTGCAGTTTGCCGTCGACGATCTTGTCGAGCAGGCTAAAGTGCGTCTTGCCCTCGCCGATCTTGGCTGCCTCGAGCTCGACCTCGTGCAGGATGTCCTCGAGGTTCTCGTTGAGTTCGTCGATCTCAAAGCCGTTGGAAGGATGGAACGGCAGGGCGATCATGGGCTTGATGCTCGACAGGTCGACCTCGACACAGCCGTCGTAGTAGGCGACATCGGCGGGCTTGAGCTCGCGGTAGTCGTCGCCGCGGCCGTGCATGGTCAAAAACACGTGCGTATCCTCGTCGGTAGCCCAAATGGAGGAGAGGCAGGTGGTCTCGGTGGTCATGACGTCGACGCCGTTACGGTAGTCGGTCGTCATGCTCGCGATGCCGGGGCCCACGAACTCCATGACCTTGTTCTTGACGTAGCCCTTGGCAAAGACGGCTCGGATGATGGCGAGCGCCACATCGTGCGGACCGACGCCGGGACGCGGAGCGCCCGTGAGGTAGATAGCCACGACGCCGGGATAGGCGACGTCGTAGGTGTCGCGAAGCAGCTGCTTTGCCAGCTCGCCGCCGCCCTCGCCCACGGCCATGGTGCCCAGGGCGCCGTAGCGGGTGTGCGAGTCGGAACCCAGGATCATCTTGCCGCAACCGGCGAAGTTCTCACGCATAAAGGAGTGGATGACGGCGATGTGGGGCGGGACGAAAATGCCGCCGTACTTCTTGGCAGCCGAAAGGCCGAAGACGTGGTCGTCCTCGTTGATGGTGCCGCCCACGGCACACAGCGAGTTGTGGCAGTTGGTGAGCACATAGGGCAGCGGGAACTGCTCCATGCCCGAAGCGCGCGCCGTCTGGATGATGCCGACAAAGGTGATGTCGTGGCTCGCCATGGCGTCGAAGCGAATCTTGAGCGCCTCGGGGTCGCCGGAAGTATTGTGTGCCTGAAGGATCGAATACGCGATGGTGCCGCGCTTGGCATCCTCGGGCGTCTGCGTAATACCGCGCTCGGCAGCCTCGGCCGCAGGCACAACCTCGCTGCCGCCGCGCAGGTAGATGCCGTCCTCGTACAGCTTGACCATACTGTCTCCCACTCTGCCCAAGAGATTTGGGCGCATAGCATACATTCGTTCAATATCGTGCCATAGAACGGTTGCAAGTGGGTTACGAATCTGCACGTTCACTTTATCTCAGTAAAGTACATGACAAGCATCTTTCGCCAATCTCTTGACAAGGAGTGTCCCAAAGTGCCGGCACATAAGGAACGTCCCCAAGTGCCAAATACCGCAAGAGTGTCCCCCTTGACCACTCATTTAAGAACGTCCCCAATGACTACCGCATCCGGAGCAAGGCAACGCCGCAGGTAGAGGACGGACAGCGAGCGACGTCCAGGGCGAACAAGTTGGCATGAAAAAGGCGAGGCATTGACCTTCTGGTCATGCCTCGCCTTTTGAATGACAAATTGTCGCTCTGGGCGGCGCGCAGCGTCGGCCGGTTACGGCGTTTGGTAAAACGCCGTAACCTAGAGATCCCCGCCTGCGCCCAAAAGTTTGCGCATGACCTGTTCGGGGTTGACCGAGCCGTCGCGCGGGGCCAGGGCGGTGATCTTCTTCTGCATCTTGTACTCGTGCAGCTCGTCCTCGAGCTGGCGCACGCGGGCACGAAGCTTTTCGTTCTCGCGCTCGCGCTCCTCAGCACGCTCCTTCATATCGAGGATGCGCACCACGCCGGCAAGGTTGATACCCTCGTCGGTCAGCTGGTTGATGAGCTCCAAGCGCTCGATATCGGCACGCGAATACAGGCGCGTGTTGCCGCCCGAGCGCTGGGGATTCACCAAGCCTTTGGACTCGTAGACGCGCAGAGTCTGCGGGTGCATGCCGGTCAGCTCGGCCGCCACGCTGATCATGTACAGCGGTTTGTTCCTATTGTCCTCGGCCATGCTACCTGACCCCTTTCCGTCTCGTTATCGTCCATCATAAGCCCGCAGGCGCGGGCGTGCGCCACGACCGCCCTAGTACGTCGCCTTGTAACGGTTGACCTTCTCGCGATAGTCGCGCGCGTCGGCCTCGCGCAGCTTGGTCATGGCATCGCGCTCGTCATCAGACAGGTTCGTGGGAACCTGCACCTTGATCTCGACAAGCAGTGCACCGGTGCGCCCGCGATGCTTAACGTCGGGCGCACCCATCTCCTTAAAGCGGAACTTCTTGCCCGTCTGGGTGCCAGCGGGCACCTTCAGACGAACCGTCGCGCCGCCGGGCGTCGGCACGTCCACCGTGCAGCCGAGCGCCGCCTCATAGACCGAGACCGGTACCTCCATGGTCACGTCGGCACCTTTACGCTTAAACAGCGGATGCTCCTCCACGTGCGTGGTCACGACCAGGTCGCCGCGCTCGCCGCCGGCAACGCCATACTCGCCGCGACGTTTGTAGCGCAGCTTGCCGCCGTCGACCGCGCCCGCGGGGACCGAGACCGTAATGGTCTGCTGCTCGCCTGTCGAGGGAATGCGATAGGTGACCTTGTGCGTCACGCCGCGAAACGCGTCCTCGGCCGTCACATCGACGGTCAGCGACAGGTCGCCGCCCTTGCGAGCGCGGCTGCGACCCGCGCCGGCACCGGCAGCGCCCGCAGCCCCGGCAAAGCCCGAGCCCCAATCGCTGCCCCAGGCGCCGTTGCCGCTAAAGATGCTGTCGAAAATGTCGCCCCAGCCACTGGCGCCCGCGCCGGCACCGTAGCCGCCGCCATACGCGCCGCCCGCGCCCGGCATGCCGCCAAACATGAGCATCTGGTCGTACTCTTTGCGCTTCTTCTCGTCCGAAAGCGTCTCGTAGGCCTCGCTGATCTCCTTGAACTTGGCCTCGTCGCCGCCGGCATCGGGGTGATATTTTTGCGCGAGCTTGCGAAACGCGCTCTTGATCTCTTTGTCGGAGGCGCTCTTGGATACGCCCAGGATGTCATAGAAGGTTTTGCCTGCAGCCATCGTAGCTCCTCTCCTGTTTCATCCGCCGCCCAGCGGGCGGCGGCTCATGCTGTCATATGGCACTTGGTCAGAAAGGGCCCCGGGTGTTGCCCCGGGGCCCTTCTCAATTACTCCTCGGTGCTCTCGGCCGTATCGGCCGTAGCATCCTCGGGCGCCGCTTCGGGCTCCGGTGCGGGGCGCTTCTCGCCACCGTAGGTCACCGTCACCATGGCGGAACGCAGGATGCGATCCGCCATGCGGTAGCCCTTCTGGTACACGTCGTTGACGGTCTCGTCGTACTGCGATGCGTCCTCGACGCGGCCCACAGCCTGGTGCTCGAGCGGATCGAACGCCTCGCCCTTGGGGTCGATGGGCTCAACGCCCTCGTGCGCAAACACGTCGAGCAGCTTGGCATGCACCGCGTCGACGCCGTCGACGAACTGCTTAAAGTCGTCGGCAAGCTCCTGACTGCGGGCATGGTCGATCGCACGCTCGATATCGTCGACCACCGGCAGCAGCGCAGTGACGAGCTTCTCGGTCGCGCGCTCGCGCTCGGCGATACGCTCGTTGGCGGTGCGGCGACGGAAGTTCTCCCAGTCGGCCTGCAGACGGGCGGTGCGCTCGGTGGCGTCCTTTGCCTTGTCCTCGGCGGCCTTCTGAGCCTCTGCCGCAGCATCGAGCTCGTTGCGCACGTCGGCAAGCTCCTTTTGGGCCTGCTCGAACTTGAGCTTAAAGTCGTTATCGGCGGCTTCCTCACCGGCGCGGATAGCGGCTTCCACCATCTCGTCCTCGGTCATCGTCGCCTCCTTGTTGGAATCCTCTACCTGGTTCTCGGCAGCCTCGGCGGCCTCGGCCTCGTTGGCCTCGGTATCGTCGACGGCCTCTACGGGAATCTTCACGTCCTTCTCCTCAGAGTCAACGGGGGCGGCGCCAGCGGCAGCCGCCTCCGTGCGAGCTTTACGGGCGGACATGATTACTTGTCCTCGTCGTCCACAACCTCGTAGTCGGCGTCGACGACGTCATCGTCGGCAGGCTGGGCACCGGCGGCACCGTCGGTCTGCTGCTGAGCGTCGGCGTAGACAACCTGGGCCAGCTCGTAGGCCACAGACTGCAGGGACTCGCCGGCGGCCTTGATGGCCTCGACGTCAGAGCCCTCGAGCGCCTTCTTGGCGTCGGCGATAGCGGCCTCGGCCTTGGACTTCACGTCGGCGGAAACCTTGTCACCGAGCTCGTTGAGGGTCTGCTCGGTGGAGTAGCACAGGCTGTCGGTCTGGTTGCGGACCTCGACCTCTTCCTTTTGCTTCTTGTCCTCCTCGGCATGAGCCTCGGCGTCCTTTACCATGCGATCGACTTCGTCGTCGGAAAGCGCGGTGGAGCCGGAAATGGTGATCTGCTGCTCCTTGCCGGTGCCCTTGTCCTTAGCGGAGACCTTGACGATGCCGTTGGCGTCGATGTCGAAGGTGACCTCGATCTGCGGCACGCCGCGGCGGGCAGCCGGGATGCCGGTCAGCTGGAACTTACCGAGCGACTTGTTATCGCGAGCAAGCTCGCGCTCGCCCTGGAGCACGTTGATCTCGACGCTGGTCTGGTTGTCGGCAGCGGTGGAGTAGACCTCGGTCTTGGAGGTCGGGATCGTGGTGTTGCGGTCGATCATCTTGGTCATGATGCCGCCCATGGTCTCGACACCCAGCGACAGCGGGGTAACGTCGAGCAGCAGGATGCCCTCGACGTCGCCGGTGAGCACGCCGCCCTGGACGGCAGCACCGTCGGCAACGACCTCGTCGGGGTTCACGGACATGTTGGGCTGCTTGCCGGTCATGGTCTTGACGAGCTCCTGGACAGCGGGCATACGGGTGGAGCCGCCGACGAGGATGACCTCGGTCAGATCGGAGAGCTTAAGCTTGGCGTCGCGCAGGGCGTTGGTGACAGGCTGCTTGCAGCGCTCGAGCAGGTCGCGGGTGATCTTCTCGAACTCGGCACGGGTCAGCGTGTAGTTGAGGTGTAGCGGGCCAGACTGGTTCATGGTAATGAACGGCAGGTTGATGGTGGTCTGCTGGGCAGCGGAGAGCTCCTTCTTGGCGTTCTCGGCGGCCTCCTTCAGACGCTGCAGGGCCATGGGGTCCTGACGCAGGTCGACACCGTTCTCCTGCTGGAACTTATCGGCCATCCAGTCGATGACGCGCTGATCCCAGTCGTCGCCGCCCAGGTGGTTGTCGCCCGAGGTGGACAGAACCTCAAACACGCCGTCGGCGAGGTCGAGGATGGAGACGTCGAAGGTACCGCCACCCAGGTCGAAGACCAGGATGCGCTGGTCGGTGCCCTGCTTGTCCAGGCCATAGGCAAGAGCAGCAGCGGTCGGCTCGTTGACGATACGCTTGACGTTGAGGCCGGCGATCTTACCGGCGTCCTTGGTGGCCTGACGCTGGGCGTCGTTGAAGTAGGCCGGGACGGTGATGACGGCGTCGGTGACGGTCTCGCCCAGATACTTCTCGGCGTCGGCCTTCATCTTTGCGAGCGTCATGGCGCTCACCTGCTCGGCGGTGTAGTCCTTGCCCTCGATGTCGACGACGGCACGGCCACCCTGGCCCTCCTTGACCTCGTACGGCACGGTCTTGATCTCGGAGGTGCACTCAGAGTACTTGCGGCCCATGAAGCGCTTGATGGAGAACACGGTGTTCTTGGGGTTGGTGACAGCCTGGTTCTTAGCGGCCTTACCCACGACGCGGTCGCCGTCGGCACGGAAGCCCACGACAGACGGAGTGGTGCGGTCGCCCTCGGCGTTCACGATAATGGTCGGAGAGCCGCCCTCGAGAACGGCCATAGCGGAGTTAGTAGTACCAAGGTCGATACCAAGAATCTTGCCCATTAGAAATTCCCTCTCTCTTGTGCGTTTGCACCAACTCGGCGGTCTGCCGAGCGGTGTTTCGGCTTGTCTTTCAGGATGTAGTGTATCCCCTTATGGGCCGGAATATACAAAATCTAAGTCAATTCATATAAGATTTCTTATTGCTGAGAGTTTAGGTTCTTAAATGCGCAGGTAGATGCGCTTATTGAGTTCTCGGCAAATCTATCGAGATCTATGTAGAGATGGCTGAGGTTTGGGTCCGAGGGCGCCTGGGGGCTGCCTTGCGGAAAGCTCGTCCCGTTTTGAGAGCTGATACCGGGTCGCAGTTTCCGCTAGCGGGCCCAACCGGAAACTGCGACCCGTTTTTCGGCCAAATAACGGGATGCCCTTTCCGCAGACGCGCTCAATAGCCCAATATTTCAAGTCACCTTTAGCTAACATTTGCGCAGCTCAACGGCCCCACCTGCGTGTTTTTTAGTAAGCCTCGGCATACTCGGCGAACGGTATGAAGATGCCGGTCAGAGGGTATTGCAAACGGTCGCTGCCGTGGTATGTTTTTGCCCGAATCAAACCGACGCACATCGCCTGTAGCGTCGGTCAACAGAGAGGAAACTACCATGGCTCATCCCGTAATTGATGCCGACGAGTGCATCGCTTGTGGCGTTTGCGTCGACTCCTGCCCCGCTGGCGTTCTGGAGCTCCAGGACGTCGCTACCGTCGCTGACGAGGACTCCTGCGTCGCTTGTGGCGCTTGCCAGGACGCTTGCCCCGCTGGCGCGATCACCGAGATCGTCGAGGAGTAACAACTCCCCCACTTGCACACTCAAAAGTACACCGTGCACAAAAAGGAGGCCTCCGCATCGCCGCGGAGGCCTCCTTTTTGTTTGTATAGGCAGCTAATTGGAGACGGGGCTACCTTGGCAGTTGCGGTGGAATAGTTCCCGGTTCATTGTTTGGGTGCCGATTTTAGGAACTATTTCACCGCAACTTATTAAGACAGTATCGGGCTAGGACAAATCATCCTCGTAGGGCATTAAATCGGCTAGGTAGCCTTTCTCCTTGAGCATCGCCTCGATCTCGTCGAGGGTTTGCTCGTCCTCCGCCGCGATGCGATGGAAGTGATAGCCGCTCGTCACCGTTAGCAGCGGGAAACTCTTGCCGCTCTCGATATCGTGCAGGTAGCGCTCAACATCGCGACGATTGCGGATGTCCAGGTCGGCCGTGATCTTACCGTACACGCGGTGATTGACGATCACGTTGAGCACGGCGCCTCCGGCGTCGACGATACTCGTAAGCTCATCGCCTGCCTGCTCCACGCCGTGGCGAACCTTGACCAAGCGTGTGGGCACAGCGGGGCTGCTGGGGGCCTCCTGCAGCACGTAGCCGCGATTGGTCGCCACGATATCGTGCCCATCGGCGCGCAGCAGGGCGATGTCCTGCACCACGACCTGGCGGCTCACACCCACCTCACGAGCAAGTGCGCTGCCGGAGACGGGGCCCTTGGCTCGCTCGAGCACGCCCATGATGGCACGGCGACGCTCGCGGGCGTCCATTATTTACCGTCCAGCAGACGCAGGTGCTTAAGCGAGAGGTCGAGAATCGGCGCAGAGTGCGTCAGCGCCCCCGAGCTAATTAAGTCAACGCCCAGGTCGGCGAGTGCACGGATATTGCTAGCGTCCACGTTGCCCGAGCACTCGGTCTTGGCGCGACCGGCGATAAGCTCAATCGCGGCAGCCATGTCGTCATGGGTCATGTTGTCGAGCATGATAATGTCGGCACCGGCCTCCACGGCTTCGCGTACCATGTCCAGGTTCTCGCACTCAATCTCGACCGTCGTGGTAAACGACGCATGGGCGCGCGCCATCTCGATCGCGCGCGTCACGCCACCGGCGGCATCGATGTGGTTGTCCTTGAGCATGACGGCTGTCGACAGGTTGTAGCGGGGGTTGCTGCCGCCGCCGATCTCAACCGCCGCCTTTTCAAACACACGCATGCCCGGCGTGGTCTTGCGCGTATCGACGAGCACGGTCTTGGTTCCCTCGAGCGCCGCGGCCATGCTGTGCGTGTAGGTAGCGATGCCGCTCATGCGCTGCAGGTAGTTGAGCGCCACGCGTTCGCCCGAAAGCAGCACGCGCGCATCGCCGCGCACCTGACCCACATGGTCGCCGGCGTGCACCTCGTCGCCATCGGCAACGTCGAGCAGCACCGAGCTCTGCGAATCCAGCAGCTCAAAGGTGCGGGCAAACACATCCAAGCCGGCGATGATGCCGTCGGCCTTGGCGATAAGTTCCACCGTGGCGGGACGCGCCGTGGGGCACACGCTCGCCGTGCTCACATCCTCAAAGGTAATGTCCTCGCGCAGAGCCTGCAGAATCAGATCATCGACGACGAGCTTCATGGTAATGGGATTCATGGTCTACTCCTCCACGGCCTGCGTGCCGGCGGCACGGGCCAAATCATCGATTGCCAGGATGTCGGCGCTCAGGGCGCGATGACGGCCATCGAGCGCGGGATCGCCCGCCTGCTCCACAGCCAGCGACTCGCCGGTACGCATGTACCACGCGGCGCGACGACCCCAGACCAGCGCCTCGAGCAGGCTGTTTGATGCAAGGCGATTCTTGCCGTGAACGCCGTTGCAGGCCGTCTCGCCCGCGGCGTAGAGCTCGGGCATCGAGGTGCGGCCGTCCTTATCGACCCATACGCCGCCCATAAAGTAGTGCTGCGTGGGCGTAACGGGGATGGGCTCGTCCAAGATGTCGCGGCCGTCCTCCAGGCAGCGTGCGCGGATGTTGGCAAAGTGCCCGGTCACCACATCGCGCTCGACGGGGGCAAAGCTCAGCCACTCGTGCTCGGTGCCATCCTGCTTCATCTGCTCGCGAATGGCAGCAGCGACCACATCACGCGGCTGAAGCTCGTCGGTAAAGCGCTCGCCGGCGGCGTTGAGCAAAATCGCGCCCTCGCCGCGGCAGCTCTCGCTGATCAGGAAGGTGCGGCCCGGCTGCGGCGAGAACAGCCCCGTGGGGTGGATCTGCACGTAGTCCAGATGCTCCATCTTAATGCCATGCTCCTGAGCGATGTAGCAGGCATCGCCCGTGAGCTGCGGGTAGTTGGTCGAGTGGTCGTACACGCCACCTATGCCGCCCGTCGCCCACAGCGTGTGGCAGGCATGGATCTTAAACGGCTCGCCGGCATACACGCCCTCGGCGGCATTTGCCAACTCGTCGGCGGGACGAACCGAGTTGCCCTCGTCCACGGGAACGGCGACGACGCCGGCACACACCGTGGCGCCGTCACGCTCGCCCGTCAGGATGTCGGTCATGGCCACGTGCTCCAAAATCTGCACGTTATCCAGCTTGCGAACGGCCTGGAGCAGCTTGGTCGTGATCTCCTTGCCCGTAATGTCGGCATGGAAGGCAATGCGCGGACGGCTGTGCGCGCCCTCGCGGGTAAAGTCGAGGCTGCCGTCGGCCTTGCGCTCAAAATCCACGCCCATCGCTAGCAGGTCGTTGATGACCGAGCGGCTCGAGCGAATCATGATGTCGACGCTCTCGCGGCGGTTCTCGTAATGGCCGGCGTGCATGGTGTCCTCAAAGAAGGCGTCGTAGTCCGAGCCTTCGGGCAGCACGCAGATGCCGCCCTGCGCGAGCATCGAATCGCACTCGTCGACAGCGCCCTTGGAGAGCATGATCACGCGCGTGCTCGTCGGCAGGTTGAGCGCCGCGTACAGGCCCGCCACGCCGCAGCCGGCAATGACGACGTCGCACTCCATGTCGGGGTATTGTTTGGTTTTCACAGGAATCCTCTCCCTTGTAATGTGGCATAAGGGACTGCCCCTCATGTCACATTGTTCTAGCGCGCTGCGTACTCGAGCATACGGTCGAGCGTGAGCTTGGCCTGGTCTGCCGCCTCGTCCGAGACGCCGATCTGCACCTCGCCCTCGCCCGTCTCCAGGCAGTGCACGAGCTTTTCGAGCGTGATGAGGTCCATGTTGACGCAGGTGGGCTGCACCGCGGGGAAGTAGAACTTCTTGCCGGTACCCTGGCAGCGGCGCTCGAGCTCGTAGAGCACGCCGCGGACCGTCACGATAATGAACTCGCTCGCGTCGGACTCCTCGGCATACTTGATGATGCCGGCAGTGGAGCCGATGTAGTCGGCCTCGGCCAGGACGTCGGCCTTGCACTCAGGATGCGCCAGCACGAGCGCGTCGGGGTGGGCCTCCGTCGCGTCGACGATCTGCTCGACGGTGATGATGTGATGGCGCGGGCAGTAGCCGTTGTTGAGTATGACGTGCTTTTGCGGCACCTGCTCGGCTACGAAGCGGCCCAGGTTTTGGTCGGGAATGAACAGGACGTGCTGCTGCGGCAGCTCGGACACGATCTTGACGGCGTTGGAACTGGTGACACACACGTCACTCCAGCTCTTGATCTCAACCGTGGAGTTGACGTAGCACACCACGGCAAGGTCGTCGCCGTACTCGGCGCGGGCGGCGTCGACCGTCTCGCGCTTGACCATATGAGCCATGGGACAATCCGCGCCCGGCTCGGGCAGCAGCACGGTCTTGGTGGGGTTGAGCAGCTTGGCGCTCTCGCCCATAAACTCCACGCCGCACAGCACGATGGTCCGCTGTGGCAGGCTCTTGGCGAGCTTGGCCAGGTAGAAGCTATCGCCGACGTAATCAGCCACGGCCTGCACCTCGGGAGCCACGTAATAGTGCGCTAGGATCACCGCGTCACGTTGGGTTTTTAGTTGCTGAATGGCCTCGACGAGCTCTGCGGGCACCAGTGCCGCGCGCTCCGTTGCCGTCGTTGCCGATGCTAGGCCGGCCGCGATATCGCGTGCGAGCTCCGACGCATCCATGTTCGCGCTCTGTGCCATCAAGGCCCCTCTCTTTTGGCGAATCTTGGGGCTTTAGTATGACACCTAGGTTTACAGCTGACAAGACAGCTGTAAACCTAGGTGTAAAGTTGAAATAAAGATTCAATCATGTGGCAGGTCCATTTTCGAACTGGCAAGCTGAGGATAGCCGAGCTCTCGATGGCGCGGGAGGCATCTTTCGCCACCGCAATACCGCTCGGCGCGAGTTGCACGACGCGGGGCGCAAATGGGACACGCCTCCGCGAGCGGTCCGCACCCAATGTGGCAAAATCGAACTACTAAGGGGGCCGAATGCTTAAGATTATTGCCTGCGACGACGACGTCGCTTTTCTAGATAGACTGCACCGGATGATCGACCGTTGGTCGACCGAGACGGGCACGGCGGTCGATGTTGCGCTCGTCACGCGCGGCGAGGACCTGCTGGCGCGCCATGCCGCGTCGCGCGCCGACATCATCCTGCTCGACATGATCATGCCGCTCGTCAACGGCATGGACACCGCGCGCGAATTGCGCCAGGCCGATACCGCCGTGCGCCTGGTGTTTCTCACCTCATCGCCCGAGTTTGCACTGGAGTCCTACGAGGTCCGTGCCTTCGACTATCTGCTCAAGCCCGTGACTTACGAACGCCTGGCGCAGCTACTCGACGAGCTTTCGAGCATGCGCCCGGCAGCGACCAACGAACTCGTCATCAAAACGTCCTTTGGCTACCACGCCCTGCGCCTGTCCGACATCGAATATGCCGAGGCGCGCAACAAGCACGTGGTCTTCCACCTGCGCGACGGACGCGATATCGAGGCACTCGAATCATTCCGCAGCGTCGAAGACCGTTTGGCGCAAAATGCCACCTTCTTTAAATGCCACCGCAGCTACCAGGTCAACCTGCGCAATATCGATCACTTTGACCGCACGGACATCGTCATGCGCTCGGGCGCGTGCATCCCGCTTTCGCGCAGTTGCAAGCAGGGATTCCAAGACGCCTACTTTGCGGTTCGCTTTGAGGGTGGGAGACACTGATGGTCTCCTCGGTCGAAATGGTCCTTTGGGCAATCCACCACGCCACGACGCTGCTCTTTGGCGTCTTTGCCTCGGCGGCGCTGTGCGGTGTCGAGATCAACCGGCGTCATGCGCTTGAACTGGTGCTGGTCGGTGCCGTAACTGGATGCGCATTTGGCCTCGCCAATGCCGTCGGCGGCGAGCTTTTCGCCCGCCAGGTATATCCGCTCGTCGTGCATCTGCCGCTCGTCATCTATTTGTGCGCGCGCTACCGCCTGAGCCCGCTGCTTGCCGTGCTCGGCATTACGAGTGCCTATCTGAGCTGCCAGTTCAGCAATTGGATGGGCATTGCCGCATTTGCCGCAACCGATTCTCAGATCGCGTACTATCTGGCGCGCATCGCGACCACACTCGCCGTCTTTGCCGTCCTGTTGCATTGGGCCGGCGACATCGGCCCGCGCTTGGCGATTAAAAGCACCACCGAGTTGGGCATCCTTTTAATCCTGCCGCTCGTCTATTACGTCTTTGACTATGCCACCAACGTCTACACCACGCTGTTCCACTCGGGCTCGGTGGTAACGGTTGAGTTTTTGGCATTTGCGCTCTGTGCCTTCTATCTTATGTTTCTTGCCGTTTACCTGCGCGAATACGAAGAAAAGGAAACCGCCGAGCGAGAGCGCTGGATGCTCGAAACCCGCGACAGCGCCGCCATCAAAGAGCTCGAGGCTTGGCGTCAATCTGGGCGCGAGCTGTCGATTCTTCGCCACGATATGCGCCACTTCCTACGCGGCCTGGCCGCTTTAATTGAGGAGGGCCACACCGACGAGGCGCTCAAACGCATCGATGAACTCTGCGAAGCCGGCGATCGCACCGCCGTACGCCGCTTCTGCGCCAACGAGACCGTAAACATCGCGCTTTCGTCATTTAACTCGGATATCAATAGAAACGGCATTACCGCCAACCTGCGCGCCGCCGTACCCGAAACCATCCACGTAGGTGACGCCGACCTGTTTAGCGTGCTCTCAAATGCCTTGGAAAACGCTATCACCGCCGCAAGCGCCGCACCCCAAGGAAAGCGATTCGTCGACTTTGACCTGCGATTAGAGGACGGCCAGCTGCTGCTGTTAGTTTCCAACACGTTTGACCGCGCGCCGCGCATGGTCGACGGCATGCCCGTGACCCGGCATGCGGGCCACGGCTTTGGCACCAAGAGCATCAAACTTGCCGTGGAGCGCATGAACGGCAACTGTCAGTTCCGCATTAACGGCGATCGGTTTGAGCTGCGTGCTGTGATGTAGAAGTGCGGCGCCGATCTCGAGCCCGCCAGACAATCGCTCGCCGGCGCCAATCCGCTACAGCGGCGCGGCTGCCGGGGTCAGCTGCTTGATGTATGCCCACATGCGCTGCTTAGCAGCCTTGTCGGTGAGTGCTGCCTCAAAGCCGTCGAGTGCGAGCACGCGGCGGCCCTGCACATGGGCGACCAGGCCGGGCTTGAGCATGGCGGTGTCGAAGTCATCGATCGCCACAAGCATATCGGCGTAGGTCTCGCGCATGGCGTCAGCCGCGTTGTTGTCGAGCAGCAGCACCGCCTCGGGGTCCAAAGCCTCAAGCGCCTCACGGAACAGCTCGCACGGCAGAGTCTCGCCCACCGCGACCGCTCCGTCACCCACGCCGGCGACGCTTGCCAGCACGCAAAAATCCTCGGGCGCGTAGCCGATGGCCCCAAGCGCCTTGCGCAACGCCGCGCCATCCGGGCCGGCGGCAAGCTCGCCACCCGAACGCTCGGCCTCGTCCAAATCGCCTTTGACCAGCACGATCGGCGAGCACGCGTTGCCCGCGATACGCACGCCACGGCCCGCGAGCGATGCGAGCTCCTGCTCGGTCGCCTGGGCGATGGCTTCTTTTTTCTGGCTTTGTGACGTGGGCATGCGCTCTCCAATCGTTTGCGTGCCCACCATTATATAAAAGAGCCGCCCGCGAGTGGTTGCTTTGCGGGCGGCTGGGTATAAGCACGGTCGTACTGAGTTTTACGCGGCCGAGCCGCGTCGCATTATGGAGGTCACCATGGCTGACATTAATCAGATTACCCCCGAGAACTTCGATTCCATCGTTAACGACAGCCTGCCCGTGCTGGTCGATTTTTGGGCACCGTGGTGCGGGCCCTGTCGATCCCTCTCGCCCATCGTTGACGAGGTTGCCGATGAGCTAGCGGGCAAGCTTGCCGTTGCCAAATGCAACGTCGACGACAACCAGGACCTGGCCATGAAGTATGGCGTCATGAGCATCCCCACGCTGATCGTGTTTAAGAACGGCGAGGAGATCGACCGCTCGGTTGGCGCTCTGCCCAAGGCGAGGCTGCAGGCGCTACTGGAGAAGCATCTGTAATACGCTTGTTACTTACCCGCCGTCTATGAGCGCTTTTGCACCGCTCGCCGGACTGCCGGATGCGGTGCGGACGACCACGGATAGTATGGTAGTCACAAACAGCCCCCGGTGAACGGGTGCGGGTCGCACAGACTCGTACCCGTTTTCTTATGCAGCTGCGCGCAGAGCGGGCGTAGTAAAATCTGAACCACTGAACTGCCCCATATAAAAGGAGATTTCCCATGCATGATGTTGGAATGAACATGAGCCAGCTTGCCATGAGCGTCAAGCAGGTCGACGACACCATCGAGCTCGCTCACGAGTGGAGCCATCAGCTGCTGCATGCGACCGAGAATTTTGACATGGAGCGCATCGGCGCCAAGCTCGAGGCCGCCATGGCTGCGCTGCACGAGGCCCACGACGCACTCGAGGGCTACGAAGAGGCCATCGAGGCCGACCACAACTCCGTCGGCTCCGTGAAGCTGGTGTAAGGTGGCCGAACACGAGCACGGCTGCGGGTACGAGCACGAGCATCCGCACGGGGCGGACGGTGACGCGGGCTGCCATTGTAGTGGCTCCGGCTCCGAGCTGGTCCGTTTTTCGGTTACCGCACCCGACGACCTGCTGCGCCGTTTTGACGAGCAGATCGCGCGCCGCGGCGACGTGGCCAACCGATCCGAGGCCGTGCGCGACCTGATTCGCGCCTCGATCGCCAAGGAGCAGATGCGCACGCCCGATGAGCATGTTATCGGGTCGCTCACCATGATCTACGACCACCATACCGGCGACCTGACGCGCCGCCTGGACGAAGTGCAGCACGACTACACCGACGAGATCGTATCGACCATGCACGTGCATCTGGATCACCACAACTGCTTGGAGATTCTGGCGCTCAAGGGTCGCGGCGAGCGCGTCTACGAACTAGCCGACCGCCTGCTGGGCCTGCGCGGCGTCAAACACGGCGAGCTCACGTGCGCCGCCACCAAGCAGAGCCTGGGGCTGTAACAGCACACATTTCAACGAAGGAGGGTCGCATGCGACATGCGCATATCCATGTAACGGGCATTGTGCAGGGCGTCGGCATGCGGCCGTTTGTGTATCGCGAGGCCATGGCGCATGGCATTTGCGGATGGGTGCTCAACGCGGGCGACGGCGTGCATATCGAGGCGCACGCTCCGGCCGATGCGCTCGATGCTTTTGTTGCCGCGCTTTCTGAGCATGCGCCTGCGGCAGCCCGCGTAGAGCATGTCGAGGTTGTGGGCTTGGCAGCCAACGGTTGGGATGCCGCCAATGAACAGGGTTTTCGCATTGTGGCATCGCAGGATCAGACCGCGCACACCACGCTCGTCTCACCCGATATCGCCACCTGCGATGATTGCCTGCGCGAGTTGTTCGACCCCGCCGATCGGCGCTATCACTACCCTTTTATCAACTGCACCAATTGCGGACCGCGCTTTACCATCATTCGCTCGCTGCCCTATGACCGAGCGGCCACCTCGATGGATTGTTTTCCCATGTGCCCCTCCTGCGCCGCGGAGTATGCCGACCCACTCGACCGGCGTTTTCACGCGCAGCCCGATGCCTGCTTTGATTGCGGGCCGCATATTACGTGGCGCGAGGCTGTGAACGGCGATGCGTGCGGGAATTCGTCCGCGACACCGGCCGTCGGCACCACACGCGAGGCCAGCGACGCTATCATCGAGCGCTGCGTTGAGCTGCTGGCCAGCGGTGGCATCGTCGCCATCAAGGGCCTGGGCGGATTCCATCTATCCTGTGACGCTGCCAACGAGCAGGCGGTGGCCGAGCTGCGCCGTCGCAAGCGTCGCAGCAATAAGCCGCTTGCCGTCATGGTGCGCAGTCTTGCCGATGCCGGGCGCCTGTGCCATATCGACGACGCTGAGCGCGATCTGCTCGCCGGCAGTATCCGCCCCATTGTGCTGCTGCGCCGACGTGCCGTTTGCGAGAGCGGCGGCGATTCTCCCGACGCCCTCATACTCGCACCGTCTGTCGCGCACGACTTGCCCGAGCTCGGCGTCATGCTCCCCTACACCCCGCTTCAGCATCTTCTGCTTGCAGCTGCCGCGTCGCACGGTATGCACGCGCTCGTCATGACCAGCGGCAACCTGAGCGAAGAGCCCATCGAGACCGACGACGACCTTGCCTGGGAACACCTCGTTGCCGCCGGCATCGCCGACGCGTTGCTCGGTAACGACCGCGCGATCCTCTCGCGCTACGACGACTCTGTAGTGCGCGTGGTCGACGGCGCCGTTATGCCCGTGCGCCGCGCTCGCGGATATGCACCCCAGCCGCTGCCGTTGCCGGCGCTCGACGGCGCTCCGTCCTGCGTGCTCGCCTGCGGGCCACAACAAAAGGCCACGATTGCGCTCACGCGTGAAGGGACGAACGGCGAGGCAACCTGTTTTGTGTCGCAGCATATCGGCGATGTTGAAAACGGCGGGACCTTCGATGCCTGGAACGCCGCGCGCACGCGCTTGGAAGATCTCTTTGACTTGGCGCCTGCCGCCTTGGCCTGCGATTTACACCCCAGCTATCTATCGGGCCAGTGGGCGCGCGAACAGGCACAAAAATGCAATCTGCCGCTCGTCGAGGTGCAGCACCATCATGCGCATATCGCGAGCGTAATGGCCGAGGCCATCGCCGCGGGCCAGCTTACAACCGACGCGCGCGTCCTTGGCATCGCCTTTGACGGCACCGGCGCCGGCACCGATGGGACCATTTGGGGCGGCGAGTTTCTTGTTGCCAGCCTTGGCGGCTTTGGGCGCGCCGCGCATTTGCGCACCTGGGCGCTCCCCGGCGGGGCGGCCTCCGTGCGCGATGCCCGCCGCAACGCCTTTGCCCTGCTCAGTGAGCTCGGCCTGCTCGAGCACCCAGGTGCCGCTCGGCTTTTGGACAGTCTCGACGAGCAAACGCGCAACGTGACAGCCACCATGATCGAGCGCGGCATCAACAGCCCGCATACCAGCAGCATGGGACGTCTCTTTGATGCCGCGGCAGCGATTCTGAGCATCTGCGACAAGGCAACCTACGAGGGCGAACCCGCCATAGAACTCGAAGCCGCCGCCTGGCGCGCGCTCGACAACGAAATCACCCATTTTCCCGACGACAACGCCGACTATTTCGCATCTGGCCCATCGTGGCTGGACGGCCCCTATGTTCTGGACCAGAAAGCACTCTTTGAGGCACTTTTGGGAGGAATTGAAGCCGGAGCGCCCGCCAACAGGCTCGCACTCGACTTCCATGTCGCCGTCGCGCGCTCCTCGGCGCGCATCGCCAGCGATATCTGCGTGCACGAGGGCATCGACACCGTCGCGCTCTCGGGCGGCGTGTTCATGAACCGACTTCTGCTTCAGCTCCTCGCCCGCGAGCTCAAAAGCGCAGGCCTTACTGTCCTTGTCCCCCACACCGTACCCGTCAATGACGGCTGCATCGCCTACGGTCAGGCGGCGGTCGCAAGCGCTCGTCTTGCGCAGATTGCATCACAGTAGCTCGCCCTCGCACGCCGCCGCGCCCAGCCGTCTCACAGGCGTAACGCGTTTGCCCGCGAACCCCGCGAGCGCTACCATCAACTGATGGATTATTGAGCGCCCGTCCAGCGCAAAGCGTATAAAAGGGGAACAATATGTGCCTTGCCGTTCCCGGTAAAGTAGTCAAACGCGACGACGACCTCAAGGCCACCGTCGACATGATGGGCATCGAGCGCCCCGTGTCGCTGCGACTCGTGCCGACGGCGCAGGTTGGCGACTATATTCTCGTACACGCCGGCTTTGGCATCCAGATTGTCGACGAGCAGGAAGCACAGGAAACGCTCGAGCTTGTTAATGCCATGTCCGAGCTGGTCGAAGAAGATCAGCTTGCCACCAACCCGGCCGAGGCATACTAGTGGCGCCCGAGCAGCCGGCTCGCTCCGGTATCGATTTCTCGGCATTCCGCGATCCCAAGCTGGCTCGCGAGCTCATCGAGCGCATTCATGAGCTTGTCGGCGACCGCACCATCAACCTTATGGAAGTCTGCGGCACGCATACCGTGAGCATCGGGCGCTATGGCTTTCGCTCCATTATGCCGGCAGGGCTCAAGCTGCTGAGCGGCCCGGGCTGCCCCGTCTGCGTCACCGCCAACCGCGACATCGACCACGCAATCGCGCTCGCCAACATAGACGGCGCCATCATCACCACCTTTGGCGACATGATGCGCGTGCCCGGATCATCCACCTCGCTCGCTGCGCAAAAAGCGGCAGGGCGTGACATTCGCATCGTCTACTCCCCGCTCGACGCGCTCGACATTGCCGAGCAAAACCCTGATCGCCCGGTCATTTTTATGGGCGTGGGCTTTGAGACTACGACGCCCACCATCGCCGCCGCCATCTTGGAGGCCGAGGCGCGCGGGCTTTTGAACTTCTCGGTCTATTGCGTCCACAAGACCACGCCGCCGGCGTTGCGCGCCATCGCCAACGACCCCGAGACCGCCATCGACGGCTTTATCCTGCCGGGCCACGTCGCCACCATCACGGGCTTGGCCCCCTTTGGCTTTTTGGTCGACGAGTTTAAGACTCCAGGCGTGGTAACGGGATTTGAGCCGGTCGACATCTTGCAGGGTATCTGCATGCTGGTCCAGATGGTTGTTGAGGGGCAACCCGCGATCGACAACGCCTACCGTCGCGGCGTCAATGCCGACGGCAATCCTGTGGCGCGCCAGCTGGTCGAGCAGGTATTTGAGCCGTGCGATACCACGTGGCGCGGGCTGGGATCGATTGCGGCTTCGGGACTCGCCATTCGTCCCGAGTTTTCGCACTTTGATGCCAGCATGCGCTTTGACGTGTCCATCGAGCCGACGGTCGAGCCACGCGGGTGCCGCTGCGGCGACGTGCTGCGCGGGGCCATTACGCCGAGCGACTGCCCCCTGTTCGGCCACGCTTGTACGCCCGAGCATCCCGTCGGCCCCTGCATGGTGAGCTCCGAGGGCAGCTGCGCGGCGTACTATCGCTACCGTAACTAGCCCGGACGCACCCGCACACTGGCACCACCCACGATTGGAGTTTTGGATATGTCCCATAGCATCACCGACAGCACCGTCCTGTTAGGCCACGGCTCTGGCGGTCAGATGATGAAACGCATCATCGATGAGGTCTTTTTGGATGCCTTTGGGTCGCCCGAGCTGCTCGAGGGCAACGATGCCGGTGTCGCCGCGCTGCCTGCGAGCGGACGCATCGCCATGTCGACCGATAGCTTTGTAGTCTCGCCGCAGTTCTTCCCCGGTGGCAACATCGGCCGCCTCGCCGTGTGCGGAACCGTCAACGACGTCGCGACCTCGGGCGCCAACGTGCGCTACCTGTCGTGCGGCTTTATCCTCGAAGAGGGCTATCCCATGGATAAGCTCCGCCAGATTGTGCAGACGATGGCCGAAACGGCGCATGAGGCGGGCGTGTCCATAATCACGGGCGACACCAAGGTGGTCGAGCGCGGCGGGGCCGACGGCGTCTACATCAATACCGCCGGCGTGGGCGAGGTTCCCACGGGCGTGGCGCTCAGCGGCGCCAACTGCCGCCCCGGCGACGTCATTCTGGTGTCGGGCACACTGGGCGACCACGGTATCGCCATCATGAGCCAACGCGGGGGTTTGGCGTTTTCGAGCACGATTGAAAGCGATGCCGCACCGCTCAACCACCTGATTGCCGACGTTCTGGCCGCAGCGCCCGGCACGCGTTGCTTTCGCGACCCCACGCGCGGTGGCCTAGCGTCCACACTCAACGAGTTTGCCCAGGCCAGCAATGTCGCCATGGAGGTCGACGAGGATGCCGTGCCCGTGCGTCCCGACGTGCAGGCCGCCTGCGAGATGCTCGGCTACGATGTGTTGCAGGTGGCAAACGAGGGCAAGATGGTCGCCGTGGTGCCGGCCGAACAGGCCGATGCCGCGCTGGCCGCCATGCGCGCCGCCCGCTACGGCGAGAACGCCGCCGTCATCGGTCGCGTGCTGCCACTTGCCGAGGGTGCCCGTCCCGCCGTGCGCGTGCGCACCGGCTGGGGTTCGACCCGCATCCTCGACATGCTCGTAGGAGAGCAGCTGCCGAGGATTTGCTAACGACAAAGGCTCAGGGCAATTTATGATATTCAGATTCCAAACATGCCCGGCACGCATGCCCAGTATTATGAGGTGCGTTTTGAAACCCAATGACGGGAGCTTTCATGGCAGCAGCTTTTTCCCATGTGATCTTTGATCTGGACGGCACCATCCTCACCACGCTCGACGACCTG
>CABSDO010000015.1 GCA_902476475.1 uncultured Collinsella sp. | reverse complement strand
ACGTGCGCGGCGTTCTCCTTGTTTATCCAGGTCGGGAAGTAGCACTCGGTCTCGTAGACCTCGCCGGTCCACGACGGGCGGTCGTACATGTACATGCTGACCTTGACGTCGTCGCCGTACTTCTTCACGTTCGGGAGGTTCCTTATCTCCTCGAGGCAGGAGTCCCAGGTCTCGCCCGCGGTCATGCGGCGGTCGATGGAGATGGCGCAGGAGTCGGCGACCGCGCAGCGGCTGGGGCTGGTGTAGAAGATCTGGGAGGTGGTGCAGGTGCCGCGGCCGAGGAAGCGGGCGTCCTCGTAGTGCTCGGGGTTGTACTTGGGGTCGAGCATCTTGACGAGGCCCTTGATCTCGACGCTGTCGTCGGCGGGGTTCTCGTTGAGGGCGCGGACGTCCTGGAGGATGTCGGCCATCTTGTAGATGGCGTTGTCGCCGCGCTCGGGGGCGGAGCCGTGGCAGGAGACGCCCTTGACGTCGACGCGGATCTCCATGCGTCCACGGTGGCCGCGGTAGATGCCGCCGTCGGTGGGCTCGGTGGAGATGACGAACTCGGGGACGATCCTGTCCTTGTTGTAGATGTACTGCCAGCACATGCCGTCGCAGTCCTCTTCCTGGACGGAGCCGACGACCATGATCTTGTAGCCGCCGGGGATGAGGCCGAGGTCCTTCATGATCTTGGCGCCGTAGACGGCGGAGGCCATGCCGCCCTCCTGGTCGGAGCCGCCGCGGCCGTAGATGATGTCGTCGTCCTCGTAGCCCTTGTAGGGGTCATGCGTCCAGTTTTCGATGTTGCCGATGCCGACGGTGTCGATGTGGGAGTCGATGGCGATGATCTTGTCGCCCTCGCCCATAAAGCCCATGACGTTGCCCAGGCCGTCGACCTTGACCTCGTCATAGCCAAGGCTCTCCATCTCGGCCTTGATGCAGGCGACAACCTCACCCTCCTCGCAGGACTCAGAGGGGTGGGAGATCATAGCGCGCAGGAAGCGAG
This sequence comes from uncultured Collinsella sp., assembly GCA_902476475.1. Lineage (GTDB taxonomy): Bacteria > Actinomycetota > Coriobacteriia > Coriobacteriales > Coriobacteriaceae > Collinsella. The sequence continues at coordinate 24,908 of CABSDO010000015.1, read as the reverse complement.
TCATGTCGGCGCGGTGAGACTCAGCAGCAGCCTTGATAGCGTCGAAATCGAGTTCTTTAGCCATTGTTCATAACCTTTCAAACGAAGGAATCTACCTGTGAGGTGGCGGAGCGATACCTATTTACTCCGCCCTAACGATTAGCAAGTGGGATATTCGCCTTCCCAAACAATTCGACGATACTGGTCGGGGTCCGTGTCGCCCTCGGTGGAGAAGCAGAGCACGGAGCTCGTCTTGTCCAGGCCGATGAGCTCCTTGAGCTCGGCGTACTCGGGATCGAGCATGAGGGTCTCGACCAGGCCGGTGGTCACCGCACCGGACTCGCCGGAGATGACGCGCGGGTCGCCCTTCTCGGGAGCGCCCAGGGTGCGCATGCCGCGAGCGGTGACCCAGTCGGGGCAGGACACGAAGGCGGTGGTGTGGTTGCGCAGGATATCCCAGCCCAGGATGTTGGGTTCGCCGCAGCACAGGCCGGCCATGATGGAGGGCATGTCGCCGTCCACGATGCGCGGGTCGCCGTCGCCGGCGGCAGCGCCCTTGTACAGGCAGGCGGCCGGAGCGCACTCGACCACGACGAAGGTGGGCGGGTTATCGGGATACAGGTTGGTGAAGTAGCCCACCACGGCGCCAGCAAGCGAACCCACGCCAGCCTGGACAAACACGTGCGTCGGGCGGTTGATGGCCATCTCGCGCAGCTGCTCGGCAGCCTCGGAGGCCATGGTGCCGTAGCCCTCCATGATCCAGGACGGGATCTTCTCGTAGCCCTCCCAGGCGGTGTCCTGAACGATGACGCCGCGCTCGCAGGCATCGGCCTCGGCGGCGGCCATGCGCACGCACTCGTCGTAGTTGACCTCTTCAATGGTCACCGTGGCGCCCTCGGCGGCAATGTTATCGAAGCGGGGCTTGGTGGAACCCTTGGGCATGTGCACGACAGCCTTCTGGCCCAGCTTGTTGGCAGCCCATGCCACGCCGCGGCCATGGTTGCCGTCGGTGGCGGTAAAGAAGGTAGCCTGGCCAAAGTCCTCGGCCAGCTGATCGGAGGTCAGGTAATCGAAGGTGCAGTCGGCAACGTCCTTGCCGGTCTCGTCGGCAATGTAGTTGGCCATGGCAAACGAGCCGCCCAGGACCTTAAAGGCGTTGAGGCCAAAGCGATAGCTCTCGTCCTTAACGCACAGGTTGGACAGGCCCAGACGCGCGGCCTGGCCGTCCAGGCGGGCAAGCGGAGTGACGGTGTACTGGGGGAACGACTGGTGGAAGGCGCGGGCCTTCTTCACGTGGTCGAGACTCATGATTCCCAAGTGCTTGTCATCGCTCTTGGGCATCGTGTTGCTCGCCCACTGGATCTTATCGGCCATACGGTGAACTCCTTAAGTTCTCTCTTGCCGGCCCCCGCATACGCGTTTCAGCCCGATCCCATTCACACGGCTGAACTTTTATGTGGATGCCAAACAAAAAGTTTGTTAGTAATGTTCTATCACACTTTTTGATTGGCATACCTAACGAATTGTTTGTTGCCGTAATCGGTACTTTTTCGCCGCCGAACGGTCACACAACGCAGCGACGCTTTCGTTATTTGCGAACAGGTGTGGTTTATGGCACAGTGAGCCCAAACTAATTTTTAGGAAGGTACCCATGACCCCCGCACAGATTGAGTTTTACAAGCGCCTCGCACACGGTCTGGCGCTCCAATTTGGCCCCAACTGCGAAGTCGTCGTCCACGATCTGGAGACCGAGGACGTGGACCACTCCATCGTAGTGATCGAAAACGGCCACGTCAGCGGGCGCAAACTGGGTGACGGCCCCAGCCATATCGTGTTTGAGTCCATGCACGAGGGCGCCACCGACGTACACGACCGCGAGCCATACCTCACCAAAACCACCGATGGCAAGCTGCTCAAGTCCTCGACGATCTTTATCCGCAACGACGAGGGCAAGCCCGTCGGCATTTTGGGCATCAACTTTGACATTACGCTTATGAAGGCTTTTGAGCGTTCGCTCGACGCCTTTACCGGCACCGGCGGCACGGGCTATACCGAGCCCGAGCCTATTACCAAGAACATCGGCGATCTGCTCGAGGACCTGCTGCACGAGTGCGAGCAGTTTGTGGGCAAGCCCGCGGCACTCATGACCAAAGACGAGCGCATTCGTGCCATTGGCTACCTCGACCGTCGCGGCGCCTTTCTCATTTCCAAGTCGAGCGAGCGCGCCTGCGAGTTCTTTGGCATCTCAAAGTACAGCTTCTATAGCTACCTCAATGAGGCCAAGGCGGCGGCCGGCGACAAGTAGGCACTCGCCTGGATTGCCCCTCCCCTTTTGGGCGCGAGTTCTGGAAAGCACGAATCCAAGACCGAGCAGCTTGGGAAGTTCCATATAATCGATGTCATTGGTATTTCGAAAGGATGGAACAGAATGGCGTTGAGCAAGGCATCATGCACCGGTCGCGGATTGATTCCGGCAATTGGTGGACATGTGCACCGCATGTTCGATGAGGGTGAAGACGACCTGTTTTCACTGAGCCTTGACGACGTGATGGATGATCGCCCGTGGACCGCCGACGAACTCATGGGCGGTGGGGCTCGCCCGTCAAGCCCCAATCCCGCACTTGCGCCTAAGTCCGCACCTGCGCCGACTCCTGCGCAGTCGCCTGTTTCGACGCCCGCGCCTACGCCCGCACCCACTTCGGCGCCCACGCCCGCTCCCCGCCCCGCAAGCGACCCGTCCGAGACGGCGGCATTTCTCGCTGCAGCGACGCAGGGCAAATCGGCCGACAGCACCGTTATGTACAACGCCCAGCAGTTGCCCGTTCCTGCGGCACGCAAGCCTCCGGTCGCAAGGCTCGATGAGCCCGTTGCCCGTCAGGTTGCCTACGATTCCTGGGCTGCAGCCGATCTGGATGAGACCTCTACCGGCATGCCGGCGCTCGACGTTCCAGTTAACCCGCTTTTTGCCGCCAACACGAGCGCAGCGGACTATGAGGGTGGTGCGGCATATTCCGATTATTCCGATGACTATGCTGGCACCAGTCGCATCGAGACCGAAGATTATGGCACCGCATCGAGCGATTATCTCAACGATCCGTACGCTGCCACGCCTGCACCGGAATATGACCCGGAGGCCGCGTCCGCGCCGGCGTATACCAAAAGCACGGGCGAAGAGCGCTTCGCCGATTATTACGCCGAGGAAAAGGCACTGCGTTTCTCGGAATTTCCGCAGGCAGTCAAGGTTGCCTTTATCGCCATTGTCGTTGTCCTGCTCGGCGCCATTGCGTTTGAGGGATTCCAGCTGTTCCGCGGCCCCACCCAAGCGGAGTCGGAGACCCAGCAAAAAGAGGACGATAACCAGTACCTGGACATCAACACCCTCAAGGGCGACCCCAACGACGGAGACGACGAGTAGCGAGGACTGAAGGCGGCCGCAAGATCCCGCATCCAGCACCGGCTTCTAAGTGCTGTTTTGTCATCCAGCCACACTTTTCCGGATAATTTGCCCATCGAATTTGACACTTTTTTTCCGAAGTTTTAAGGTGCCCATTTCGACACTTTTCCGTACTTTTACACGGCTGATTTCGACACTTTTCCGAATGAAAGCCGAATAATCACTTGGGAAACCAACGCCGTTCACGCGTCATTTCGCAGGTGACGCTTGATTTCTGTCCGTACACGTTGATAGACTTCCTCTTGCCTGCAAGGAGCGGGCGCGTTTTATCCAGAGTCGGGGTAGAGAGTTGGCTCCACGATCCCGACGCCAACCGGCCAAGAGGCACGGTGGCCCTGCCAACATCGATGAAAGGAGTCCGTATGGACAATTTCTCCGTGCGCAGTGAGCGCAACTTCCACAACCTGGCAGCCAAGCCAAAACGAATGCATCTTCTGGACGAGCCGAGCGGCTATGCCTCGGCCATGGTCAAGCACGCATCGCCAGATCGCATCCCCCTATCTGGGCCGCGTTTTCCCAACGACCACGCCAACGGAAAGCGCGTCCTAGCCTGGACGCTCAAAACGGGATGCACTTTCCGGATGGCGGGCCTGGCGGAAAGCGTGTCCCGGAATCCAGTCTCAGAGCTGGACAGGCTTTCCGGCTAAGTCCTTCAGCGGAAACCGCATCCCGGAATAAACACTCAAACTGGGATGCGCTTTCCAAACGACCGGTCAGCGGAAAACGCATCCCATTCTGAGGCATGATTCCGGGACACAGCTTCCGGTTGAGGGCCCAAAAAGGAAAGCACATCCCGTTCTGAGTGCCAATTCTGGGATGTAATTTCCGCCGAGGGCTCCAAAGGGAAAGCGCATCCCATTCTGAGCGCCAAATCCGGGACGCAGTTTCCGTATGCGGAGGCGCTCCAAACAAAGGGCCCCGGCTCGCGATGGAGCCGGGGCCAAAGGCGCAGCGTATGTGGTTGATGCTGAGTGCGAACAGCCCGTCAACAATGGCTGTCCGCGCCCTACCCTACCCGCAGTTGCGGACGCGGCTGTAGGGCGTATCCACCATGGGCAGATTTGGACGCAGCTTGCCGTCAAACGCGCGGTAGGCGTTCTGCACGGCGGGCGCCGTGGGGATCGTCGCGATCTCGCCGATGCCCTTGCCGCCGTATGCCACAGGCAGCAGCTCGTCCTTCTCCACGTAGATGGCGTGGATATCCGGAATCTCGGGCGCACGGAACAACCCGAGCGTGCCGTACCTTGCCTGGGGCACGCAGTCCTTGAGCGGCCAGTCCTCGGTAAGCGCATAGCCCATACCCATGAGCACGCCGCCTTCGATCTGACCCTGGATGGAGATGGGGTTGACTACCTTGCCGGAATCGTGCGCAGCATAGACCTCGCTCACGCGGCCGTCATCATCCAAAATGACCACATGCGTGGCAAAGCCGTAGCAGATGTGGCTCTTGGGGTTGGGAACATCCGCACCCAGCTTGTCGGTCGGCTCCAGGTACACGTAGCCAAACTCACATCCCTCGAGCGCCTTGATGGCGGCCGCGGGATCCTGAGGATGCATACCCTGGCCGGCGACGAGCTCCTGCGTGTGCAGCTGATAGGCGCGACCGTCGTCGTACTCGATCTTGACGCCGTCGCCATGCGCGCTCACGGGAGTATCGGGTGCGGGCTTGCCGGCCTCGATGTCAAGCATAGCGTCGCGCAGCAGGAAGGCGGCGCCGCGCACGGCCTCGCCGGTCACAACCGTCTGACGCGAGCCAGACGTGGTGCCGGAGTCGGGAGCATTCTCGGTAGAGCACTCACCGTTGGCGATGCAGCGAAGCGGCAGGCCGCATGCCTCGGCAACGTCCTGCAAAAAGACGGTGTTGCAGCCCTGGCCGATGTCGGACGTGGCGGCATAGACCACGGCCACGCCGTTCTCGACGCGAATCTTACAGCGGCCGGCATCGGGCAGGCCCACGCCCACGCCGGCGTTCTTCATGGCGCAGGCGATACCGGCGTGTCCGGGATGCGCATAGTAGGCATCCTTGACCTCGAGCAGCGTCTCCTTCAGCGCCGTGGAGCAATCGGCGATCTGGCCGTTGGGCAAAACCTCACCCGGCTCGATGGCATTACGGTAACGAATCTCCCACGGATCCAGGCCGACCTTTTCTGCCAGCAGGTCGATCAGGCTCTCGAGCGCAAACTCGGACTGGCAAACGCCAAAGCCGCGGTACGCGCCGGCGGGCGGGTTGTTGGTGTAGTAGCCAAAGCCGCGAATGTCAGTGTTCTGGTACTTGTAGGGGCCGACGGCATGCGTGCAGGCACGCTCGAGCACCGGACCGCACAGCGACGCATAGGCGCCGGTATCAAAGTTGATCTCGCAGTCCAGACCGGTAAAGTTGCCCTCGGCGTCGCAGCCCAGCGTAAAGGTACCGTCCATGGCATGGCGCTTGGGATGGAAAGCGAGCGACTCGGCGCGCGTGAGCTTGCACTTCACAGGACGCTGGAACTTATATGCGGCGAGCGCGGCCAGGTGCTGGATCGAAACGTCCTCCTTACCGCCAAAGCCGCCGCCCACGAGCATGGTCTCGACGACCACGCGCTCGGGCTCGTTGTCCCAGCCAAACATGTGGGCACACTCTTTGCGCGTGTCGTAGGCACCCTGGTCGGTCGACTGCACCTTGACGCCGTTCTTGTACGGGAAGGCAACGGCGCACTCGGGCTCCAAGAAGGCATGCTCGGTAAAGGGCGTGGTAAAGCGCTGCGTCACGGTGAACGCGCTCTCCGCTAGCGCCTTGGCGGCGTCGCCGCGCGTCACATGGCGGCTCCGGCACACGTTGTCCTTGAGCTCCACTGTGTTGCCAAAGGCAAAGAAGCTGTCATGCAGGCGCGGGGCGTCGGCGGCCCTGGCCTCGACAATGTTGCGCACAGGCTCCAGCGGCTCGTAATCGATCTTTACGAGCTTCTTGGCCTTCTCGAGCGTCGCTTCGTCCTCGGCGACCACCAACACAATGGCATCGCCCACGCAGCGGGTGATATCGCCTGCCGCAATCATGACGTCCCAGTCCTGGATAAGGTGGCCGACCTGGTTGACCGGCACGTCCTCGGCGCGCAGGATGCCCACCACGCCGGGCAGGGCCTCGGCCTTGGAGGTGTCGATGGAGAGCACGCGGGCGCGCGGATACTTGGAGCGCACGGCGCTGGCATAGGTCAGGCCCGGCTGATCGAGCTCGTCGATGTCGTCGGGGTACTTGCCCTCGCCGAGCACCTTCTTGCGCACGTCGATACGAAAGGCGCGCTTGCCCACGCCGTAGTCGTCGCCGCGCTCCAGGTCCTCGTCAATCTGCTTTTCGCCGCGGAGCACCGCTGCGGCCAGCGAGATGCCCTCGATAATCTTTTTGTAGCCGGTGCAGCGACAGACGTTACCGCGAATGGCGTACTTGATCTGCTCCTCGGTGGGCTCGGGGTCCTCGGCGATCCCGCCATGACCATGCCGGGAATGCAAAAGCCGCACTGCACGGCGCCCACGGCGCCAAAGGCGTACACAAAGGCCTCGCGCACGTCCTCGGGCAGGCCCTCGACGGTCACGATGTTGCGACCGGCGGCAAGAGCGGTGGTCAGCACGCACGCCTTGACGGCCGCACCGTCCACATGGATGGTGCAGGTGCCGCACGCGCCCTCGGAGCAGCCGTCCTTGGCGGAATGGATATGCAGGTCGTCGCGCAGGTAGCGCAGCAGCGGTTTGTTTTGGGTCGTCGTGCGCTCGACGCCGTTAACGGTAAAAGTGAATTCCTGTGCCATGGTGACTCCCTTCTACACGCCGGCGGCGATGCCGGTGCGGTCGTGGATGGCGCCATGAGGGCAGACGACGGCGCACATGCCGCACGACAGGCAGTCCACGCCGTCGATATGGGCGCAGTTGTCCTCGATGCGGATAGCGCCGGCAGGGCACTTTTTGGCGCACATACCGCAACCGATGCAGCTCGTGTCGCAGATCTTGCGCGCAATGGCGCCCTTATCGGTGTTGTTGCAGCGCACCAGGATGTTCTGGTAGCCGGGGACGAAGGCGATCACGCGCTGCGGGCACGCCATGCCGCACAGTCCACAACCCGTGCACTTGGAGCGATCCACGCGGGCGATGCCATCCCACGCGGGCGATGCCATCGACCAGCGCAATGGCGCCGTGGGGGCAGGCCGTGACGCAGGCGCCACAGCCAATGCAACCTTCGCTGCAGTGGGCGTCGCCGCCTGCGGAGGCGCAACCGCTTCCGCAGGCAACGTAGGCCACGTTATGTTGAATGGATTTGGCCATAAGAGACTCGCCTATTTCTTAAGAAGGTACGAATAGTTGTCGCGCACAGCCCTGATGGTCAGGCGGACGGCCTCGGGAAGACCGGTGTTGACAGCATCGACCGAGACGGTGCGGACCGTGCCGGCGACGCGGACCTTAAAGTGGTCCTCGTCCACAGCCAGGAAGCCCTCGTTCTCGGAGTTCTCCATGTCCTGCTCGCTCCAGAACAGGGTGAGCTTGTCCTTGTAGGGACGACCCTCCTGGTAGGGGCAGAACACGGCGCAGTTGCCGCACTCGTTGCACATGCCGTCGACATGGACGACCTGATGCTTGGCCAGGCCCGGCACCTTAATTGCCACGTTGGCACGGTTGGGGCACACATCGCAGCAGACCTCGCACACCGAGCCGCAGCCCAGGCAGCGAGTCTTGGTGCAGTTGCGCTTGTCGCGGCACAGCGACCCCTTGCGCTCGTAGCAAGTGTCCTCGCGACCGGTCTGAGCATTCTGGTCGGCGTACTTGTTAAAGTCCACGCCGGCGATGGCACGGGCGACCTCGGCGGCGTCGGCAATAGCCTCGACCACGGTGGCAGGACCGCGGCGGCAGTCGCCCGCAGCCCAGACGCCCTCGACGCCGGTGGAGGTGGCGGCAAGGCGACCGCGACGGTCGTGCTCGACGCCCGCGGCATCGTACAGGCTGGCATCGATGCCCTCGCCCACGGCGCAGATCACCGTGGTGGCGGAAAGCTCGACGGTCTCGCCCGTGGCGACGGGGCTGCGACGGCCGCTTGCATCCGGCTCGCCAAGCTCCATGACGTCGCAGGTCAGCACGGCACCGTTGAGCGCCTTGGGCGCCAGCAGCTCGCAGAACTCAACGCCGTCGGCAAGAGCAAGATCAAGCTCTTCCTCGTCAGCGGGCATCTGTTTCTTGGTGCGGCGATACACCAGGCGCACGTTCTTCACGCCAGCCAGACGCTTGGCCACGCGGGCCGCGTCCATGGCGGTGTTACCGGCGCCAATGACCACGACGTCCTCGCCCAGCTCGAGTTTCTCGCCCTTCTTGGCGGCCTCGAGGAACTCCAGCACGTCGAGCTCGGCACCCTCGCCCAGGCCCGCAGAGCCGGGCATCCAGGCACCGGTGGCCACGACCACGTCGGTAAAGCCTTGGGCCTTGAGCTCGTCAATGGAATCAACGCGAGCGTTGAGCTGCACCTTGGCGCCAAAGGCCAGGCAGAGCTCTGCGTCGTGGGAGATATCGTCGCTGGCGATACGGAACTCGGGGATGATGTGACGGACCACGCCGCCGAGCGAGTCGCGGGCCTCCCGGCCGGGCCGCCGCCGATAACGGCAACATTGCGCTCGCCGTCGTTGGCGATGGCCTGGGCGCGCAGCTTGGGCAGCACGGCGGTCATGGCCTCGCGGGCGGCCTTGAGCTTGCTGGCGCGAATCTGGGCGCCCTCGGGCTCATAGAATGCACGCTCGCAGGCACGGCCGCAGGGATGCGGGCAGATGGTGCCGGTGATAAACGGCAGGGCGTTGCGCTCGATGATGATGTTGAGCGCATCCTCGTAGCGGCCCTCGTCAACAGCCGCTAGATAGGCGGGAATATCCTGCTGGATGGGGCAGCTCGTGCGGCACGGCGTGGTAAAGCAGTCGGAAAGCGGGCTCTTGCCGGCGACCTTACGGTCGGGCAGCGGGCGCAGCGGCTTCTTGTAGAGCGGATTGGTGAGCGAGTCGGTCTGGATCGCAGTCACGGCCTCGAGAGAGACGCCCGCGAACGGCTTGCCATCCAGGTCGGTAAACTCGCCGGCCATCTGGCTAAAGCGCTCGTAGCCACCGGGCTTGAGCACGTCGGTCGCCAGGGTGACGGGCCAAATGCCGGCATCGTACAGGGCGCGGATGTTGTAGACCGTAGCACCGCCGGAGTAGCTGATGCGCAGCTTGCCATCGAACTGCTCGGTAATGCGACGGGCGGCCTCGATGGTCAGCGAGAACAGCGAACGGCCGGACATGTACATCTCGGTGGAGGGCAGCTCGTTTCTCGTCACGTCGACGGGGAACGTGTTGGTCAGCTTGACGCCAAACTCCAGGCCGCGCTCGGCACACAGGGCAATCAGGCGCTCGAACATGGGCACGGCGTCGGCCCACTGCAGGTCCTCGCGGAAGTGTGTGTCATCGAAGACGATGTAGTCAAAGCCCAGCTCGTTGAGGCGCCGACGTGCAAACTCATAGCCCAGCAGCGTGGGGTTGCACTTGATGTAGGTGTTGAGGCCCTTCTCGCTCGATCTCGTCGGGCGGGCAGCCGTGCAGGGTAGACTCGGTGATGGAGTTGGAGACGCGTGCCGGGATGGATTCGACAAATGCGGCGTCGACATGCTCAAACTTGTCCAGGTTGGCAAGCGCCCATGCGCGGCACTCATTCCAGACGTCAGAGCCGCTGGCGTCCTTCATGCCCTCAATGTACGCATCGACCTTGGGGCTCTTAATGCCCTCCAGGTCATAGCCCACGGACATGTTGAAGACAAAGCCGTCCGGGCTGCCCAAGCCGTACTCGCGAGCGATCAGGTGGCAGGCAAACCATGCCTTCACGTACTCGGCAAAGGCCTGCGGAACCTCGAGCTCGGTCGACCACTCGCAGTTGTAGCACTCGTCCTGCGCCACGATGCAGGGCTTGTTAACGCACTTGGAGAGCTCCTCGCCGTCCATAACCTGAACGGTCTTGAGCTCAAAGAAGCGTGAACCGGCCACGTAGGATGCCACGATGTTCTGGGCAAGCTGCGTGTTGGGGCCGGCGGCCGGGCCAAACGGAGTCTCGATGCGCTCGTCAAAAATGGGGAGCGCGCCCTCCTGGTTGGTCGTGACCATCTTGCGCACGCCAAAGACGGCGCCCTGAGTCTTGTGCTCCTCGATGATCCAGTTCATCAGCTGCGAAAACGGGATCGGCCTCATGATGTCGCTCATAGTGAGCTCCTCTCTGTAACGCCCGGCGAGACCGCGCGGCGGGCGCAAATACGGTGTAGCGCTAGCACAGCGCCGGCGACCCCGCGGAGGCCGCCTATACGCGCGCCGGATGCGGCGAAACACCCGACGCGCGTGAATCTACTTGTGAATTAGTAGGCGCGATCGTTAAGCGTGCTCCAGAGCTTCTTGGACTCAGCCATGGTCCACGCGTTGATCTTTTCCTCATCAATGCCAACGAACTCGCGATCCTTGTACAGGACGCGGCCGTTGATGATGGTGGTGCGGCAGTTTTTGCCCATCATGCCAAAGAGCATGTGACCGTCGAGGTTCTCCTCGCTCAGCGGCGTAAAGGGCTTGTAGTCCATAACGATAACGTCGGCGGCAGCGCCGGCCTCGAGCACACCGAGCTTGCGATCGAAGTACTTGCTCGCCATCTTGGCGTTGTTCTCGAACAGCATCGTCATGGCCTCGCACCAGCCCACGTTGGGCATGGCGGCGTTGTGGCGCTGAATAATCAGGAAGACCTTAAGGCTCTCGAGCATATCGTGGGTGTAGGCGTCGGTGCCCATGCACACGGGGATGCCGCGGCGGAAGAACTCGAGCACGGGGGCGCAGCCCACGGCGTTGCCCATATTGGATTCGGGGTTGTTGACCAGCCAAGTGCCGGACTCCTTGACGATATCCATCTCGGCAGGCGTCACGTGGATGCAGTGGCCGAGCATGGTGTCGGGACCCAGCAGGTTGTGCTGTAGCAGGCGCTCGACGGGGCTGATACCACCGCGGTTGAGGCGGGAATCCCACACGTCGTTCATGCCCTCGCACACATGGATGTGGAAGCCGGTCAGGCCGTTGTTGGCCTCGGCCATCTTATCCATGGTCTCGTCCGAAAGCGTAAAGGTGGCGTGACCGCCAAACATGGCGGCGATCATGTGGTTGTCGTTATCGCGACGCTCCTTGGCGGCCCACTGGGCAAATTCGGCGTTCTCGGCAATGGCCTGGTCGCACTTTTCTTGGCCGCGGCGATCGGAGACCTCGTAGCACAGGCACGAACGCATGCCCAGCTCCTGAGCTGCATCCTTAATGGTAAAGAGGCTTCCCGGGATCTCGCAGAAGCTCGCATGGTGATCGAAGATCGTGGTGACGCCATCACGGATGGAGTCCAAAATCGTGGCATAGGCGCTGGCCTTGGTGCCGTCGAGCGTCAGGTTGTCGTCGATCTTCCACCACTGCTGCTCAAGATTCTCCAGGAAGTTGGTGGGGTTGCAGCCCTTAATGGCAAGGCCGCGGGCCAGACCCGAGTAGATGTGGGTGTGGCAGTTGATGAGTCCAGGCATGATGAGGTTGCCCTGGGCATCGACGTACTCGGCATCCGGGTACTCGGCCTTGAGCTCGCGCTCGGGGCCCACTTCGACGATCGTATCTCCGTCAATGGCGACCGCACCGTTTGGAATGAACGGGGTCTGAGCGTTGCGGGTAAAGACGGAACCATTAGCGACCAGAAGCATGGATGCTCCCTTCAACATCAGAGGCGGGGTTTGACACCTCTGACATGGCGGAGTGCGAAGCGCCGGCCTACACCGGAAACGGGCCCTCTCCCGTCAACGCTTCACCAAAGGGACAAGCCCTTTGAAGTGCGGCTTGGCGCCGCATGGCGTCGGCGGACGAGGCGATGCGTCCGCCGACGAATAGCACCGAATTGGTTACTTCTTGCTCTCAGGCAAGACCAGATCCACGGCAGCGTCCTTGGCAGCATCGATGTGCTGAGCCACGACCGGCGTCTGCGGAAGGATCAGGTTAAGGACAATGGCCATGATGGCGGTGGGGGTTACGGCATTGGAGCCGATGACGGTGGACACCCAGGCGGGCATACCCTCGCCGGCAAGGCAACCGCTGGCCATCCAGATACCCAGGCCAAAGACGACGGAGGTGCCGACGATAGTGGTAGTGCGCTGCGTGAGGCCCTCGCGGGTGAACATGCGCACGCCGTTCATGGTGATGGTGCCAAAGACGCCGACGGTCGCGCCGCCGATGACGGGCTGCGGGATAGCGGAAAGAACGGCAGAGAGCTGCGGGAACAGACCGGCGATGGCAAAGACGGCCGCGATGATCACAAAGACCCACTTGTTGACGACCTTGTTGGAGCAGATGATGCCCACATTCTGGCCAAGGGCGCTGGTGGGAAGACCGCCCAGCAGGCCGCCGACCATAGAGGTGAGGCCCTGGGACACGATAGCGCCGGAGAGTTCGCGCTCGGTGGGCATACGGTCGATGGAGCCCAGGCAGGCGGCGGAGACGTCGCCGATAACCTGGATAGCAACCATGGGGAACACGACGGCGAGGGTAATGCAGACCTCGGGATCAAACTCGAGCGCGTAGGGCATGAGCTTGGGAAGGGCGAAGACCTGAGCGGTGGCGACGCTGGAGAAGTCAATCATGCCAAAGGGGATCGAAACGATCATGCCAACGATCATGCCAAAGAACACGGAGCCCAGCTTGAGCGTGCCCTTGCCAAAGTTGGCGAGCGCAAAGACCACGGCGAACCCATACCGCCGGCCATATACTTGACGGCCGTGGGATACAGCGAAACGCCGATGGAGAAGATGACCGTACCGGTCACGACGGGCGGGAACAGCCACTTGATCTTGCTGTAGGCCAGACCAAAGAGGACCGCGACGGCGCCGCCGACGATCTCGCCGCCCAGCAGCGCACCAAAGCTAAAACCCGAGGCACCCATGGCCTGCAGGGCCGGCAGGAACGCGAACGAAACGCCCATGACGATGGGCAGGCCGCCGCCGATGCGACGGAAGGGAGCGAAGGCCTGAAGGGCCGTATCGATCGCCGAAAGAATGAGGGCGACCTGGATGATGTCGGTGCTCTGCTGGCTATTAAAGCCGTAGACGCCGGCCATGATGACCGCCGGGGTAATGATGCCGGCAAACGATGCCAGTACGTGTTGAAGGGCACACGGGATCATTTCCTTAACGGGAGGCATGCCTTCGCGAGTGAACAGGGCTTCAGTGCCGTTCGTAACCGTCTCCTGGGTCATTTGACCACCAATCCTCGAAGTAGTTGTTTTCGCATCTAACGCTCTATTGTGACGCAGTGCGGGGTTGAGGTTGTGCCTTCATTGCATATCGTATTAAAGATGATTCTCATTCTCAATAATAATTTTTTGTTATCAGACTATTCTTCAGCTGAAATAACGCATTTCCGCAGGTCAGGAAAGTGTCCGATCAAAATAACATCTAACATTTCTTTTGGTCAACCGTTTACCGCTAAATTCCTACCGTTCGTCTGCATTACGCAATGTACCTGCGGATATACGAGATGATGGGCAGCGTGTTACCATGAGAAAAAATTGTTATGAACATTTCCGATTTCACCCAAAGGAGTTGCCCGTGAACGAGACCGTACGTCGCTTTTTGCCGATGGTCGATTTTCTGGAGCAGATACTCGGCAAAAACAGCGAAATCGTGCTGCACGATTTCTCGGATCCCGACCACGCCATCGTTGATATTCGCAACGGCATCGTGAGCGGCCGCAAGGTCGGCGGTCCCGCCACCGATCTGGCACTCAAGATCATGCACGACGCCAAGTATCGCGACCTGCCGTTTATTACGGGCTACGAGGGGCGCGGTGCCGGCGGCAAGACGTTGGAGTCAGCGACGTACTTTATCCGCGAGAATGACGAGATCGTCGGTATGCTCTGCGTCAACACCGACCTCTCGACCGTGCGCTCCATCAACGCCATGGCGCAGCAGCTCATGGCGTGCTTCGATGCGGCGCCGACGCGCACGGAGCCCGCCCCTATCGAGGTCGAAAGCCTTTCGGAGTCCACACAGGAGCTCATCGACCGCAGCATTGCCGAGTTGCTGAGCGCGCGCGGGCTGGATGTTGCGTCGCTTGGTCAGAGCGACCGCGTGGACGTCATTCGCCACCTCAACGGCAACGGGGTGTTCATGCTCAAGGGCGCCGTGGCCTGCGCCGCCACCGCGCTGGGTATCTCGGAGCCCAGCGTCTACCGCTACCTGCAAAAAGTTCGCAAGGAGGGCTAACGGGCAACATGAAGCGCGGCTCCACAAGCGATCCGTCACGTGACAAAAGACCCTGCAGCTCGCACGCGCTGCAGGGTCTTTTTGCATGTCATGTTTAGTTGTGGCCAACGCCTTAGAGAGCGGCAACGACCTCGATCTCGACCAGACCGCCAGCCGGAAGGGCGGCAACCTGGAAGGCGCTGCGCGCGGGGAACGGGGCCTCGAACTTGGAGGCGTAGATCTCGTTCACGGCGGCGAAGTCGGCGATGTCGGCCAGGTAGACCGTGGTCTTGACGACATCGGCAAAGGTAGCGCCGGCAGCGGTCAGCAGGGCCTCGACGTTGGCGAGGGACTGCTTGGCCTGGGCCTCGACGCCCTCGGGCATCTTGCCGGTCGCGGGATCGATGCCCAGCTGGCCGGACAGGAACACCATGTTGCCTGCCTGGATACCGGGGGAATACGGGCCGATGGCTGCGGGTGCGTTATCGGAAGACACGACGGTCTTGCTCATGTTTTTCTCCTTACAATCAGATAGAGAGCGTGAGCGCGGTGTTCGCACCGGGAGGCACAGTTCGGTCTGAACACCGCGCTTGATTGGGATAGTACTCAAGGTTTCTGTTTGATGCAAGAATATTATCAGCTTGCGAGAATATTTTATCGCCCAACGGTTTCCCCGAACCGCTGAACGGTTCTCATGTGAAGCAGCCAGTCCAAGCTGCTGAAGACTTTGTCCTGCTTAGGCTGCGGGCGTCGCCCATCGCAGCGACGTCACTATACTTTTGATATCTGAGCATTTTGAAAGGCAGAATATGACCGCAACCGCCAGCCGAACCACTAACCGCAGGCCCGAGCTTTTGGCCCCCGCCGGAGGCCCGGAGCCCTTTGCCGCCGCGCTCGCCGCGGGGGCAGACGCCATCTACTGCGGCATGGGCAGCTTCAACGCCCGCCGCAAGGCAACCAACTTTACCGACGAGGCCTTTGAGCAAGCCTGCCGCGCCGCGCATCTAGCCGGGTCGCGCGTCTACGTCACGGTCAACATCGTCATCAAGCAGTCCGAGATGGGCGATGCACTGCAGCTCATCCATCGCTGCTCCACGCTGGGCGCCGACGCCTTCATCATCCAGGACTGGGGCCTGTTCTTTGAAGTCAAGCGCACCATGCCCGGCATCGAGACGCACATCTCGACCCAGGCGAACATCCACGACGACCGCGGAACTATCTGGTGCCGCGAGCAGGGCGCCGACCGCGTGACTCTCTCGCGCGAGCTCTCCATCGACGAGATCGCCGCCATTCACAACGCCGCGCCCGATGTGGACCTGGAGGTCTTTAGCCACGGTGCCATCTGCTTTTGCTACTCGGGTCTATGCCTGCTGTCGAGCTTTGCCATGGCGGGCCGCTCGGCCAAC
Source organism: uncultured Collinsella sp. (assembly GCA_902476475.1). Lineage (GTDB taxonomy): Bacteria > Actinomycetota > Coriobacteriia > Coriobacteriales > Coriobacteriaceae > Collinsella. Next base: position 8,809 of record CABSDO010000015.1, on the reverse strand, counting down.
CGCGGCATGTGCGCTCAGCCCTGTCGCCTGCCTTACGAGCTGATCGACGAGAACGGCCGCTCGCTCTCCCCTGCCGGTCGCGAGCGCGCGCTGTGCCCGCGCGACACCAACACTTCGCAGCTTGTTCGCCGTCTGTATGACGCCGGCGCCGCATCGCTCAAGCTCGAGGGCCGCATGAAGGCCCCCGATTACGTGTATTCCATCGTCGACGTGTATCGTCACCAGATTGATGACATGCTGGCCGATGTTTCGACCTCTAAGGATGAGGATGCGGCCCGCCAGCGACAGCTCAAGCGCTGCTTCAACCGCGACTTTACGCACGCCTACCAAGACGGTACCTCGGGTGACGAGATGATGAGCTACGAGCGCTCCAACAACCGCGGCCAGATTGTGGGCACGGTGCTGGGCAGTCGCCTGGCCAACCGCGATGTACGCGGACTCAAGCCCGACGATCGCCGTCGCCGCGCCGCCATCGCCCGCATTGAGCTGTTTGAGCCCGTGGGCAAGGGCGACCTGCTGGAGCTTCGCCACGATAACGAATTTGACCAGTTCCTGACCACCATTGCCGCCGATGATGCCGCCGCGGGCGACATCATCGAATGCCGTGTGCCCCGCAGCATGCCCGAGGGTTGCCGCGTCCGCGTGATTCGCAGTCAGCGTGCCATCGACGCCGCCGGCGCCGCGCTCAAGCGCGATGTGCTGCGCCGCCGAGCTGTTGACGTGTCCGTCGTGGCGCGCCTAGGCGAGCCATTTACTGTCACACTCACCTGCTGTGACAACCCCGCGCTCACCGCCACCGCCACGGGCTTCACCGTCGAGGCCGCCAAGACCCGCGCCGTCGAGGCGGCAGACCTGGTTGAGCATGTGGGCCGCATGGGCTCCTCGCCCTTTGAAGCAGCGAGCTTTGATGTGGCACTCGATAAGGGCTGCGGTATGGGCTTTTCCGCCGTGCACAAGGTGCGCGCCGCCGCTTGTAAGGTGCTGGAAGAGGCCATTCTGGCACCGTACGAGGAGCGCGCGAAAACGCTCGAGATTCCGGTGCGCGACAAATGTACGCGCGCCATGCCCGAGCATTACCGCGATGAGCCGCAGATCTGCGCCACCGTCACCACGCTCGAAGCCGCCGAGGCAGCTCGCGCCGAGGGCGCCACGCGCATCTACATGGCCACCGACGCGCTCGATGCAGCCGGACTCTCCCCTGCTGATGCGCCTGAGCAGGGCATCGTACCCGTACTCGACGAGGTCTGCCGCGCCGTCGACCACGAGCGCGTCGATCCCTGGATCAATGCCGGAACCACCGTCGCCGTCGGCAATATCTCCGAGCTCGCTGTAGCCGCGCAGGCCGGCGCCACGGTCGAGATTCGCTCTTGTCTACCGGTGCACAACACGCCCTGCATGGACGCGCTTGCCGAGCGCGGAGCCGGTGCGTTTTGGCTCTCGCCCGAGATCACACTCGACGAGATCATCTCGCTTGGCACCTCCGCGCCCGCAGCTCTGGGCATCACCGTTTTCGGCCGTCCGCGCGTTATGACGAGCGAACACTGCATCCTCCAGGTGGCCAACGGTTGTATCCACGATTGCGCCAACTGCCGTCTGCGCGCCCGCAAGCTGTCACTCAAGAATATCGATGGCAAGGTCATGCCCGTCCGCACCGACATCCACGGCCGCTCTCGCCTGTACGATGCCTACCCCATCGACCTCACGCCGCAGGTTCCTCAGCTGCTCGATGCCGGCGTGCGTCGTCTTATGGTGGACGGAACGCTGCTCGAGACGGATGAGGTGGGCCGTGCCGTCGCCCGCGTCCGTCGTGCCGTCGAAGCAGCGCAGGCCGGCCGCAAGCCCGCCGCCCGCCTACGCGGGGCGACCTCGGGCTGCATGTTTGTGGGAATTAGCTAACCGAAAGGCTTACACGTGAACGAAGAACCTCAAGTCCTCTACTGCGACGCCTGGCTCATGGCCATCGACAAGCCCGCCGGCATGATCGTCCACGGCGACGGCACCGGCGAGCGCACGCTCACCGACTACGCCAGCGACCTGCTGCTGGCGATGGGCGACGGCTTTGCCGCGACCGACATGCAGCCGCTCAACCGCCTGGACCGCGACACCACCGGCGTGGTGCTGTTTTCGCTCGACAAGCAGACGCAGCCCGCCTTTGACCAGATGGTCATCGACCACGCATTCGAAAAGCACTATCTGGCGCTCGCCGAGGGCAAAATCGACTGGAACGAAAAGCTCATCGACAAGCCCATCGCCCGCGACCGCCACGATAGCCGCAAGATGCGCGTTGGCGCCAGCGGCAAGCCGTCTCAGACGCGCGTGAAGGTGCTCAAGCGCCTTAAGAGCCGCCGAGGCCTGCCCACGCGCTCGTATATCGATGTCGAGTTGCTCACGGGCCGCAAGCACCAAATTCGCGTGCACCTGGCGAGCGAGCGTCATCCCCTGGTTGGCGACGACCTGTACGGAACGCCGCGCCCCTGTGGCCTGATGCTCCACGCCCACAGCGTGTCCTTCACGCATCCCGTAACCGGCGAGCACATCCGCATAGAAGCCCCCTGCCCCTGGGAGCCCTAAAACCTGCCGAAAAGGGACAGGTTTATTTTGGCAGGTTTTATCTGGACAAACGTCAAAACCACCACATAGGTTCCTACCCCTTCGCGGTGGTTTTGGCGCTTGCCCGTCCCCTGCTGTTAGACCGTGATGACGTTGTCCATTGCCCGGTACTTGGCGGGGACATCGCCTGCGGTAATAATCGTTGCGTCGCGGAAGTCCGCGAACTTGACGGGCGCCACCATGCCAAATTTACTGGCGTCCGAGATTACGAAGCGCTTGGCCGTATGGCGCATCGAGATACGCTTTACTTGCGCCTCCTCGATATCGGGCGCTGTGAAGCCCTGCTCGGCGGCAATGCCGTTAGAGCCCCAAAAGCCACAGTTGAAGTTGTAGCGGTCTAAGGTTGCCAAGGCATCGGGGCCAACGAGCGCCTCGGTCTCGGGTTTGAGCTCGCCGCCCAGCACCACGATACGCATGCCACGCAAAGCAAGGCGTTGAGCATGGAGCACGGAATCGGTCACATAGGTGACATCTTCAAGGTGTGGAAGATGCTCGATGAGCTTGAGCGTCGTCGAGCCCGAGTCGATGTATACAAAGCTCTCAGGCTCCACAAGCGCCGCCGCACGGGCGCATATACGCTCCTTGTCATCGTTATGGAGGTCGCTGCGCTCATTAAGCGTTAGGTCGCGCGTCACGTGCGCGCGCTCAAGACTCGTCGCCCCACCGTGGACCTTGGCGATGCGGTGCGCTCGGTCGAGCGTCTGCAGGTCGCGCCGAATGGTAGACGCCGTCACGCCCAGGGCCTCAGCAAGCTCTGGTACGGTAACCGAGCCGGCCTGCTGCACCATCGCCACGATCGCGTTGAGCCTATCTTCCGCTAGCATCGCTTACTCCTCCTCGGGGTACACGACTCCCCAATCGGCGCGGAGCTTGGTCATAAGCTCCATAACATCAGAAGCATAGCCCAGAAGCTCGCGCTTCGAGTCATCGCCGGCAACGGCCTTCTCCAGGTCGGCCATCTCGTAGCACAGTGCGTAGGCCTCGGTGCCAGCGTGAACCTCCTCGCGATGGCCGTCCGCAGTCCACACGATGGTTGCGTGATCGGCACGCGGATAATCGTTGACCTCGATATAGCACTTGTCGAAGCTAATGACCGAACGCTTGGGCTGCTTGGAGTGAAGCGTGAGGCTCACCACGCCCAGCTGCTGTTCGGCATTACGGCAGACGATGCCGCCCGCAACGTCGACACCAGTCTCACAGGTGTTGCCCAGCGAGACAACCTCAGCGGGCTGGCTTGCCATAAAGAGGCGCATAACGGACAGGGCATAGACGCCAATATCGAGCATGGCACCGCCAGCAAGGTTGCGGTTGTAGAAGCGATTGGTCAGGTCGCCGTACTCCTTGTAGCTACCAAAGTTGAGCTGAGCAAGGTTCATGCGGCCAAACTCGCCGGCATCCATGCGGCGGCGCAGCTCCTGATACAAGGGCATGTGAAGCACCGTGGTGGCGTCCATAAGGACGACGTTGTGCTCGTCGGCGATGGCACGCGCCTCGTCGAGCTCAGCGGAATTGAGGGTAATGGCCTTCTCGCAGAGCACGTGCTTACCAGCTGCCAGAGCAGCTCGCAGGTAGGTGATATGCGTGTTGTGCGGGGTGGTGATATAGATCGCGTCGATGTTCGGATCGGCATAGAGGTCCTCGACCGTTTCATAGACCTTCTCGATGCCATACTGCTCAGCAAAAGCCTGAGCCTTGGACAGCGTACGGTTGGCGACGCCCGCAAGCTTGCGGCCGGCAAGAGCGAGAGACTGGGCCATCTGGTTGGCGATAACGCCGCACCCGATCACAGCCCAGCGAAGCTCGGGAGCCGTAAAAATATCGTTGGGGAACGGCTGATCCTGGACCGAGGCAAACGCCGCCTTAGCGGCTGCTTCGGCGTCGAGCGGAGCCTGTTTGGAATCTGCCATTATGTGCCTCCTGAGTTATCGGAAGTCCTTCATTTCTAACAACCCTATATTCGCACAATTGCGCGCGTATCTGCTCGTGTTTGCGTGTCTATTTACTTATCGGTCATTATTTAGCCGTAGTTGGCAGATGTTTGCGCGGCTATGCGCATTATCGCGCAAGGCTATGCGCGTAAATGCGCATGCAACGATTCTTGTGGAACAAAATGAGGCGGAACACCAAAGCCCTAAAAGACAGAGCCAGCTGCATTACTTCACCCCTCTGGGGGCACCAGACATCAAAGGACCGTCCCAAACTGCCGGCACATAGGGACTGTCCCCAACTGCCGGGACTACTCATTTAAGTCTGTCCCCAATGAGCATAATCACTCATGTAAGTCTGTCCCCAATGAGTAATTTAAGTCTGTCCCCAATGAGTGGGGATAGAAAAAGGCCCGGGTGCCGTGGCATCCGGGCCTTTGCTAGCAACTTGATGTTGCGGGCAGCTTAGAACTTGTGGCCGCACTTCTTGCAGACGCGCAGCTTGTTCTTGCCGTCCTTCTCGTGACCGACGCGGATAACCTTACCGCACTCGGGGCAAACGAGATTGACGTTGGAGGCATCGATGGGAGCCTCCTGCGAAACGATGCCGCCCTGCTGGTTGGCAGCGTTGGGCTTGACGGCCTTCTTGACGACCGAAACGCCCTCGACAACGACCTTGTTCTCGGCAGGGAGAGCACGCAGGATAACGCCCTGCTTGCCGCGATCCTTACCAGAGAGAACCTGGACCTTATCGCCCTTCTTGATATACATATATCTCCCCTAACTACAGGGTCTCGGGAGCGAGCGAGACGATCTGTTCTTTTCTCTCAGTTCCCTTGCAATCGGCCCGAAGATACGGGTGCCGACGGGCGAACCATCGTTGTTGATGACAACGCAGGCGTTCTCATCAAAGCGAATGTAGGAGCCATCCTTGCGGCGGATCTCCTTAACGGTGCGAACGACGACGCAACGGACAACGTCCTTCTTCTTGACGTTGGCGCCAGGGGTAGCCTCCTGGACAGCACCGATGAACACATCGCCGATGCCTGCATAACGACGCTTGGAACCGCCAAGCACCTTGATGCAGCGAATCTTGCGAGCGCCGGAGTTGTCGGCGACGTTCAGCATGGTTTGCATCTGAATCATGGTAGATGTTCCTCCGAACTAAGAACCGAAGAGAGGTGCGCTGCCTTTATACGGCCTGTGGTATGCAAGCCAGGCATACGCACATCTTCGGAAACGTACAAGTCGTAAGAGCGACTGCTTATTTAGCGCGCTCGACGACCTCGATGAGGCGCCAACGCTTCATCTTGGACATAGGACGGGTCTCCATAACGCGGACGGTGTCGCCCACGCCAGCCGTGCACTCCTCGTCGTGAGCGTGCAGCTTCTTGGAGCTGGTCATCATCTTGCCGTACTTGGGGTGACGCTTGCGCTCGGTGATGGTGACAACAATGGTCTTGGCACCGGAGACGGAGGTAACGACACCCGTACGGACCTTACGCGAGTTACGCGAATCAGTCATGTTCTCTCCTTAGGTCCTACTCGGCGACAGCGGACTTCTCCGCTGCGATCTCGCGGGCGCGCTGCTCCGTGAGGACGCGAGCGATGTCCTTCTTCACGGTGTTGACGCGAGCGGTGTTGTCCAGCTGGCTGGTGGCCATCTGGAAACGAAGGTTAAAGAGCTCGGCGCGCATTTCCTTCAGCTTCTCAACGAGCTGAGCGTCCGAGAGCTCACGAATCTCTGCGGGCTTCATTAGTTCTCCTCCTTGGCGGCGGCGGCGTCCTCAGCAGCCCACTTGGCCTCGAGAGCGGCCTCCTCAGCCATCTCCTTCTCGATGCGCTGCTCAGCGTTCTTGGCAGCAACAATCTTGGTCTTGATGGGAAGCTTGTGCTGTGCAAGACGCAGAGCCTCGCGAGCGACCTCCTCGGGCACGCCCTTGACCTCGAACATGATGCGGCCGGGCTTGACGACGGCCACCCACTCCTCGGGGTTACCCTTACCAGAACCCATGCGAGTCTCGGCAGGCTTCTTGGTGATGGGCTTATCGGGGAAGATAGTGATGTAGACACGACCGCCACGCTTCATGTAGCGGGTCATGGCAATACGAGCGGCCTCGATCTGACGGTTGGTGATCCAATGGGCCTCGAGAGCCTGGATACCAAACTCGCCGAAATGCAGCTCGGTATTACCCTTGGCCTGGCCCTTCATGGAGCCACGCTGCACCTTGCGGTGAAGAATACGCTTAGGGGCAAGCACTACTGACCCCTCCTCTCGGAGTTACGACGACGAGGACGGGAAGAGCCCTCGAGTGCAGGGTTGGGAACAGGCTGGCCCGGGAGCTTCTCGCCCAGGTCAGCCGTGCCGTAGTCGATCTTGGCACGGAGGGTGTGCAGAGGCACGCGACCCTCGCGGTACCACTCACGACGGCCCATCTCGGCACCGCCGAGACGACCAGAGCACTGGATACGGATGCCCTTAGCGCCGGCCTTGCGGGCGGACTGGACAGCCTTGCGCATAGCGCGACGGAAGGCAACGCGGCCCTCGAGCTGCTCGGCGATAGACTGAGCAACGAGGTTGGCGTCGAGCTCGGGGCGCTTGATCTCGACAACGTCGACGGAGAGCTGGCCCTTGGAGACGCCAGCGACCTTCTCGAGCTCGGTGCGGAGGGTATCGATCTCGGCACCCTTCTTACCGATGACAACGCCGGGGCGAGCGGTGAGGATGATGACCTTCACCTTGTCGCCAGCGCGCTCGATCTCGACACGGGAGACAGCTGCGCGGGAAAGACGCTTCTCGAGGTACTTGCGGATCTCGAGATCGTTACCGAGGGTCTTAGCGTAATCCTTCTCTGCGAACCAGCGGGAGCGCCAGTTCTCGGTGATGCCAAGACGGAAGCCGGTGGGGTAGACTTTCTGACCCATACAGCTTTACGCCTCCTTTCGAGGAGCAACGACGACGGTGATGTGGGAAGTACGCTTCAGAATACGAGAAGCGGAACCCTTGGCGCGGGGACGGATGCGCTTAAGCGTCGGACCCTCGTCAACATAGGCAGCGGCGACAACCAGGTTGTCGGCACGCAGACCGTTGTTGTTCTCGGCGTTCGCAACGGCGGAACGGAGAACCTTCTCGACATCCACGGCGACGGCGCGGTCGCAGAAGTGGAGGATGTCGAAGGCCTGAGCGACAGGCTTGCGGCGGATCAGATCGACCACCAGGCGGGCCTTGCTGGGGGAAACACGCACGTACTTAGCGACGGCGCGAACCTCGGTGGCCTCAGTTTCAATAGACTTAGTTGCCATTTACGGTGAGCTTGTGACCAACCATGGACTCGGTAACATACACGGGCACATGCTTGCGGCCGTCGTGGACGGCGATGGTGTGACCAACCATCTCGGGGAAGATGGTGGACGCGCGGGACCAGGTCTTCACGACGTCCTTCTTGCCAGCCTCGTTCATCGCGGTGATACGCGAGAGAAGGCGAGTCTCCACGAACGGGCCCTTTTTGAGACTTCTGCTCATAAGTGCTTTCTCCTAAAACTCGGTATCCGAAATTACTTCTTACGGCGACGAATGATGTGCTGGTTCGAGACCTTCTTCTTCTTGCGCGTACGAAGGCCCTTCGTCGGCTTACCCCAGGGGGTAACAGAGGGACGACCAGAGGTGTGGTTCTTGCCCTCGCCACCGCCGTGCGGGTGGTCGACAGGGTTCATGACGGTACCGCGGACGGTCGGGCGCACGTTCATGTGACGCTTACGGCCGGCCTTACCGATGACGATGTTAGAGTGATCGGCGTTGCCGACCTCACCGACGGTGGCGCGGCAGGTAACGAGGATGCGGCGCATCTCGGAGGAAGGCATACGGACGATAGCGTACTTGCCCTCCTTACCCATCAGCTGGCAGGAGTTACCGGCGGAACGGGCGATAGCAGCGCCCTTGCCCGGCTGGAACTCGCGACGGCGTGGATGAGCGTACCGACGGGGATGTCGGCGAGGGGCAGAGCGTTGCCCGGCTTGATGTCGGCGTCAGAACCGGACATGATGGTCTGACCGACCTCGAGGCCCTTGGGGGCCAGGATGTAGCGCTTCTCACCGTCAGCGTAGTGCAGCAGAGCGATGCGAGCGGAACGGTTCGGATCGTACTCGATCGTGGCAACCTTGGCGGGCACGCCGTCCTTGTTGCGCTTGAAGTCGATGCGACGGTAACGGCGCTTGACGCCACCGCCCTGATGACGGACCGTGATGCGGCCCTGGTTGTTGCGACCGGCCTTCTT
>CABSDO010000014.1 GCA_902476475.1 uncultured Collinsella sp. | reverse complement strand
GCCGGTGGACCTGTCGCCCTCGACCATCTACCGCTGGGTCTCGGCGGGCTACGACGGCATGACTAACACAGGATGCGCGGGGACGAGAGAACGCTCGCCTACATGGCGAAGCGCAAGTCCGACGGCAAGACAAAGCGAGAGATCATGCGCTGCCTTAAGAGGTTCACAGCCAGGGAGGTTTACCCAACGTTGCGGCGCCCCATGAGGTTGAAGTACGCCCGGGGCTCGATACTGGCGGACATGCGAAAATCGCTCGGATTGACCCAAAAGCAGGTTGCCCGAGAGCTTAACGTGCCGAATGTAAGGCTCAGCGAAATAGAAAGAGAAGTATGCCCCCACGAGGAAATCAGACGCGAATACGACCGCTACTTGAATGCTAAAATGTCGTCCGATAAAGGACTTGACAGCCTATAGCAGCGTCATTCGGCACGCGATTCGTTAACCCTGGGGCTTAAAGCTGCCGAATGTCTACTTCTTTAGTGCTCCATTTACCTCCCCGTTCAATAATCTTCACTTGAAGCCTGACGGTGGCCCAATCATTGGATAACATATTCTTAAATGACAGTTAATCGTCAATCGAAGAGGTCAAAGCGGGGACGGAAAGTGTCGAAGACAAGCAGAAAGCCAATCTCAGCATATGTCGAGCGAAGACTCTGGGCGGAGTCTGCCGGCAAATTCATGAATCCAGATTGTCGGGCCGATCTATTCATCAGCAATGGAGACATTGCTGAACGAGCCCATATCGTCCCATATTGCAAAAGCGCAGAGAACACGTTCGACAACCTTATTCTCATCTGTCCAAACTGCCATACGAATTTCGACAAAAACTCCGCTTTCACGGCAGATGAAGTGAGGAAATGGAAGTCGATTCGTCACGCAGAAATTGATCGCGTTTTCGGAAAGACGTTCAGTTCCTTCGACGACCTGCGCAAAGAGGCCGCACCTCTGCTCGCCCGAAACAAGTCGATATATGAGAATTACTACATGAAGGACAAGCGAAGACTGTGGGATGTTTTTGAAAAGGAAATAATCGTCAACAACCGAAAACTTTGCACGCTGTTCGAATCGAACTTGTGCCTGTTCCAGAACCACAAGGACAATTCCTTCTCCAACCAGGCCGCTGTCCGCGATTTTATCGACCATGCTAAGGAGTTCGAAGCCACCAGAGATAATACGGAAAGACAAAGGTCTATTCTTTTCCCCGAGGTCATCAACTCCATCTTCGGAATCCAGCCCATAGAAGGTGACCTGCTCCCCTCTGCAGAATCCCTAGAGCTGCTAATCAAAAAGCTTGACGAACAGGGGCGATTTATAGATGTTTCTCTAGATGCAGAACATCCATTGTTGCAAATAATAGAAAACGGGAAAGAGGCGGTAGTTTATCTTGACGATACGCCGCGTATCCGACAGATGTACTATGACGCCCGCTGCTTCAGGCGTGCCGAGATGAGGCTAGACAGCTTGATTTTTGCCCTAAAGTACTTCCGCCTGTGCGGAAAGAAAGCAACTCGCAAGTCGAAGACAAACCTTAGAGAATATATAGCGAAAGGAAAATGCTTCTTATTCGTATACGAATACTGTCTGAGCTATGCAGAGTTGGCCCGTTTAGCACCGGCAGAACATACCGTTGTCGTCAACTTGCATAGATGGAACGGTAAGCAATGCATCTCCGAAGAAGCCCAGGTGTTTGCGGGGCAAATTAACGTGAAGCTCCTCGATATGGATAGCTTCTTCCCATTCGTTCGCAAACTATGAACTATTTGAGACTCATAGACATTCTCGACAGCAACCTAGAACTGTTCTCTCAGTTTGATCATGTCTATCTGTTCGGATCTGCGCTGAGTGGTTCAGAGCTCAGTGCAGACAGTGATATTGATTTGCTGCTACTGTACTCGAAATATTCCGATCAACTTGTCTCCGGATGCGAACAGATATCCCAAAAGTTAGGTAACGAGACCGGTAGAGTAGTCGACTTAACGGTCCTCGGCATCGATGAAGAGCGACATGTCGGATTCTTGGATAGAATCTCGCCTCATTATAGAAAGATAAAATGACCATTTGGTAGAACACCTGGCATAGCCTGTCGTACAGAATGCTTTCTGCGTGGATTCCGGCAGAAGAGAAGAAGGCGTCAACGGTCGCGCCTGCATGTTCGGCACACGGCGTATCGCACTCTGGCGGGACCCCGGCTCTGGGCGCCAATCCCGCATCGACAAGATGAGGTACCCTGAATTCATAATGAAGCTTGCGAACTGTCAGTGGTAGCGTGAAACTGAACAAGTGTTCAGTTTCACGCTACCACTGACACCCGGCGGCCCAAGAGCCTTCGCCCCGCTCGTAGGCCTGGTACCACCCCGTCGGGGATGACCCCTTATCGGGCGAGACGGCGAGCTCGCTGTCGAGGGACAGCCCGAAGCGATCATCCGATGCCGCACAGCAACAGGTCTCCGAGGAGCTCGAATGGACACCTGCCAGCGAGTCCAGCAAGCGGGCAAGAGTTTACGTGGCTGCAGCATACTACAACGTCGTAGGGGCTCAGAGCACCGCCACTACGGCTTTTGGGCAGAATGCGCCTGAGCTGCTCGTGGTTGCGCTCACATGCCGACTACTGGTTGGATCTCATCGCGTCGCAGCAGAACACGCGGCAGCGCCGAGCTCCGCTTTCGAGACACCAGCGCTCCAGGCCCTTCCAATCATCGAACTCGACTCCTCAATCGACTAGCAGGATGCCGAAGATAGCCTCGAAGGCAGCAACAGAGCCTATGAGACTCTCTATATGGTCGAGGCAGGCAACGATGGCTGCCGGAGCTGGCATGACGCTTGCGCAAATAGATTTGGAACGCCCGGGCCACGATGTGTGCGCTCAGGATGTCGTAGGTGTTGCGCTCGTAGCCCTCAACGGAGTCACATTGGACCACGCGCGACCTGTCGGCAAGCGAGAGCGCCTCGAATTCGGCGTAGGTACGGCCAGTGCGGTCAACCCCGTCGCGCCCAGCACCTTCGACATCCCTGCGCTTACGCTTCCTCATACGGTCCTTTCGCGGGAGAAGCAGGTAAGGCGCGCCTGTCCCTCTCCTGATAGGAGCAGGCACTGCGCACGCACACAGGAAGCTCGTCAGCATGTGTGGCCCATATGGTCTCGTAACACTGCCCCCGCCTAAACAAAGGGACCGCAATCGCGACCATGGCGGCGAGCTCGTCAGCGGTGAGACATAACCCTTCACGGGCCGCGGACAGGCGGGTGCGATAGGCAGCGTCGTAGCGACACTTGGGGTAACCGCACCCACTCCTGTTCCGACAGCCGAGATGACAGGCGTAGGGCCATACCTCTGTGACGGGACAAACTGCGATAGAGCGTACGCGCGCGCAGCGTCTCGAAGGAGTGGCCACGCCCTATCATGTTAGTCTCGTTGATGAGGCGGTTCGCGCATTCCGTGTAACCGTTCGAGATGCGGCTCGGACAATCCCGGTAGTTAAATATGAACTCGCGGTGGTTCTCCACGGCCTTCGCAAGCCCCCGGAAGGGATCGTAGGCCTTGTCATCGGGGATGGATGCCTTCCACGCATCGAATGCATCCTCGGCATCCTCCCGCGAGAGCGGGTGCTCGTCGTAGATGTCGAAGAAGTCCTCTTTGAGGTCGTATGCGGTCATGAGGCTCGAGCAGCCCGCCTCCGATCGAAGCTGGCACAATGCCGATGCCTCGTAGGGGCCGAGGTCCCGGGCGCGCTTCCTCAAGGCGTAAGCCAGCGACCGCGGCGGCCACTACCGGTGGCAGGGCCGGATCGGCTATGCGCCGCCCAGGACCTCGCGCGCTCGATGTCGAGAAAGGGGTGCTCACCCGACAATTCAAGGACGGAGGGCTTCGGCAGGCTGAAGGTGGAGCTCTTCTACGGAAGGGGCTGGGACGATGTTGGCATGGGGGAATTCATGAAGATGCTGTACGCCTATCTGGTCTGGTATCGCGACAAGCGCTGCAAGAGCGACCTGGGCTATATGAGCCCGATGCAGTACCGAAGAAGCCTAGGTCTTGTAGCGTAGGAACACGGTCCAGGATTTCCACCGCGCTCCCAATTGACCGATTTCCCATGAACGGTAACAGGAGGCAGAGGCCGACGCGCTGACCTACCTGGACTTCCCCTACGAGCGCCACGCGAGGCTGCGCACCGACAACGTTCAGTAGCGCGTCAACCTTGAGCCATAGCACAGGCCCTTGAGAGGTTCACGAGCTCCCCCGCGATGCGGCAGATCCTCGGCTGCCCCTCAAAGAGAACGCAGAAGATACGGTCGAGGTCGACCGCGTCGACCAAACCGTAGTGACAGTCCGCATGCAGCGTACAGGCCCTTTCGCGCGGGTCGCCATCCGAGCCCTCGTCCGGTTTATGATGGCGCACCTCGACCCAGAGGCCCTCCGACACGTCGTCGAACTTGAAATCGAGCTCTACCTGAACGCTTTCACCGAATACGTCGCCCAGAGCGAACTCCGGCACCTTCGTCACAAGCCCGTCCATCCACTCAATCTCGATCATCGCGCGCACGTCGCAACCTCCTCCGGTAGGAGGCCGGCACCTTAAGCCGGCCATTATCCATACGGACAGAATGCGACAGCAGGGTGAAGCTCATTCGCACATCAGGGCGACGACCCCTCGCCTACCCCATGCATCGGAACCCCATGTTTCCGCAATCTGATCCGTCGGGCGATTCCCTGCTGGGACAACACGAAACTGGTCATCCTACGCATTAGACCAAGCGAAACCCGTTTTATCCCGAGAAGCCCTCCCCTAGATACCCATTAGCGATAAGGAACGCCGACAGGGACTCCACAGCGTCTTCGTCGCAAATCCGACAACGCCCCTCCCTATCGCACATGGAATCCAAGCCAGCTTCGGGGTCGCCGCAGAACTCATCCAGAGGGGTTATCCGAACGATCGACGACGGGGCACCCCGCCGCCAGCAGGCAGGGAGGCGATAACCTCGCGGGCACCCCGCACGCAGACCCCGAGCGCCTGGTAAACCAGATTATTGAATACGGACTCCTTCAAACCGCCGCCCTGCAAAAACCCATCCCATCGTCCGGCTGGAGTCGACACAGATCGAGCTCCTTCAAAGTCGCGGTGAACTCGACAACATATGGGCGCGCGGCGTCCTTCCATCTCCAAACCGCCTCGTTCCCATGCCCGACGACCTCTTCCAGAGCCCATATGGCCTCGGGATACCGCGAAAGCGTGGAGTACTCCCGGATGCACGACTTGTGGATGAAGGAGTTCACGAGGGAGTCTTCCGCCAGAATGTACAGAAGTCCATCTATCGGCTCCGAGGACTCCCGTCCGAGGAAGGCATCATCGACCAGGTCCAGGCTGAGCCTTCTCCCGTCGACAGACACGGTTCGGCTCGCCTTGTCGAAATGAACCCCGCAGCCCTCGAAAAGACGCGTAAGCGCACTAGGACGCGAGAGCACGTCCCCGATTCCGAGAATCCCGCTCTCGCGAATGGACGCGCAGCCATCCGTGTTGGCCGTGACGTGCCTGAGGTGCAGCAGCAGGTCGTCGGGGGCGAGGGACTCCCCCAGCCTCTCCCGGACATCGGCGTACGTCCCAACCTCGTCGCTGCGAAAACGCAGCTGCATATCTCCGAACTCGCACCCATCAATGCGCAGGGCGTCGAACAAGAACCTCTTCACCCCGTCAATGGTAAAGATGCCGAAATCGATCACGCTTATCCCTCAGTCCGATCGCAATCATTTGTTCTGCTAAATGGTGAATCTTCTCCCCAAAGGTTATAGTCTCAGCGAGCTGATCGTTGAGCTTCTTGATCTGCTTGTTCAACTTTACGCGTTGCGAGATATCAACTTGTGCCACGGCTTCCTCTAGGTGAGCGAGCTGCGTGCGGTACCGTTCTTGCTGTTCATGAACATAATTAGTGCGTACGCGGACCAGCAGGTCTGGCTGGTAGCGATGCATGTAAATAAGGCACTTGAAGCCGTTTTTCTTACCGAAATCAAGCATCCAGTAGATGGGGCGCTTCTGGTAGGTTGAGCAGTGATCCTTGTAGAAATCTTTGAGGAAGTAGTTGCGAATAATCTCACGCGGCGTGCACTTACCGTCCAGGGCATCAGACACAAAACGGAGATTCTCTTCCAGAGCATCCTCAGCACACACGTCGCGCACGAAGTCCACGAAGCGGCCGATCGCGTCGAAAATGTTGGTGTAAGGGTGACGCCCCAGCGGCCGCTTAACGAAGAGCGGCCCTCGTCCTAGAATCTGAAATCACCACAACAACAGGTTCTAGGAAAGGACGAGGACCGCTATGGAAATCTTATCAGACCCGACGCCGGACATGCTCGCCATGCCCCGTTTCGACGACGGCGCCATCGACATGCAGGAGCTGCTCAGGCGCCTCGCCGAGCAGGTCGTGAACGCGGTGATGGACGCCGAGGCCGACCAGCTGTGCGGGGGCGGCATCAGAGCGGGCGAGCCAAATAAATACTAATTTCCAGAAACGCTCAAGCGTTCCCTCACGATGGGATCGAAGTCCCTCAGACGCTCGGATTTGATGACGATGCCGAGATTCAACATGTCCTGAACGCTCACGTGGGCAATCGTGGATACGGTGATGTCTCCGAGAAGAGTTCTGATGGGCACAGCCCGAAGGATGCCAAGTAGATAGAGCCTCTTGCCCATGACCACAGCATCGTTCTCCAAATAAGTACCCTCGTTGTAGAGAAAGACCGGGGAACCGCTCGATCCCGGGTAGCACGCCATGTCAACCAGGAACTCTTTCTGCCCCTGATAGTCGTACCTATAGGGCGTCGCCGTGATACCCCGACGGACGATCGGCAGGTTGTTGGCCTCATCCCAAATGCCGTTGGGGTATCCGACCATGGTCACCTCGTCCATACAGCCCATGTCTTGAATCTGCTTATCCGTCGGCAGAAGCTCCAAGCTGAGCGGTATGGTAAGCAGATGCTTCCCCGCCCGGATAAAGCCATTCAGTGCGGGACCGATGGGTAAGACGCACAGGTCGACACTTTCGTCAGGGTGTGCGATCCAGTCGCTCTCGGAGCCCTGCATGGCGAGTTGCTCGTTTATGTTGAGCAGGTTTCCGTTCTCGTCAGATCTCGAAAAGATGACGCGATACTCGTAAGCACCCTCGACCACGTGTCTGTTGGTCACGATTGCCGGCACATGGGTCTTTCCGTCGTCGCAGAACTTGAAAAAGAAACCCGTTCCAACTGAGCAGCCTCCCAAGGCCAACGAAGCTTCGATGCGAATCGTCGTGTGCAGAAGCTGCTCAGATAGCTGCATAGGGTTCCTTTCATTTGGACAAATAGATCATCGATTGTACCCTGAGATGCCATTCCGCAATCAATCAGTATTGCCGCTTTGGGCACGTCCTCGCGGGGGACGGCCACCAGGGCGTAGCCGCAGACGTTGAGCATGGCGGCCATGGTGTCGCAGCGTGGGGTCGACCCCCGAGACGTGGAGTTGTTGACGTAGTTGGGGGCCTTGCCGAGGGCCGGCCCGCTTTGAAATAGAAGGCTGCACGCTGCTGATATCGGACACAGACAACGGCGAGCCCTCCGTGCGCAGATCAACGACCTGAGGATGCTGCCGGACGACTACCGCAACGGCATGTTGCTGAATTATAAGTAAAACCAGATCCGGAGACGCATCTCATCCCCGAATCTGATTAGTAGCGATTTAACAACTCGGCTTGATTGTCCCTTAGGTAGTCACGCATAAACGGGATGGCGAACTCAACGTACCCGCGGGCCGGGCTCTGAATGATCTCTCGCTGAAGAAGGGTCCTACGATAGGACGTGACTTCCTTGGGGGTCTTCCCCATACGCTTGGCAACCTCAGCTGTCGACGACCTCTGCTCATCCTGAGCCATAGCTAGCAAATACGACAAAGCGCCCTCGTTAATGCCCGCAACAGCGGGCTCGTAGACCGCATCGCAGAATTGCGCCATGGCGATCTCAGTTCCAAGCTGAACATCTTGTGTATCAACGACAACGCTCTTACCCCGATGCAGATCCGCACGCTGCCAAATATAGTAAGCCACCAGCTGAATAAGGTAGGCATACCCACAAGTGGCCCTCGCAGTTTGGGACAGTTCTTCCCCCTGAAGGGTAAGACCCGTAGCCGCGAAGCTGTCCTGAAGCGAAATGCCTACCTCGACAAGGTTGATTTCATCAAGAGCAACGCTTTTAGCCCTTCGCAAGAACGTGAGGGCTTCTCCGTTAATCACATCCAGCACTCCCATAGGAAGTCCCGCAAACACGAAGGCGATGTTAACTTTTTCTCGAATCAGGTGCTGAACCGAGAGAGCAATGCGCTGGATGTCTTCCACAGACGCGTCTTGAACTTCATCCACCGTCACAACGAGACCACGATGCGCTTGGGCAGCCGCCTTCATAAGCGAACGAAGATTAGGCGACTTCACACGTGCCGTGACGTCGGCAGAAGCCACGGCGACGGATCCCGTGCCGGATATGGTCTCGACCGAAAGACAAGGACTTAGCTCATAAACAAGGTCATCGATAAGGTCAAACCCCGCAGAAACGTGTACGACGGCCCATCCCATCTTCTCCGCTCGGGACCCAAGCTCGGTAAGGAGAACGGTCTTTCCCGAGCCCCTAGGACCCGTAATGCGCATCAGCCTACCCGGTGCGCCCACGCCGCCTTCAAGACCCGCCACGAAGTCGATGGCCGCCTGATCTCGGCCGATAATGCGCGGAGGTTCGGCCCCGGCACTTGGACGAAATGGATTGATCTGCATGGCAGCTCCAATCGTAAAGGACAACGAGGGAATAGTTTTGTGCATTATCTCACATTATCGCTCAAAGTGACTCAAATCGTAAGTTATCGTAAGTTATCGGTCGGCATAAAGTTGACAAAGAAGAGCTTTCCGACATTCCAACTAGTGCATTTTTTGCACTAATTCAAAACGAGGGCACAAGGACGGTCAAGCGTCAGGTCGAGCACTACAACCTCGACATGATCATCTCGGTCGACTAGTGCGTGAAGTCCGAGCAGGGCATGTACTTCCGCCGGTAGGCAAATGGCGTGCTCAAGCAGCTGACGACGCTTGAACGTAATGCACGCGGCCTGGGCAGAAAACTTGTAATTGATTTTGCATAACGAGCTGGAGCGTTCAGTGGTCCAGAGGAGAAAGAATCACGCACCGTATACCATCAACGCCTTTGAGATGCCCTTGATTTCATATACCGAATCGTTGACATATTCCCACCATAAAATAATCCATTGACTAGCTGGAAAACCTTCGGGTTTGCAAGGGCGTGTCCGGAAACCCGGAAGCGCCCTAGTTTTTTGAATTCTCGCCGGTGTGCAAGAACCTCTGGAAGCGTACTTTCGGGTAAATGGACCGTATTTACGCTAGACGGTCATCGCGCTATGCCAAGCAACAGGCCAAAACATGCACAGAGATTTACAGTGCACCATACTCGCTCTCGGCAGATAAGTTTGGCCCCAGCCACGGATCACCCGTCAAGAAAAACTCCGGCCAGCGTTGTATAAACAGTGCCTGTTCGCGTTTCCAACGGCGCAGCTTCTCCTCGTTCGCCTCTTCCCTGCCGCGCGAGGTGAACTCGTAGTGGTACAGCTCGGCATAAGGCGTATAGATGGTGCGGTAGCCCGCCTCCCATACGCGAAGGCAAAAATCCGCGTCGTTAAAGCCGACGGCAAACTCCTCGCTGTAGCCTTCGACCTGCTCAAACACGTCGCGACGGACCATTTGGCAGGCGCCCGTAACGGCGCTAAAGTTGCCTGGCCGCACAGCGCGGGCAAGATATCCCTCGCGCTTTGCCGAGAAGTCTTGGTTGGCATGGGCAAGTGCGCCGCGCACACCAACCACAATGCCAGCGTGCTGCACCAGATGATCGGCAAAGTAGAGCTTGGCGCCCACCACGCCCACATCGGGACGCTGCAGATAGCCCATCATCTCTTCGATAAAGTCCGGGGTCATAACCTTGGTATCGTTGTTGAGCAGCAACAGGTAGTCACCCTTGGCATGTTCAACGCCAAAGTTGATAATTTTGGAGTAGTTAAACTCGCCTGGCCAGTATTCAACGCGAACGCTACCCTTACCGTCAGACGCGGCAGCGACGCGCTCCGGCAGGGCCTCATAATACGCAAACGTTTCCGGATCTTCGCTGTTGTTCTCCACCAAGACGATCTCGTAATTGGCATACGTTGCATTCTCGGCAATCGACATCACGCAGGCATCAAGCGTCTCGACGTGGTCCTTGGTAGGAATCACAATGCTCACAAGCGGCGCAGGTTCAGGCAGAGCATAGCGCATGCGGTAGACGAACGGCGTCTCGGTCTCCTCGACCTCGCCGCGAACGTCCAGGGCGTCAAAGTGGCGCTGCAGCGCAAGTCGACCGGCTTCGATGGCATAGGGCTTGCTATCGGCAGAGCCATCGGCGGTGGAGCCGGGATGAACACGCCAGTGATACAGCACGTGCGCAACATGCTCAAACCGCGCGCCCGCCGCCAGGCAGCGGAGCGTAAGGTCGTAATCCTGGGCGCCCGCAACGTCTTCTGGCGACATACCGATGGAGTCGATCAGGGCCTTCTCCACCATCAGAAAATGCGTCACACAGTTATGGCTATAGAGCAGGTCGACGTTGAGCTTGGTCTTAAAGACCGGCTGGCTCCACTCCCCCGTTTTCTGGAACATGTCCTCGTCGCAGAACAGAACCTGCGGACGCTCACCCTCGGCAGCCTTGTTCAACGCGGCAACGTAGTGGAACAGTGCATCCGGCTCCAGGATGTCGTCGTGGTCCAAGAATGCGATGTAGTCGCCCGTCGCTTGCTGAATACCGGCGTTGGTGTTGACTACGATGCCGCCGTTACCGGGCAGCTCGATGCGACGGACGCGCTCATCGTGAGCGGCTGCCGCAAGATTGGCCACAGTATCCCATTCGGGCGAGGCGTCCATGAGCAGCAATTCCCAGTTGTCGCAGCTCTGGGCAAGCACCGAATCCAGCAGCTCGCTCAGGTAGACCCGATCGGTCTTATAGCAAGGAACCACAATGCTCACGAGCGGCCTATAGGTAAATGCGGCCGATGAGACGCGCTGGCACGCCAGGTCACCCGGCTTTGCGCGATGCTGCTCAAACCAGCGACGATAGGCGGCATCGTCCGCGCGCGCGTCCTTCATACGGTTCCAGCTGTCGTCGACCATGCCGTTGTACAGGCGACCATCCATGGCGCAAAAACCACTCTGAATCTGCCCCGAGGGATCTGTCGCAATCGCAACAAAATCGCGAATATCCTGGGGCATCTCCACACTCAGGAAGGATTTATTGACGCGCGTGCCGTTCTGCTGCGGCACATCGAGCTGCGACTCAAACACATGCACCGTGGCATCGATGGCGTTCATATGCGTATCGAAGATTTGGAGCTCAGGGGCGCAGTCGGAGTCCCCTGCCCACACAATTTCGTAGCGCCACACGGCGCCCTCGTCCGCCGGTAAATAGCGGACGGCGTCGATCTCGTAGCAACAGCAACGGTCGCCGCGCTGCGCATCGCGAACCAGCGCGCACAACGCAGGTTTCGTCTTGTAGTTAATCTTGGATTCGAGCTTGGCCACACGGCTATCAAAACGGATGGAACCAAGCTTACGCGACCCAGCGGCAAACTCGACATCAATTATCGAGCCATCCAAGAACGGAAGCACCAAGACGGCAAGCTCGCGCTCGTAGTCGGCAACCGAAGGACAGATTGCCAGCACGCGGCCATGATCGACCGGGAGTGCCAGCGATGGCACACAAGAACCGCTCGTCGTCGCACGGGCAAAGGACTGAGAACCTCCCTGCTCAATGAGTGCGGCGACATCTTCGCCAGCAAAACGAAGCAGAACAAACAGACGGCCCTGGCTGCGGCAAAGCGCCAAACGCTTGATACTCATCTACACTTCTCGCTTTCCCAGAGCATTCGCGGCCATGCGCTTGCAGGCGCCCAGGCGTCCAAACCTCAACACGTCGTAATCAAACATGAGCTTTTTGCACGTGCGGCCACATGGAGCCTCGCTGGCAAGCGCCGCACGCACCATGGCGGCAACCGAAGGTGCGCACTGTGTGAGCGCGGCATCACTGCCCACGGGAGAACCGGCGAGCGCAGCAGCGGCGGCGGCAAACACCTTGCCGCAGCCCATCCCCAGCAACCTGAGCGCATCGTACAGCACCAGATCGCAAAGGAAATACGCCAGGTCGTCCGCATGCTGGGCATCAAGCCCATCGCGGTGCCAATCATTTAGCACCGCGGAGTAAATCTTCACGTGCTCCAGCAGGCGCGTCTCGTCATCATAGCGCATGGTGTCCATAAGCGAACCTTTACGCGCCACGCGGTAGTCATACAGTTTGTTGGAGATAAGCGCGGTCTTGCGCGAGCGACCATACACGGCAAAGTGAAAGACCTGATCCTCGCCATACTTGACGGTCTCATCAAACACGATTCCATTATCCAACAAGAACGCGCGCCTGCAGGCAGTGCGCCACGCAAACGGGCGAGATGCTTCCCTAAACAGCAGGTCGGAGCTATAGCCCTCAAACGACACATCGCGTGGACTCAGCACATAGTTAAGCCACGGATACCCCGCCTCCAGCGGATACGGGTTCGCGCCAAAGGTCAAAACGTCGCAGTTCTCGCTCTCAAACGCATCGACGATCACACGGCACGCATCGGGCGTAAACCGATCGTCGGAATCCAAAAACGCGACAATAGGCGCCGTGGATGCAGCGGTACCCGCGTTGCGCGCGCTCGACAGGCCGCCGTTGGGCTTGTCGACCAGCGTAAAGCGTACATCCTTTTCGCAATAGGCAGCCGCGATGTCGCGCGAGCCGTCCGGCGAGCCATCGTTGACCAGCACACCTTCCCAATCGGGCATGTCCTGCGCAAGCAGGGAGTCCAGGCACCAGGCCAGGCACTCCTCCACCTTATAGATGGGAACGACAACGGAAATCTTGGGGGTAGTCATAGCCAAGTGCTCCTACTGTGCGGCCGGCACGTCATCGGGATGCGGATTATCGCCGTAGGTGCGCTGATACGTCAGCACGCGCCAGACCAGCGGCAGGCCGCCAATCTTAAAGTAGTGCTTAAACGTATTGAGCTTGCCGGGCTTCTTAAAGTCAAAGCGCGAATCGATATAAGCACGGGGTGACTTGACCATCAGGCGCAAGTCGGTCTCGCCGCGCGGATCGAACAGCGACAGATCAAAGCGACCGGCATCCCAATCGGCCTTGAGCTCGGGCGAGGCCTTCTCCCAAAACTGCTCGCGCAGCTCATCGACCAGGCGCTCATCATTCCAACGGTACGTATCGACCTTCATGCGCATTAAAATGCCCTGGAGTTGAGCCTTAAGCTCGGGGCGTTCATCCAAAAAGCGCTGCATCTCGGCATATTCGTCGCAAACGCAAAACACCTTGTTGGGCGAATTAACGGAGCTCTTCTCGTTATCTTGCCGATAGCACAAAATGGGGTCCGCAATAAATGCGGCACGTTCGGCACAAGCCCAAACTTTAAAGTTAAAGCCTGCGTCCTGATACGAGGCACCCGGCGTGGGAAGGAACCGAATCTGATTGTCGTTGAGGAACTCACGCCGATAGATAGCCGACCAAATGGAAGGTTTGCGGTAGAAGATGCCCGGGCGATCGACGGGGCGATACGCGGCGCCCGTCATATGCTCGTCGATGATCCCAAACAGCTCACGGCGCTCGCTGGGCGTGGACCAATACAGGTAAAAGTCGCCCTTTACCACATCGGCATGCTCAGTATCGGCCTTGGCGACCAGCTTTTGGAGCGAATTCTCAAACATAAAGTCGTCAGACTCAAGGATGCCCACGTACTCACCGCGCGCCATCTCCAGGCCGCGGTTCATCGAGTCGCCGTAGCCGCTGTTGGCTTTGTCGATCATCTTTACACGAGAGTCGCGCTCCATGTACTCGCGGATGATATCCGGCGAGCTATCGGTGGAGCCGTCGTTGATACAGATGATCTCGATGTCCTTGAGCGTCTGAGCCACGGCGGAATCGAGGCACTCGCGCAGGTAGCGTTCGACATTGCAGATGGGGACAAGCAGCGAAACTTTAGGGGTATCAGAGTTCTGCAAGAGAACCTCCTGTTGAATAGCGTGTAACAGGGTTATTTTAGCAGCCGAGTTGCGGCGGGCGGCAGCGCTTGGAATTAAAGAAAGCGCTCCAGGCAGGCTTTGAGACCGCGAGTCGAAAGATAGAACAGCGTGGCGTCTGCCATCGAAACGCCCGAGGTCGTCGCAACGAACTTGTGGGCAACACGGCAAACGGCGCCCTTGGCAGGCATATCCGTCCACGCCGTTCCCAAAAACGTCGTAAGGTCCATGTTGACGCGAGCCGCCACGCGATGGAAGTCATCGGCATCCAAGCGCGCCAGGTCGAACACGATTAGGTCTAAAAACCAAGTTATCAGCTCGCCGGGGCACAGGTCCAAAAGACCGTAGGCCGCCCAGTCCTCCAAGACCTCCTCGAGCATCCTCATGTGGGCGTCAAGTTTTTTGGCGCGAGCCTCGGCACTGTTGAACTCGTGCGTCGCCGATTCGCTCTCCATCACGTAGTGGTAGAACTTGTCCGGCATGACGACGGTCTTGCGGGCAAGCGCATAAGCCGCGAATTGGAAGACGACGTCCTCGCCCAAAGCCAAACCGGGGGCGAAGCGAACGCCTTCGCGATTGAGCAGCTCGCGCGAAAAAGCCGCACGGCAGGCATAGGGCTGCGCATTCGAATGGAACAGCAGTTGGGGATCACGGGCGCCGAAGGCACCAGCTTTGGGGCTCATGAGTTGCTGGACGCGTTTGGGGGCAGCATCGGCAGGTTCACAGACGCCGCCAAAGACGGCGACCTCGGCATCTGCAGACTCCATGGAATGCAGCACGCGCTCGACCGTCTGGGCATCGATGTAATCGTCGGCGTCCACAAAAAAGACGGTCTCGCCCTCGACGGCATCGATACCGGCATTTCGAGCACACGAGACACCCGCGTTTTCCTGGTCAATCACCAGTACGCGATCGTCGGCCTGCGCGATCTGGTGCAACACGTTCAACGAATCATCGGTCGAACCGTCGTTGACGCAGACAACCTGAATCGAGCGCTCGGACTGGGCCAACAGCGAATCGAGGCATCGCTGAATGGAACGCACTGAGTTATAAACGGGGACGACAATGGTAGCTTTAGGACACGAGACCTCTCCCATGCCGACCTACCCCCTCAGCGATTCGATGAGGAAGGCGGCGACCACGGCAGGGCCTCCAACCGAGGCGTAATACTTAGCGCGCCCCAAGGCACCATCCGTCGCAAAACTCGGATGCTCGTCAACCCAGCCCTCAGGATCTTTGAGAATGGCAGCGAGATTCGCGCGCTTCCACGGCTTGAGGTCGTCAAGCGAAAACTCCCCCGCATCCAAGGCCGCCTGAAATTCCTTAGCCATCTGCACCAGGAACTCCTTATAGAACTTAGGCGCTAGGCGCACATAGTTCCACATGTACGAATCGTACTTAATGAGTTGATTGAACTTGAGCATGCGCGCGACGTCATCACTTGCGTGGTCGCGGGCATAATCCTCTCGAATCCAACGCTCAATCTCGGCATACTCGGTATTGACGCAAAAGACCTTAGCCGAAGAATTGACCGAGGAATTCTCGTTGTCCTGGCGATACGACAACACGGCATCATGCAGGTAAACAGCCTTATCGGCGCACGCGATCACCTTAAAGGCAAATGACGTGTCCTGAAAGGATGCCCCCGGAGTCGGCAGGAACTTAATGCCGTTGCGCTCAAGAAAATCGCGACGGTACACGGCCGACCAAATCGACGGCTTTTGCTTAAAGAACTGCGTCGTATCGCTCGGGTGCACCGGCTTGCCACAATCCTGAGGTCTAAACATCTCATGCAGCGAACGGCGTTCCTCGGGCTTAGACCAGTAGAAATCAAAGTTCGCCTTCGCAAAGTCGGCATTATTGGTATCGGCGGCCGAGACAAGTTTTTCGAGTGCGTCGGGCGCCATAAAGTCATCGGACTCCAAGATGCCAACGTACTTGCCACGCGCCATCTCCAGACCGTGGTTCATCGAGTCGCCGTAGCCGCTGTTGGCCTTGTCGATCATCTTGACGCGCCCATCGCGCTCCATATACTCGCGGATAATCGCCGGCGAGTTGTCGGTCGACCCGTCGTTAATGCAGATGATCTCAATATCCTTGAGCGTCTGCGCCAGGGCGGAATCAAGACACTCGCGCAGGTAGCGTTGAACATTGTAAATGGGAATAAGCAGCGATAGAACAGGGCTGCCAGAGGCGTTAGTAGACAAATGTGCTCCTTAGGAAATACCTGTCGTTTCATGGTATCAAAGGGTCAGCGCGCCAGCCGGCGTTTATATAATCTATGGAGCTCGCAGAGGAAAAACCGATACGAAAGGACGTCATGCAGCCCAAAGCCGCGCGCAACATACCCATCGAAGCGCTGCGTTTGGTCGCGGTCGCCGGCATCGCGGTGTTTCACACCTTTCAGTGGACCTTCCAAGCGACCTGCGTCGGCTTGCCGGAATACGCGCCGCTTGCCGCC
The DNA here is from genome assembly GCA_902476475.1 of uncultured Collinsella sp. Taxonomy (GTDB): domain Bacteria; phylum Actinomycetota; class Coriobacteriia; order Coriobacteriales; family Coriobacteriaceae; genus Collinsella. Next base: position 11,509 of record CABSDO010000014.1, on the reverse strand, counting down.
TTCCCCCATTCCGGCGTGCTCGGTTTTATTAACCTGCTGGGCTGCTGGGCCAACGAGGTCTTCTTTATGATCTCGGGCTATTTTCTCATCGCCTCAGCCGCGCGTGCTTGGGACGGTGGGGCAACGTGGAAGTCGCAAATGCAACGGACGGCGCAGCGCCTAGGCAAGGTTGTTATGCCCGCTGCGTTTTATTGTGTCGTGGCGCTCTCGTGGTCCACGGTCGTCTCCCCCATTCCCGATGTTACCCTCAGCACGCACTACTGGTACACGCTAGGCCTTGAGTTTATCTGGGTCTATGCCGCCACGGTCTTCATGGCGCCGCTGTTTGGACTGGCTAAGAGTCGACTCTCCCAGAAGAGCTACACGACGACGGCCATCGCCGTTGGCATCCTCGCATTTGTTGTTAACGGGTATATAGCCGCCATGAGTACGACAAGCGCCGGCGAGTTTTCTTGGCTCCAGAAGCTCATGAGCGCTGCCACGTACGTAATCGCGTTTTTGATTGGCGGTCTGCTCCGCGACGTTACCGACGCCATGGATTCGGACAGGGTGGGCGCCTTGGGCATGCGGTCGCTCGCTGCGATTTTGGCGCTCGCCACCATCCTGGAAGGAGCACTCTCCTTCACCGGCAACCTCACGGCGATGGCAGTCCTCTCCTACAAATCGACCTCGTTGATCTCGTTTGCCCTCGCTGCAGCCTCCCTGCTCTTTGCGGCTACCCGACGCAGGGCCTTAGGCAATCCGCGGAATGCAGGTGTCATCGTCACCTTATCGACCGCCACGCTCGGTTTCTATGTGATGCAGTCGCTCACCAGTAGCCTGTGGCGTCCCGTCTTCAACACCCTGCTCGCAAACATACTGGTCAGCCAAAACAGCCCGGCAGCTATATGTATCGTCACGGGTACCGTCATTAGCATCGTCTTTGCTCTGGCGCTTCTCATCATCGATGCAGCTAGAAGCCTTATCGCTCGCAAGCTCAAGCGGCAATAGACACGCTGCCGTCAGACGCCAAAGCCGCTACACCCGTGGCAGGTTCCTGCGTTTTATTCAAAGCTTGCCGACAAGGTGCGGTGAGCCTTTACAATAGAACAGTCCCAAGGACGTATTCGATAGCTTCCGCGCAGCGCTCGCCCGCCGCGCGTGAAAGGATATATTGCCCCATGCCTTCAACCCTTCCCGCTCCCATCGATAAGCTCGCCATTGTCGTCGTTACGTACAAGCGCCAGGAACTCCTGGCCAACTTGTTCGACTCCATGACCGAGCTCACGGCAACGCCCTGGCGCATCGTGATTGTCGATAACGAGAATTCGCGCGAGACCGAGGCCATGTGCACCGCATTCAACGAGCGCCTGGCCAACCTGTGGGGCATCGACACCGAGCAGCCCGACGCGCAGGGCGGCACCGACCGTGTCATCTACGCCCCGCAGCTCGAAAACGGCGGCGGTGCGGGCGGCTTCTCCGCCGGCACTAAATGCGCCTACGACCTGGGCGCCCAGTGGTTCTGGGTGATGGACGACGACGTGCTCGTCATCCCCGAAGGCATCGAGCGTCTTGCCAAGTGGACCGACCGCTACGACGTCATCCAGGGTTCGCGCCTGGACTTTGACGGCGGCGCCTTCTTTTGGCAATACCAACTCATCCTTTCACTCGGCATTCCCAACCCTGTCGCCAAGTGGGACCTGGGACCCGAGGGCTACCGCGCCATGAACCAGCTATGCTTTGAGGGCGGCATGTTCTCGCGCCGCGTGGTCGATAAGATCGGCCTGCCCGATGCGCGATTCTTTATCTACGGCGACGATGCCTGCTACGGCTCCGTAGCCAGCCAACCCTTCCCCGCCGTCGTTGTTGCCGACGTGGTTCTCAAGCGCGCCCGCGCCGTCTCTAACTGGGATATCGCCGGCAAACGCCAGCTCAACTCTACGAGCGACACCAACCGCTACTACATCATGCGCAACCGAGGCTTCCTCGCTCGCTATATGCAGATCTACGGTGACTACCACCCCATGCTGTTCCGCCTGGGCAATGCCGCGACCTTCTGCAAGGAATTCATTCGCCTGGCTGCGGTCGATAAGTGCTTTAAGACCGGCATTCCGGCGCTGCGCCGTGGCATGAAGGACGCCCGCAAGATCATCAAGGACCCCGACTGGAAGCCCATGCCGCCCATGAAGGACACCGAGTAACGGAAGCCGGAAACACCTCGGCGCTTAAAGCCGCTGGCACACCGTAGCCACATGCTGCCCATCAAAACCGAACCCCCAGCGCATGCGACCCACGCCGGGTCGCGGCACACGGATTTCGTCGATGCCGTCGCGCTCTATGTCGAGTAGCGACTGCACGGCCAGCAATTCCAGACCCAGCGCATCCACACCGGGGTCATACATCATGTTGATCGTTATCAGCGGACGTTCATCGAGCATACCGATCGTATCGGCTATGTCGAACACGGCGCCCGTGGGAAAAACCTGGATGTCCCAGCGATCCGCGCCACACTTTCGCCTCGAGGCAGGATTGGCATAGCCAGGCAAGCCAAAGCAGAGCCCCTGCAAGAGCAGATGATATGGCAGCGGCGTATCTGGGTCGGTCTCGCCGATTCCCGCATCTCCCAAGATGCGGCTTAGCGCCCGCCTCACGGTATCCTCGTTCCCATGGCACAGCCCGTCGCGAAACACATCGACGTCTCGAATGTCTTCTGCAGCGCACTCAAACCACTCAATAATCACTAGACGCAAGGCCTGGCGAAGCTCGTTATTGGGCAATCGCAAAGCACGGAGGCGATCGCCATGCTCTGGCTCCTCAGTCATATCCGTCGTGAGAAAACCGGACAGATACAGCGCTGTCCACATGCCATCGTCAGGCGAGACATCTGGCTCTGCAGTGCCCAAATAAAGCGGGACCTCAGCGCACCCATGGGCCTCGAGCAAATCAAACAAGACCGAAAGGCGGTCGAGATTCCACCCGGCAACTACCCTACTCAGGCAATCGGCATATCCATACAGATCGGCACGCACAGGCGCCGTGCAGCCTCGGCCCAGAAAACCGATCAAACGCTCTGGACTTGAGCAATAGGCCCTGCCAAACCGATACCCCTCGAGCCATTCACGCGCATCATCCAGGTATTCCTCGCGCCCAGCATGATTCAAAAGAGCCTCGACCTCGGCATCCGAAAAACCGAACCATCGGTCACACCACGCCGACAGCGGCGTCGTCAGACAATACGAGCAGCAGTGCAAAGAAAGCGCCGCTACGGCAGGGCCGGGATACTCCCCCATCAGACACGTCAGCCGCAACGAATCGCGCGCAGTGGCAATGGCGTCGAACAGCACGCGATCGAGCAGCTCCGCCGGACCGGCTACGGAAACGTCCCTCGCGCTCGCACGGCGAGACCACGCCGCATCGTACCCATCAACAAGCAATACAACCTGCCCATCGCAGGCCATCTCCAGCAGCTCAATGAGCACACCGAGCACCGAGTCAACCTCATCCTCGCTCGCCGCGCCACGCGCAACGCGTTCGATGTGACGTACCTTGTCTCGAGCTAAATCCGGAGCCTCCAAAAGCGCCAGCAGGCGAGCGCACTCGTCCGAAAGAGCATCGCGCACGACGTCGGCAACATCGGTGCCACGCCTCGCAGCGCCAGAAAAGTCCAGCGATATCACCGGATAGCAAGCGTACTCATCCCGATAGCGCCCGCCGTCCGCATCCCAAATCTGAGCATCGGCAAACAAAAGCTGACCAGCGCGACCGACCGCTGGACGCTCCAGAAAAGCCCTGAGCATCGACAGGTTCATGCTCTTGCCAAAACCCTCGGGTCGACAGCACACCACAACGGACGCGTCGCAGTCCAACACATCGGCAATAAACATGGTCTTGTCGACCAGCGTGCAGCAACCAAGAGCCTCCGCATAGTCGTGCATGCCAATGGGCAAAGCCGCATCGTCGGCACAGCCGATCAAACGCACGCCAAAGCCGGCAGTACAACCATTATTTGCCTGTTCAGACACCAAAACGTTCCCCCTAAATCGCAACACGATACCAATTGTAATGACCGCCTCGCGCGTACCGATGTCGCCGCGCGATCATATCGGGAAACGGTAGCAACAAGAGGCGTGAGGGGGCACAACTAATCGTTGTGCAACAAAATGGGGCCCGATGCAACTGCACCGGCCCCCATTGCGAATCTTTAGTTGTCGGGCAACCGAAAGGGACTACTCCTCGGAGTCGTTCTGCCCAGCAGCCTTCTTTTGCTGATCGAGCTTATGCTTGCCACTCACAATAGACGTGGCACCCAGCGTGGCCAAGCTTGCACTGGCAAGGCTCGCCATCACAATCAGATCGCCCGTCTTGGGCATATTGCCGCCAGATGACTTGGTTGTGGTGGTCGTCGTGGTCGTAGTGGTCACCGTTTTGGAGTCATTTTGCTCCTGGACCTGGTTGTCAGCACCGCTCTTGTCGTCGTCTTCGGGCTGTTTCTTTTCGCTCTCGGTCTTGCTCTCGTCCTTCTTCTGAGCAGATTTGTCGTCCTTCTCCTCAGAGCTAGAACCCTTATCGGATTCGGTCTTCTCGGAAGCCTTGTCCTTGGAGTCGCCCTTTGAGGCTTCGGCCTTTTCCGTGGAAACCTGATCAGAGTTGTCCTTGTTCTGGGTCGAGCCGTTATTGACGCCAGCCATCAGCGAAGAGCCCAGCGTAGAACCAAGCTGCACGGAGAAAGAAGGCTTCTTGTCCGTCGAAATAACGGGCGCGTCCGTTGCCGTATTTGAATCGCCCTTGGAAGCGCCGGAATCAGAAACGGCGTCAGAGTTAGAGTTATTGCTAGAACCAGTATCGGCGGAAGAATCGCTCGAACCAGTGGAAGAATTAGAGGAACCAGCGTCGGTCGAACCAGAGGCGGCGCTGTCCGTATTGCCGGTAAAGTTTGAAGACGAATCGCCCGCAGCAGAGCCGTTCGAATCGGAGCCATTCGAGGTAGAGCCGTCGTTGGTAGTGCCACCAGCAGAGCCATTACCGTCAGCATCGGTCGAGGGCGCATCCATCCTGTCATCGTTGGGATCGTCACTCGAGTCGTCATTCGAATCAGGTGTCGGCGAGGGCGCCGGCGTAGGCTCGGGCTGCACGGGCGTCGCAGCGGCTGCCTCGTCCTCGGCGATATAAGCCAAGCAGTCCTTCAGCTCATTCTTATAACGATTCTTCCAGCCCTCATGATACTGGGGCTGACTCGAAAACTTAGTGGCGACATTGTTGACCACACTATTGGAGAGCGCCGTCACAAACTCGCGGTCGGACATATCGTTGGAAAGATTCGCCCAGCGGAAGAAGTCCCTGCAACCACCGGTGCCGCACATGTTGGTGATGCTCCACACCATGCCCTTGACGCAATCGGCACGGCCCGAAATATCAATGCCCAGGCCGCTCTTGAGCCACGCCTCGGTCACCGCATAGTACGAGTTGTACGCATAGGCATCTTGAAGTGCTGAGAACTCAACAGGATCGGTGTTGTACGCACCTTGGAAGGCATCCTGAGCGATATGGCCCAACTCGGTGAGCTGACCGTTCTCGTGCATGGCATTGCTCGTGTTGGAAATCTCGCTGCCGCGATCAATCGCATCCTTGAGCATGCTGTATTTTTCGGGGCTGTAGTTGTAGACCTGCTTCATAAACGGAATGAGCGACCAACGACGGTCGAACTGGTAATAGCCCAGCGCGTCGTAGCCGTCACCATACGAAAAGCCCTGGTTATAGTTGCCGTGGCTCTCGTATTTGGTGAAGTACTTCATCTCGGCGGTCACGTTGACAAACGAAACGCCCTGAACCGACCTCAGCACGCCCGAGAAGGATTGCTGGGTGTAAAGGCCCTTATCGATATCGGTGGCATCCGAGGCTACGCCCGGCGTGGGCTCCTCGGCAGCGGCGGGTGCCGGCGCGGAAACGGCGCCAAACGAAAGCGCCAGCGTCAGGCCCGCGACAATAGCAGAATGCTTGGGCTGCATAAGATCCTCCCTGCATTGGTGTAGTTAAAGTTCAGTTTGCAAAGATAAAAATAAGTATTGCAGCTCGCCCGTTGTTACACAACAACCCCTCGGTAAACGGCAACAACCCTCCGCGAAATCTTAAGGAATTAAACAAACTGGTCGTCGGGCGCCATCAGAAGCTCGCCGTATCGCTCCATCAGCCCGTCCCTCAACTGACAGAAAGCGGGAATATAGACGTTCAAGATGCGCTGAATCAAATCTTGAGCGAGCTTGTTGTCATAGATATGGACGTTCGTATTGCGGTCTCTGAGCATATCTAGCCAGGCCGCCTCATCAATAAAGTCGTAGAATCGGTACGACTCCTTCAAGATGGCACGAGGAGACCCCGACGCGGCAAGCGTGGCGCCCTCATACTCGAGCAGACGCTTAAGGAGCTTCCAGCTCAGTTCAAATTGAAGATTGAACTTATTAATCAATCCACTCTGAACAAAATCATTGTTGAGATCCTGATTGGGCGCATCCTCAAGATTCACCAAGGCGCTGGCAAAGTTCTCATATTTTTTCATACAGAATCACACCATCCCTGGCAATTTCATCGAGCAATTGCTGCGATAAGGACTCGTCGAGATTGACAACATCTACATCTAAAAGAGTATCAAGACGCTCCTCGATCAAATATGAGAAACGGCTGAAATCCCGACAACCTGCTACGGCGATGTCAATATCGCTCTTAGGCAAACTGTCACCTCGAGCGCGAGAACCAAACAGCACAACCTTCTCGGTGTCACATTCCCGAGCAAAAACTTCGATTTGCTTGTACACCTTGTCGAGAGATGTCATTTGCAGCCCTTACAGCTTAATGTCAAAGTTGATCTCGGGGACGGCTGCAAGGTCGGCCAACGTCACGCCGTCGACGTACTTTTCGATCACGTCGTCCAGACCGCGCCAGAACTTGACGGTCGAACACAAATCGCTACGGGTGCAGCTGTTGTCGATGCCATCGCACGCCACCGGAGCCGTGCTGCCCTCGACGGCACGCAGGATGTCGCCGGCACGCACCTCGGCCGGGTCCTTGGCCATCATGTAGCCGCCGCCCTTGCCGCGCACGCTCTTAAGCAGGCCCGCCTTCATAAGCGGACGAACCAGCTGCTCCAGATACTTTTGCGAGATATGCTCGCGGTCGGCAACCTCGCGCAGAGCAATCTTGCCCTCGGCGTCGCCCAGCGCCGCGATATAGATCATTAACCGGAGGGCATAGCGGCCCTTAGAAGAAATGAGCATACCTACCCTCCCGTTGTTCCTGGGACAAAATCAGGCTTGTTAGTCCCAAATCCTATGCACGTGGGGCAAACAAACCTGATTATTATGTCCCACATCTAAAAAGTCGAGTGGATTAGTCGGGTTTTCCCTTGACTAACGCCGAACCCATAGTAACTTTATTCCGAGAAGATTCCTAGGGTTTAGTACACCTATGAGTACACCATATACAGAGAGGGACAGCATGAGCGCAAATCCGCTGCTTTCCATCGAAGGTCTGACCGCCTCCGTGGACGAGAAGACCATCCTCCACAACGTCAACCTCAACGTCGCCGCCGGCGAGACCCACGTGCTGATGGGACCCAATGGCGCCGGCAAGTCCACCCTCGGCCACCTGGTCATGGGCGACCCCGTCTATACCGTCAACGACGGCCGCATCGTCTTTGACGGCCAGGACATCACCGAGCTCACCACCGACAAGCGTTCGCGCGCCGGCCTGTTCCTGAGCTTCCAGGCCCCGGTCGAGATTCCGGGCGTGCCGCTGTCGAGCTTTTTGCGCGCCAGCATCGCCGGCCGCCCCGGCCTGGAGATGAAGGGCAAGGAGTTCCGCCGTCGCGTTAAGGAGCTCGCGGCCGAGCTCAACATGGACACCGCCTACCTCAACCGCGAGTTGGGCGTGGGCTTCTCGGGCGGCGAGAAGAAGAAGGTCGAGATGCTCCAGCTCCTGCTGCTGCAGCCCAAGCTCGCCATCCTGGACGAAACCGACTCCGGCCTGGACGTCGACGCCCTGTCCACCGTCAGCCACGGCATGGACGCCTACCGCAAGAGCTGCGACGGCTCCATGCTCATCATCACACACAACACGCGCATCCTGGAGCACCTGGATGTCGATCGCGTCCACGTTATGGTCAAGGGCCACATCGTGCGTGAGGACGACGCCTCGCTGATCCCCTGGATCGACAAGAACGGCTTTGAGACCTTCGAGCGCGAGGCCGCCGAACAGCGCGCCCAGGCCGAGACCGCCGCTGCCGAGCAGCAGGCGTAAAGGGGCGACGCAATGACCAAGAACCGCACCGAGGTCGCGGACATCGACCGCAGCCTCTACGACTTCACCTATGGCGAGGAGGGATTCGAGCGCCTCGACGCCGGCATCACGCCCGACATCGTGCGCGAGATCAGCGCCAAGAAGAACGAGCCGCAGTGGATGCTCGACCTGCGCCTCAAGTCCCTCGAGATCTTCAACCGCTTCCCCAATCCGACGTGGGGCCCCTCCATCGAGGGCCTGGACATGGACAACATCGTCACCTACGTCAAGCCCAACACCGACCAAAAGCACGACTGGGAGTCGGTGCCCGACGACATCAAGAACACCTTTGAGCGCCTGGGTATCCCCGATGCCGAGCGCAGCTACCTGGCGGGCGTCGGCGCGCAGTACGATTCCGAGCTCGTCTACCACAACATGCAGGACACGGCGTCCAAGATGGGCATCGTCTACTCCGGCATCGAGGAGGCCCTGCACGATCCGCAGTGGGAGCCGCTCATCCACGAGAAGTTTATGACGCTCATCCCGCCCACCGACCACAAGTTTGCGGCCCTGCACGGCGCCGTGTGGTCGGGCGGCTCGTTTGTCTACGTGCCCAAGGGCACCAAGCTCGATTTTCCGCTGCAGAGCTACTTCCGTCTCAACGCCAAGGGCGCCGGTCAGTTTGAGCACACGCTCATCATCGTCGAGGACGATGCCGACCTGCACTTTATCGAGGGTTGCTCCGCGCCCAAGTACAACGTGGCAAACCTCCACGCCGGCGCCGTCGAGCTCTTTGTGGGCAAGCGTGCGCACCTGCGCTACTCGACCATCGAGAACTGGTCCAAGAACATGTACAACCTCAACACCAAGCGTGCGCGCGTGGACGAGGACGGCGACATCGAGTGGATCAGCGGCTCCTTCGGCAGCCACGTGGGCTACCTCTACCCCATGAGCGTGCTCAATGGCCGCCGCGCCCGCTCGAGCTTTACCGGCATCACCTTTGCCGGCGCCGGTCAGAACCTCGACACCGGCTGCAAGGTCGTGCTCAACGCGCCCGAGACCTCGGCAACGGTCGAGACCAAGGGTATCTCCAAGAGCGGCGGCATCCAGACGTTCCGCAGCTCCATCGTGGCCACGCCCAAGGCCGAGGGCTCCAAGGCAACCGTGAGCTGCCAGTCGCTGATGCTCGACGACCAGAGCCGCTCCGACACCATTCCGGCCATGGACATCCGCGCCAAAAACGTCGACATCGGCCACGAGGCCACCATCGGCCGCATCGGCGACGACAAGGTGTTCTACCTGATGAGCCGCGGCATCTCGGAGGAAGAGGCCCGCACCATGATCGTCAACGGCTTTGCCAACCCGGTCTCCAAGGAGCTGCCGCTGGAGTACGCCGTCGAGATGAACAACCTGATCAAGCTCGAGATGGAAGGAGCGATCGGATAATGAAACAGACCACGAACACCGCTGCTACCACCCTTGAGCAGGTCAATGCGATGCCGGCTGCCACTTGGGGTTGGCTCAAGATGAACCAGACCAAGCTCGAGCTTTCGGACGAGCTTGCCGCCGCTCCCACCGAGGCCGTTGAGGTCGAGGGCTTGGACGAGCAGTTTACTGGCGTGGCAGACGCGTTCGAAGCCGCCATGGACACCATGGCCGAGCGCTTCCCCGAGCGCCGCGCCTCCGCCCCGGGTGATGCCGCCGACCGCGCCCGCATCACGCCCGAGACCGAGCTCGACGTGCCCGCCACCTCCATCTACCAGGCCGGCGCCATCAAGCTCGAGGAGGAGCTCTCCCCTGCCGAGGCCTTCGAGACTGGCATGGGCGAGGCTGTCTACACCTACCTGGCCGACCACGCCACCAAGCGCGTCGTCATCGATGTGCCCGCATACAAGCACGCCACGGTTACCGTGCGCGTGAGCGGTGTCGATGCCGCCGCGGCTATCGCCGCCATCGACGTCGTCGCCCGTCCTCAGTCGACGCTCGATCTGCTTATTGCCCTGGACTCCCCCGTTGCCGGCCAAGGCGTCGTGGGCTCCGTGCTACGCGTGTGCGCCCACGAGTACGCCACCGTCAACGTGACCTGCACGCAGACGCTCGACGATAGCTGGATCGCGCTCGACGACACCGGCCTGTTCCTGGACGAGGGCGCGCGCGCCAACGTGCAGCACACCGTCCTGGGTGCTGGCGCCAGCGCCACCGGCCTTGCCGGCGACCTGCTGGGCGATACCGCCAAGGTCACCATCGATACTGACTACCTGGGCGCCCGAGAGCAGGTGCGCGACTTTAACTACGAGCTGCGCCACCGCGGTCGCAAGACCGAGTGCGAGATCGACGCCAACGGCGTGCTGACCGGCACGTCCAAGAAGGTCTACCGTGGCACCATCGACCTCGTGCACGGCTGCAAGGGTGCAACCGGCACCGAGCGCGAGACGGTGCTTTTGGCCAACAAGGGCGTCGACAACAAGACCGTTCCCGTCATTCTCTGCGACGAGGACGACGTCGCCGGCAACCACGGCGCCACCATCGGTCACGTCCGCGACGAGCAGCTGTTCTACCTCGCCTGCCGCGGCCTTGACCAAAACGCCGCCGAGGACCTGTTCATCCGCGCCAAGCTGGAGGACGCCGCGCTTTCCGCCACCGACGAGCGCACCCGCGCCGCCGTCGTCCGCATGGGCAACAACCTGATCGACAACTTTGAAGAGGAGCTCGCATGATCGACACCGAGCACGTTAAATGCGATACCTGTACCGCACCGGAGCCTATGGAGCTCGACGCCAGCGACGAGGCCTCGCGCGGCTGGCCTACCGTCGACATCGAGACCAATCCCTATAAGGCGCAGTTCCCGCTTTTCCAGCAGCACCCCGAGATCGCCTTCCTCGATAGTGCCGCCACCGCGCAGCGCCCTGCCTGTGTGCTCGACGCCGAGCGTGACTTCTATCAGCGCATGAACGCCAACCCCCTGCGCGGCCTGTACTCGCTGTCCGTCGAGGCCACCGACGCCATCGCGAAGGTCCGCCAGCAGATCGCCGACCTCATCGGCGCCGCCCAGGCCAACGAGGTCGTCTTCACCCGCAACACGAGCGAGTCGCTCAACCTGGTCGCCAAGAGCTTTGCACCCACGGTGCTCGAGCCCGGTGACGAGGTCGTCATCACCATCATGGAGCACCACTCCAACCTAATCCCGTGGCAGCAGGTCTGCCGCGAAACCGGCGCCAAGCTCGTCTACCTCTACCCCACCAAGACCGGCCAGCTCACCACC
>CABSDO010000013.1 GCA_902476475.1 uncultured Collinsella sp. | reverse complement strand
TGCGGCGCTTGTTGCCCTTGCGCTGCGGGCCGTCGAGCGGCATCTGGTCGCCGGTCCAGGCGTGAATGGTGGTCATGATGCCGGACACGATGGGAGCGAAGTCGTTCAGACCCTTGGCCATCGGGGCGAGGCAGTTGGTGGTGCAGGAAGCGGCGGAGATGATGTTGTCCTCAGCGGTCAGCGTCTCATGGTTGACGTTGTACACGATGGTGGGCAGATCGCTGCCGGCCGGAGCGGAGATGACGACCTTCTTGGCGCCAGCGTTGATGTGGGCCTGAGCCTTAGCCTTGCTGGTGTAGAAGCCGGTGCACTCGAGAACGACGTCGACGTCGAGGTCGCCCCAAGGCAGGTTGTTGGCGTCGGCCTCCTTGTAGATCTTGATCTCCTTGCCGTCAACGGTGATGGAATCCTCGCCAGCAACGACCTCGTGATCGCGAGCGTAGTTGCCCTGCGTGGAGTCGTACTTCAGCAGGTAAGCGAGCATATCGGGAGAGGTGAGGTCGTTGATAGCGACGATCTCGGAGCCCTCATGACCGAACATCTGACGGAAAGCCAGACGACCGATGCGACCGAAGCCGTTAATAGCAACCTTTACTGCCATTGTGTCTCCTTTCGTAAGGCCCCCGCGAGCTACAGCGCCCGCCGTTGAGGCCCACAAACTAACCACTGGCCTAATATACCTTTTTTTTGACTTGAATTTCACGAGAATGCTCGAAATTGAAAATCAAATTTACGTTAAAACGTTTTAAAGAGTAAAACAGCAGTTCAATCCCTATATAAGCAGTTTCGCTCAACTACCTGTTTGCTTCAATGAGCTTTTCAAGCCTCAAAACGCGATGGTACAGGGCAGACTTCGACAAGGGAGGGTCAGCCATCTCCCCCAGATCGCGCAGCGACAGATCGGGATAGCGCTCGCGCAGGTCGCAAAAGACCGCCAAGGCGTCCGGAAGCGTGTCGCGCAAACCCCGCTGCTCGAGCTCATCGATCAACGCAAGCTGATGCTGGGCGGCACCTGCACTTCTGGTCTGATTGGCCAGCTCGGCATTCACGCGACGGTTTACGTCGTTCTTAACCAATTTGACCGCGCGCGCCTCCTCGATCTCGGCAACGCTGCGCTTGGCGCCGACCAGCTTTAGAAGCTGCTCGATCTCCTCGGCGCTCTTAATGTAGACGGCAAAGGATCCGCGCCGCGCGTTAACGCGCGCATGGACTCCAATCTGCTCCAATAGATCGCAAAGTCCCCGGGCATACTGCTCGCCCTGCACCGCGATCTCCAAATGAAAGTCGCCGCGTGGATCGGCCACGAAACCGCCCGCGATGAGCGCGCCGCGGATGTAGGCAAGCCTGCAGCAGGGACGGGCAACGATGTGCCGGGGAACACCGGCGACGAGCCCTCCCCTGCGGTCGAGAATGCCCAGCAGCACCAGAGCCTTGTCCAGGTCGGGTTGATCGGGCAGGGTAATGAGATAGTTACGGACCTTATGCAAGACCGATTTACGAACGGTGAATTCCGTTTTGAGCTTAAGGATGCGATGCGTCAGCGTGATCATCGTGCGCGCGACGGCACCCGTCTCCGTCGCGACCGTCAATCGATACCGCCCGGAGCCGGCCAGCGAAAGTGTACCGCTCACACGCGTCAGGGCGGCAAGCGTCGACAAATCGCAGTATTCACATTCGGGTTCGCAGCGCGCGAGCTCGTCACGCACCTCGGCGGTAAACGACATGCAGGCCTATGCTTTCGTGTTGGCGCGCGACAGGTCGCGATGGGAAATGCTCACGTGATATTGGGCGCCTTCCAAATAACGAGCCGTGGCCTCGGCGATGGCTACGCTGCGGTGTTGACCGCCCGTGCAGCCGATGGCAATAGAAAGCTGTGGCTTGCCCTCCGCGATATAGCCGGGCATGACCGTATCGAGCAGCTGCGTCCAGGCCTTCCAGAACTCCTGGGTCTTGGGATGGTCCAGAACAAAGTCGGAGACTTTCTTATCGAGACCGGTCATCGTGCGCATCTCGGGATCATAGAACGGATTGGGCAGGAAGCGAACGTCGATCATAATGTCCGCCTCGACGGGCATACCGTGCTTAAAGCCAAACGAGAACACGTGAACGTCCATGAGCTGCTGGTCGGACAGCTCGGAGAACGCCATGCGCAATTTGTTGCGCAGAGCAGAGGTGCGCAAGCGGCTCGTATCGATGATCATATCGGCTCGATCGCGCACACCCTGCAGCTGCAGACGCTCGCGCTGAATCGCATCGGCCGTAGTCTCCCCCGGCTTGGCAATGGGATGGCGGCGGCGGTTTTCGCTATAACGACGGATCAGCACCTCGTCAGAGGCCTCGAGAAACACGATGTCGCAGCTCATCTCGCGCTCCTCGAGTGCGACAACGGCATCGAGCAGCTCATCGAACAAGCCCTGGCTGCGCAGGTCGCAGGTGACGGCAAGATGCCTGCCCACGCCCGTATTGATGCCGACGAGCTCAGCAAGCTGGGCGATCAGACGCGGAGGCAAGTTGTCGATGCAAAAGTAGCCCATGTCCTCGAACACATGCATGGCCTGCGTTCGGCCCGAACCGGACATTCCGGTGATGATGACGATATCGGGAATGCGCTCCGAGCGCTCCGCCGCATCCATGGCATCTCCCTTTTGCATGTGCTGCCTCCTAAAAACAAGCGCGGGACGCAGCAACCCGGATCCCGCGCGGTCAATTGCCTTTAATGAGTATACCGCCCTGAGCGGATACGAGGTCCGTCTTACGCCTCAAGCGCGGCTTTGAACCAACTCGTAATACTCGTGGGGTGCGTAATGGCAGTGCCCACGACAACTGCCCAGGCGCCCGCATCAATCGCGGCGCGGGCCTCCTCGGGCGTGTGCACGCGGCCCTCGCAGATGATGGGAAGGCCGGAAAATTCCTCGGTCGCCTGGCGCAGGAGCGGCAGATCGGGACCGTCGGCCATGGTGCAATCGATAGCGGCAACACCATGAGAAAGCGTGGTGGACACCAGGTCAAAGCCCATGTCGACAGCACGACGAATATCCTCGATGGTGGCACAGTCGGCCATCAGGAGCACGCCCTCCTCGTGCAGCGGACGGAAGGTGTCCTCGACGGTCTTGCCATCGGGACGTGGGCGATCAGTGGCATCAATTGCCACGATGTCGGCACCGGCGGCAACGCAGGCGCGAGCATGACGCAGCGTCGGCGTGATGTAGACGCCCTCGTGCCCATCCTTCCACAAGCCGATGACGGGGACCTCGCAGCGGCCCTTAATGGCGGCGATGTCGGCAAGACCCTGGCAGCGAATAGCGGCGGCGCCGCCAAGCTCGCAGGCGCGAGACATCTGAGCCATGGTCTCGGGCGTACGAAGCGGCTCGCCCATATAGGCCTGAACGCTCACGACGAGCTTGCCCTTCAGGGATTGAATCAAAGGATCGACGGTCATGTTCGACTCAACCTTTCTCAAAACAGCCTTCTGAGACACCGCACCTTGACGTTCAAACCGTCGCTCGCGTACCGAAGTACGCTTCGCTCCTCTTTGACGTCAATCTGCGGCACCTCAGAAGGCGCACTTGGTAGTTATGTTTACTTCAACGACGCAAGAAGGTGTTCGGCGGCGCCGATAAGCGGCGCGTCGCCCTCCAGAGAACCGATGAGGATCGGCGTGTCCTGAAGCGGGTCGAGCGCCTGGCTGGCATAGCCCTCGTGCACCGAGTCCTTCCACGTTTGCGAACGCCAATCGGGACCCTGGTGAATCACACCTCCCGAAAGTACGATGACCTCGGGATCCAAGATGTTGGCAAGCGAGCCCAAGCTGGCGCCCAGCGCAAAGCCGGCGTCATGGATGACCTCGGTCGCCTTTGCGTCGCCCGCACGGCACAGGTCGTTCACATCGCGACCGACCGAAGGACGGCTGGGGTCAACTCGACCGAAGCGCTCGTCGTACATACGGCCAATCGAGGTGCCCGAGGCTACCGACTCAAGATGGCCAGAACGACCACAGGCGCAGGGAATTCCGGCAGCAGCCGAGCACTCGATATGGCCCATATGGCCGGCAGCACCATGGAAGCCCTGCATCACGCGGCCGTTCTCGACATATGCGCCGCCGATGCCCGTGCCGATGCCCAGACACAAGACGGAGAACTTGCCCTTACCGACGCCCCAGTGGGCCTCGCCCAGAGCATGAGCCTGCACGTCGCCCACAACGGCAACGGGAAAACCAAGGTCCTCGCGCAGACGCGGCCCCAACTGAACGCCGGACCAGCCGGGCATAATCTCGTTGGCATACGCGATGGCGCCCGTCTTGGGATCGACGACGCCGGCGGCACCGATACCGACACCGAGGACCTCGACATCGGGATTCGCCTCGAGAGCGGCCTTGATGGACGCCTCGATACGCTGGAAGACAGCCTCGCCGCCCTCCTGGGCCTCGGTAGGAACCTCGGCCTCAAATACGGGATGGGGCACGCTGCCGTCAGCCGGATACTCCATAATGGCAGTCGCAATCTTGGTGCCGCCGATATCGACGGAGCAAACGTACTTGTTCTCCATGTCGCTCTCCTTAGGAGATAAAAACAACTACAGGAAATGCGCCGTCAGGCTAGCCGCCACAGCGCGGTAAAGGTTTTCCAGGTGCCCGAGGTTGGGGTGAAAGTGGTCGGGCGTTGACCTAATGGGTCACGCCCGACCACTTGAGCCCCAAGATCGGGTGCCTGGGGAAGCTTTACAGGAGACCGTTGTCCTGGAGGACCTTCTTAATCGCCTCGACGTTCTCGCCGGTCATGGCCTTCACCGGGCGCGGCATGGTCGGGCTGTCGAAGATGCCCATGAGGTTCATAGCGGTCTTGAAGGCGCCGACGCCACCGGCATAGCCCTGGACGCCCGAGGTGACATCCCAGATGTGCGAAATCTCATTGAGGCGATCCTGCTCGGCCTTGACGGTAGCCCAGTCGCCGGCCTGAGCGGCCTTCCACTGACGCACGTAGCCCTCGGGCTCAACGTTGGCGAGACCCGGGACGGAACCGTCGGCGCCACCGAGGTAGGCGCCATCGACAACAACCTCGTGACCGGTGAGGATGCTCATCGGATGGCCGTTCTTCTCGTTCTCCTGAACGAGGTAGCGGAACGAGATGTCATCACCCGAGGAATCCTTGACGCCGGCCAGGACGCCCTCGGCGCCGAGCTTAGCAAGGAGTTTCCAGGGGAGCTTGGTGTGGACGCACACGGGGATGTCGTAGGCGAAGATGGGCAGGTCGAGTTCCTCGTGCAGGATGCGGAAGTGCTCCTCGACCTCGGTCATGCCCTGCAGGGCATAGAACGGGCAGGTAGCGACAAGCGCATCGGCGCCCAGCTCCTGAGCGACCTTACCGTGCTCGATCATGCGCTCGGTCTCGGTGTCGATGATGCCGACCAGAACGGGAACGCGGTGGTCGACGATGCGCACGGCCTCGGCGACGATCTGGCGACGGCGCTCGTCGGTGGAGAAGACGACCTCGCCCGAGGAGCCCAGGAAGAACAGGCCATCGACGCCGGCATCGATCATGCGGTTGATGCTGCGCTCAAAGGAGGCAACATCGAGCTGGTGGTCTTCGGTATCGGGAACAACGACGGGAGGGATAACGCCGGTGAATTTCTGAGTTGCCACAAGAATCTCCTTAGTTGTCTGGCGGGCAGCCCTATGCCGCCCACTCTTGTTGGCAGTGTCCAGGCCGTCTAGGCCAAAGAACACGGGTAGAACGTTTGGTTAAAGAAGTCGACGACTTCGTTTTCGAACGCATTGATGCGCTCGTGAGCGTATTTGGCATAGATGATATGCCTCCGGTCACACTCAAAACCGTTGAATACGGCAAACTGACCCTTGGGGTCGCTCACGGTATCCATAAGCGATGTGCCCATGAGCACCGAGCCGCGCACCCGAGACGACAGCGCCTCGATGCCACCGGGAATCGGATTGGCAACCGCCGTGCAGGCAAAGCCCTGCTCGTCCAGAGCAGAAATCGCCAGCGCGACTCCGCCGCCAAGACCCTCGCCCCATGCAAAAATGCGGTCGGGGTCCACGCCATCAAGATTGCGCGCGACCTTCGCCAACGCGCAACCCCAACGGACGCGTTCGACAAAAGCGGGCGAAGCAATCCCCCGCTGCAGGTCGTCCGCACCAGCAACATCGTCATCCAGCGCGAGGACGGCATACCCCATGGCGGCAAATCTCGTCATGTGATGCCAGCCGCGCACAGGCCGATCGATGTCGTGAAACATCAGGCACAGTGGCACGCGCTCAGATACTCGGGCACGACCAACTGGCTCAATCAAACGAGCGTGGACCGCATCGTCACCGAGCTCAAAGGAAATCTCCGAGTAGCGGGCGCAGGGGTTAACAAAGTCAATCGCCGTAATGGCCAGGCCTTGAATCTCAAGATTCGAAGCGGATGTCTCTAAATCAGAAACATCTGCTTGGACATCACCGTGCCAGTCCCGATATTCTGCGAGCCTTGACGAAACCGTTCCAGGAATTCCCACGAGCCCGGGGACTATCAGCTCGTCAACATTGCTCTCGCACTTAGACATGAGCCTCCCCTTCCTCACAGAAAAACGGAATGATCAGATCGTCAAAATCCTGAATCTCCTCGTGGCCAAAGCCTTCAAAGAACTCATGACGCTTGTCACAGGACAGGTTGTTGTACACCGCAAACTGCGTTGCCGGCGGACAGACGATATCGGCCGTGCCCGTGCCAAACAGCACGGGGCACTTGACCATGGGGGCAAAATTCTTGGAATCGAAGTACGCCAGCTTGGCATAGGCTTCCTCGATACGAGTCGAGTCCTCGTCAAACCAACGCGACCAATAGCGCAGGCCCTCGTAGGCAATATCGTCGGCGTCCAGATCCCAAACCAGGCGGAAGTCCGATAAGAAGGGATAGAGGATGGCCGCGCGGTCAACCAAATCGCTATTGAGCGCGCAGGTCGCAATACCCAAACCGCCGCCCTGCGATGCGCCGTTCACATACACGCGGGTAAGATCGATGCCCTCGAGCTCGCGAACGATACGGCACAGAATGCGGATATCCTGATGCAGACGGACATAGTAGAGGTTGGCCGGATCGCCGTCGATACCGGCGACGATATGGCCCGCGACCGTCGTGCCCTCAAATCCACCAATATCCTCGGAGGGGCCACCCTGGCCGGGGCAGTCGAGAGCAATGAGCGCCATGCCCATGCCCGCAAACGACGCCTCCTCAAACCAGCTGCGGCTCGCACCCGGATATCCATGGAACTGAAGCACCAGCGGCATGGGCTCCTCCGAGACCGGCTTGAGGTACTTGGCATGCAGGCGTGCACCACACATGCCGGTATACCAGAGGTCGAAAAACCGACAGGTCGCGGAATCCGCAACCGAAGCCGCCTCGATCGCGTAGTCGAGCTCGACGGTGTCGGCCTCGGCCATGCGATCCTTCCAAAAGAGATCGAAATCCGATGGACGGGGCATAGCGCCTCGATATTCACCAAATTGCTGTTGTAGCTCTTGAGCACTTGGCATGGCTCGTGAACCCAACCTTTCGAAATCGCAACGGAGGTCCGCCAGGCAAGGGAACCGGGCGCACGGGAGGGAAAGCGAGGCTACTCGCCGAGCTTGGGATGCAGCAGCGACGGCGCAGCGCCGAGCAGCATCTTGGTGTAGGGGTCCTGAGGGTGCTGGAAGACCTGCTTGGCCTCGCCATGCTCGACGATCTTGCCGCCATTCATAACGATGATGTCGTCAGAGATATAGCGGACCGTCTGGATGTCATGGCTGATGAACACCATGGCCAGGCCGAGCTCCTTCTTAAGGTCGGTCAGCAGGTTCAGAATCTGCGCGCGGACCGATACGTCCAGAGCCGAGGTGGGCTCGTCAGCGATGATGGCATCGGGGTTCAGCGACAGGGCACGGGCAATTGCGACGCGCTGGCGCTGGCCGCCCGAAAGCTGGCCGGGAAGAACCTCGGCGGCGGAGCTGGGCAGACCGGTGAGCTCCAAGAGCTCCTTGACGCGCTTCTCCTGCTCGGCCTCGGTACCCAGGTTGTGGACGCGCATGGGGTCGAGCAGTTGCTCGCGAACGACCATGCGGGGGTTGAGCGCCGTAGCCGGATTCTGGAACACGACCGAGATGACGCGGCCCATGTGGCGACGGTCTTCGGCGGTACGCTTGGTAACGTCCTTGCCCTTAAAGTAGACCTTGCCGCTCGTGGGGGCCTGCAGGCCGCACATGACGTTGGCGGTGGTGGACTTTCCGCAACCGGACTCACCGACGATGCCGATGGTCTGTCCGGGCATGAGCTTAATCGTTACACCCTGGACGGCGTGAACCAGGTTGGGGTGCAGAATCGAGCCGGTACGGGTCCTAAAGGTGACGTGGACGTCATCAAGGAAGATGATCGGCTCGACGCCGTTGACTGCGGTCTCGCTCATCTACATCACCTCCGCGTGAGGGGTCAAACCATTTGCCTTGAGCACCTCGTCGGGGAGCTCGGAATAGAAGTGCTCGGTGCCGGGCACGCGCTTGAAGACCGGACGGGTGTCCAGGCCAATGCGCGGATGGCTCGAGCGGGGCGCGAAGCGATCGCCCTTGGGGAAATCGCGCGGGCTCGGAACGGCGCCGGGGACCTGGTGCAGACGGCCCGAGCCGCTCTCGATGGACAGAACGGAGCCCAAAAGACCGCGGGTGTACTCGTGGATCGGGTTGGTGAGCAGCTCCTTGGTGGGCGCCTGCTCGATAACCTGGCCAGCGTACATAACCGTGATGTTATGGGCGACCTCGGCGACCAGCGCCAGGTCATGCGAAACGAAGATCATGGCAAAGCCGAGCTTGGCCTGAAGATCGTTGAGCAGCTTGATGACCTGCTTCTGGACGGTAACGTCCAGAGCGGTCGTGGGCTCGTCGCAGATGACCAGCTTGGGGTCGCGGGTAAGGGCCATAGCGATCAGGACACGCTGACGCTGTCCACCGGAAAGCTCGTGCGGATAGCTCTCGAGCGTGCGCTTGGGATCGAGGCCCACAAGCTCCAGGAGCTCCTCGGCGCTGCGGGTGCCACCGCGCTTGGTGAGCTGCTTCATCTGGGCAGAGATGAGCATAGAGGGGTTGAGCGAAGATAGGGCGTCCTGGTAGACCATGGCGATATCGGTACCGCGCAGGCCGAACCACTCCTTCTTGCTCATCTTGAGCAGGTCGCGGCCCTCCCAGAGAACCTCGCCGGAAAGATGCTCGTCATCGTCGGTCAGGCCCATGATGGCCAGCGTGGTGATGGACTTACCGCAGCCGGACTCGCCTACCAGGCCCATGGTCTGGCCGGGACGGACGTCAAAGTTAACGTGGTCGACGACGTTGATATCACCGTGGTGCTCAAACTGGATGCAGAAATCGCGGACCGAAAGGATCGGCTCAACGGACTCATCGGGCACATGGCGATCGTCACGCTTGAGCTCGACATCGCGCAGGGCGCCAAGGCGAGCGGAGAGGGACTGGGCCTGCTCCTTGTAGGCGCGAACGGGGTCGGAGACCAGCAGGTCGGCCTCGCGGCGCTTGGAGGAATCAGTCGGATCCAGGGCGGCGGAGGGAGCAGCGGCCATGGCGTCGGTAATGCCCTCGGAGAGGATGTTGAGCGCCAGGCAGGTGATCATGATGGCCAGGCCCGGGAACAGCGCCTGCCACCAACGGCCGGCGAGCACGCCGCCGCGGGCGTCGGCGAGGATGTTGCCCCAGGTAGCGGTGGGCTCCTGGATGCCAGCGCCGATGAAGGTCAGCGAGGCCTCGAAGATGATGGCGTCGGCGACCAGGGTAACGGTGAAGACCATGATCGGGGCGATGCAGTTACGCAGAACATGCTTGATCAAAATCCACGGAGCCTTGGCGCCGGAAACGATGACCGCGCGGACATAGTCCTCGCCGTACTCGGACACGATGTTGGCGCGCACGATACGGGCAATCTGCGGAGTGTACATAAAGCCGATGGCGAAGATGATCGACGGCACGGAGTTGCCCAGGATGGAGACGAAGACGGCAGCGAGGGCGATGCCCGGGATGGACATGATAATGTCCAGGATACGCATGATCGTCTCGGAGACGGCCTTGCGCGAAACCGCTGCAAGGGCGCCCACGACCGAGCCGCAGACCAGAGCCATGGCAGTGGCGCCAAAGCCGATAATCAGCGAGTAACGACCACCGTAGAGCATACGCGACAGAATGTCGCGACCCTTATCGTCGGTACCGAAGATAAATCCGTTGCCGGGAGCCTGGCGAGCCGTAAAGATCTCGACCGGGCTATAGGGGGCAAGAAGGGGCGCCAGAATCGCAGTCAGGGCGACCAGCACCAGCACGACGGCGGCAATCTTAGAAGACAGCGTCATCTTCTTCCAGCCACCGAGCTTGAGCCCCTTGGAGGCAGCCTTCTCGAGCTGCTCGGTTTGCTTCTCTCGAATCTTTACCATAATCTACACCGTCCTGATGCGCGGGTTGATGAGCAGGTAGAGCATGTCAACCACGATGTTGATGATGATGAAGGCAAGAGCAACGACGATAACGACGCCCTGAACCAGGTTCGCCTCGTTGCCCTGAACGCCCTGCAGAATCGCGGTGCCCATGCCGGGGAGGTTGAAGATAACCTCGATGACGACGGCGCCGCCCATGAGGTAACCGATCTTAAGACCGAGGGTGGTGACCGGGGTGATCAGCGCATTGCGAAGAACGTTGATGCCGACGACGACCTTCTCGGGAACGCCGGCGCCACGAGCCATACGGACATAGTCCTTGTCGAGCTCCTCGACCATGGCGGTACGCACGATACGAGTCATCTGGCCCGTCAGCGGAAATGCCAAGGCGATAGCGGGCATGATCATACGTCCCAGATAGCCAACCGGATTCGTGGTGAAGTGAGGCAGAGCACCAGATGCCGGGAGCACCTTAAGGTAGGAAGAGAACAGCAGGATCAACAGAACGGCAAGCCAGAACGACGGGGTTGCCAAGCCGGCGATGGAAAAGACGCGGATCACTTGGTCCGGCCATTTGTCGCGATACAGTGCCGCGATGACGCCGAGCAAAAACGAAACGACCGCACCGATGGCAAGACCGATGAAGGTCAGCTGCATCGTGACGGGCAGGGCCGTGGAGATGCGCTTGGCAACGGAGTTGCGAGCGGCACCATAGGTGCCCATGTCGCCATGGATCAAATCGCCCATATAGCGCACGTAGCGCACGGGCCAGGGGTCGTCCAGACCATACTTCTCATGGTACTCGGCAACCGCCTCGGGCGAGGCACCGTCACCCAACGCCGTGTAGGCGGGGTCGGTCTTGGAGAACGACATAAGGAAGAACACCAGGACGGTGACGCCCAATGCCATGATCGGCAGCGCCACAAGACGCCTTCCAATCAAACGTAGCAAGTTGTTCACGTTCTCTCCCCTTTCTTTTGTCGGTAGGACCAACTGGTATATGAGTACGGATACTCATTACAAGACCCGAGCGACATCGTTGCCGCCCGGGTCTTTGTTTCAACTATGAGGATACGGTCCCAACGACCGACATCCTGCATACAGACTCAAGCGAGTCTTACGCCTTGACGGTCGCAACGCCCCTGAAGGACATGCTCGTCGTGCCGATGCCCTTGAAGCCATCGAGTGCCTCGCCGTTGGGTGCAGTGGACGGATCGTCCCAGGAAGCGGAGACGGTCTTGACGTGGACAACGGGGTACAGAACGGCGTTGTCGGCAATGATGTCGAAGCACTCGTTCCACTTCTTCTGCTGCTCGTCGCCCTCGGCGGCAAGAGCCTCATCCATGAGGCCGTGAAGCTTCTGCCACTCAGCGGACTCCTTCCACGGGCAACGGGTCTGCATCCAGACGTTGTCGCCGTACCACCAGTTGAGCAGCAGGTCGGGGTCGGCGCCGAAGCAGGAAGGATCGCCAGGGGCAAGGAGGATATCGTAGGCCTCGCCGCCGTCGATGGCAGCGTAGGTGGCCGGCGAGGTATCGGTCTGGATGGTCACATCGAAGCCGAGAGCGTCGAGGTCGTTCTTGACCTGGGCGGCCATGCCCTTAATCTGCTCGTTGTCGGTGGTGCGCAGGGTGATAGCACCCGGGGTGATGCCGGACTCCTCGATGAGTTTCTTGGCCTTCTTGGCATTGGTCTTGTACACCGTGGAGGCCTCATGATAGTTGGTGAAGCTCTTGGGCAGGTAGCAGCTGGCAGCGGTGGCAAGGCCGGCGAAGGTGTTGGTGACCATCTTCTCGGTGTCGAGCGCGTACATGACAGCCTGACGGACCTTGACGTTGTTCCAAGGCTCCTTGGCGACGTTGAACATGATGAAGCGGGTGCCGAAACCCTGGACGTTATCGATCTTGCAGCCGGCGCTCTCGAGCTGGTCGACGGCATCAGCGGTAACGAGCTCCATAACGAGCGTGGAGCCCTCCTGCTGAGCGGTAACGCGAGCGGTGGGGTCGGTCAGAATGCTGTACTGGATCTTCTTATCCTCGGCAGCATACTCACCGTTGTACTCGGGGTTGGGAACCAGGGTGATCTCGGTATCGGAGATAGAGTCGTACATCCAGGGGCCGGAGCCGATCGGCTGCTTGGCGCGATCCTCCTCGGTCTGAGTGGCCGGGGTAACGCGGATGATAGCCAGACGATCCTTGAGCAGGGAGAAGTTGGGTACCTTGGTCTTGACCGTCACAGTGCTGGCGTCCTTGGCCTCGATGGACTCGAAGGGCTGGAAGAACGGAGCATAGGTAGCGGAAGCAGCGCAAGCAGTGTAGGAGGCGACGACGTCGTCAGCAGTGACCTCGGTGCCATCGGAAAACTTGGCGCCCTTACGAATGGTGACCTCGAAGGTAGTGTCGTCCACGGACTTGGGATCATCGGTGGCGAGCTCGTTGAACGTGCTGTAGTCGTGATAATCGATGCCGTAGAGGCCCTCGACGACGTGCCAGTTAGCGCCCAGGCCCACAGCGGAGCCGGTGCTGGCGGGGTCGAAGCTGGACGGAGCGTAAGCGGAACCAGCGGTGATCACGCCGCCGCCACGATTGGCAGAATCGGCGGAACCGGAAGCAGAACCCTCGTCGCTAGAGCTGCCACCGCAGCCAGTGAGACCAAGGCCGGCGACAGCGGCGACGCTGCCGGTGAGGCCGAGGAACGAACGCCTGGACATACCCTTGTTGATGATGGCCATGTCTTCTCCTATCAATAGAGAATCTTACCCGGGAGCACCTAGACTTGCCCCCGCGCAACTTGCGGACGACATATACCTTACCTACCGACAAACCCAACTGAGGTGCCGCGCTCGGCGACCGATACATACATCCGCTTGAACGGTATTTACTACCGTTCACCGAATTCGTTGACAAACGATACTGCAGACAGTATGTATCGGCGAGGTGAGATATCAGTCTTCGTCAACCCGCAGGATAGCAGGGCTTTTCGCTTGGGCTAGTCAAACGTTTTAGCGTTAATAAAACCCGAAACCAGCAGGTAATCATGGCGAAATAAATGCTTGAAAATCGCGCAAGCATGTATACCAGTTGTTTAGGCTCGTGTTTAGCTATCGGAATGGCTAGCCGATGCCTCGGCGCGCTCGGCATTCCATGCGACGAGCGCCTCGTGGACCGCCTTGGCAACATCGGCAGGTATGCCGCGAACTTCTGCAATCTCTTGCTCGCTCGCCGCACGCAAACGCTTCATCGAGCCAAAATGGCGCATAATGGCACGTTTTCTAGTGGGTCCCACGCCTGGAATGTCATCGAGTACCGAAACCGTCATGGCTTTATCGCGCAACTCACGATGGAATGTAATTGCAAAACGGTGCGATTCATCGCGCACCTGTTTGATGAGATAGAGCGACGCGGACCCGGTCGGAAGCACGACGGGAGTCTCGTCCCAAGGCACGAAAACCTCCTCATCGGCCTTTGCCAAGCCACAAACTGGTATATCGAGCCCAAGGGCCTCAAGTTGCTTAATTGCAGCCGTCAATTGCGGCTTGCCGCCGTCGACAACGAGCAAATCGGGGCGCGAGCCAAAACGTTCGTCGGCCATCCGCTCGGGAGTATAGCGACGCCCCAAAACCTCGGACATCGAAACGAAGTCGTTCGCCTCGTCCAATTCAGCCTGGATTTTAAAGCGGCGATACTGGCTCTTGTCGGCGCGACCGTTGGTAAACACCACCATCGAGGCGACCGTAAAGGTGCCATGCAGCGTAGAGATATCGAAGCACTCGATACGCAACGGCGGCGATGGCAGCGCCAACGCGCTTTCGAGCTCCAAGAGCGCCCGATTGGTGCGGTCGTCGGCATACCCTGTACGCATCATGTAGCGCATGAGGGCGTGGCGCGCATTTTTGGATGCCATATCGAGCAAGCGGTGCTTTTCGCCACGCTGCGGCCTATGGAGATGACAGGAGCGCTCGCGCTTGCCCGCAAGCCACTCCCCCAGCGCCTCCGCATCCTCAAGATCGACAGAAAGGTTGATCTCGGCTGGAATGTCAGCCGTCTCGTCGTAATAGCGCTTAAGAAAGCCCGATTGAAGTTCCTCTTCGTCAACATCCAAACCCTTATCGAGAATGAACTCGCAGGTTCGAACCGTTCGACCCTCACGCACGACAAAAACGCAAGCGGCGGAAATGGTCTCTTCGCGATAGAAGCCGATAACATCGATATCGACGCTCGATGGAAAGACAACCTGTTGGCGATCGTCCAGACCCCTAATGACGTCCAGGCGGCGCTTGACACGGGCGGCGCGCTCAAAATCGAGCGCCTCGGCGGCCTCCGTCATCTCGAATGTCAGCTCGTCGACGACGTCCTTGCGATGGCCAGACAAAAAACGTTCGACACGTTTGACGTTCTTGGCATAATCCGCAGGAGAAATCGCGCCGACGCATGCGCCCGGGCCACGACCGACATGATAGTCAAAACAGGGGCGTCCGTTTTGCGCGCAAATCATATTGACGATGTCTTCTTCGCCCTTATGAGATTCGACGATGCGGCGGCAGCGACGCCACTCCGCACAGGATGCTGAGCAAATGGGAATGACCTTGCGCAGCGTATCGATGGTTTCACGCGCCGCACGGCTATCGGTATAGGGGCCAAAATAGCGCGTCCCTGGCTTATGGCGCTCACGCGTGTATTTAATAGCGGGAAATAGATCGCTCTTGGTGATAGCGATAAAGGGGTAGCTCTTATCGTCCTTAAGATCGACGTTAAAGTACGGATGGTACTGACCGATTAGATTGCGCTCGAGTACCAATGCCTCGTGCTCGGTCTCCACAACGATATAGTCGAAGCTCGCCACCAGCTGCATCATAAGCGGGATCTTCTGGCGCTCGTCCTGCAGCGTCACGTACTGACGCATACGGGCACGCAGGTTTTTCGCCTTGCCAACGTAGATGACATCGCCCTTGGCGTCTTTCCAAAGGTAGCAGCCGGGCTGCGTGGGAACGCGCGAGACCTGTTCGGCAAGGGTTGGAATGTTATCGTGACCCGTCACGTTTACCTACTTGCGGCGAAGCAACGCAGAGACCTCGGGCATCTTAAAGGCGACGGCCAGACCAAAGGTGACAGCGAGCGAGACGATGCCTGCAACGCAAACATAGCCCAAGGTAACCAGAATCGAGCCGCCGAGCGCACCGACAAAGTGCTCGAGCGCCCACAAAACGCCGGCACCCGCTGCGGCACCCAGGCCGCCGAGCAAAAGGCCAAAGAAGCCTCCGTGCAGTATGGACTTAACCTGAAGGCCATGCAGACGACGACGCAGCCACCACAGCGAACAACCGACCAAGATAACGTAGTCGACGACATACGAAAGCGCGATGGCAGGCATGCCGTAGCCGAGGGCCACTCCGAACAGCAGTACCGAACCGGCCTGCCCAATGGCGGAGTACAGACAATAGCGGCCATAGGGCTTCATATCGAGCAGAGCAGAGAAGCTCTTCTGCATCAGCACGACCACGCCGTAGAGTGGCAGCGAGAGCGCCAGATAGACAAGGAACTCGGACACCAGTGCCACGCCGGACTCGTCAAACTTGCCGGCACAGTAAATCATGTTGAGTGGACGGGCGAAAACAATCAGGTACAACGCAAACGGAATCAGGAAGAGCAGCATCTGGGCGACACCGCGCGAGATGCCCGTACGGACACTGTCGTAATCTTTCTCCTGCGCATCGTGAGAGAGCTCGGTGTACAGCGCCGTCGAAAGCGAAGCGGCAATCAGCGCGTAGGGCAGCGTGTACCACAGGCGCGCATACGCGATGACAGAAGGACCGGTCTCGGGCTGTACCACCAGCGCGGCGGCATTGGTGATGGAGGTCGAAACAAACATGCACACCGTTGCAAGCAGCGTCGGAATACCGAGCGCAATCGTCTGGCGCAGCGCGGGATCCTTAAAGTCGATATGGATATGAGGATGCACGCCGTGCTTGCCGAGCGCGGGGATCTGACATGCCATCTGGACAAAGACGCCAAAGGTCGTTCCGGCTGCAATAAGAATGATGCCGGCACGCTCACCGAATTGTGCGGACACAGGAGCAAAGCCCATAAAGCTCGCAATGACAATCACATTGTTGAGGACCGGGGCAAACGTCGACCAGAAGTAATCACGGTGTGCGTTGAGAACACCCGAGAACACCGAGCCCAGCCCGTAGAACAGAATCTGGATGGCAAAAAAACGAAACATGAACGCGGCAGTATTCATGCTGCTGCCGTCACCCGAAAGGAACGACTGCGTCCAGATAAAGCCCGGAGCGAACACGGTGCCCAGCAACGAAATGCCGCCCAGCAGCAAAAGCAGGATGCCAAGCAGATTACCTACGTATTCGTTTGAGGCGTCGCGACCCTGTTCACGGCGCACGCTCATGTACACCGGCAAAAAGGCGGTAACCAACATACCGCCCATCACGAGCTCGTAGAGCATATTGGGCAGGTTGTTGGCGACCTGATAGGAAGACGAGAGCAGCGACATGCCGATGGCGGCAGCCATAGCCCACGTGCGAATAAACCCGGTGACGCGCGACACGATGGTCAGCGCAGTCATAAGGCCGGCAGAACGGCCAACCGTAGAGTAGTCCGACGAGCCCATATCATCTATGTCGTCCTGCGATTGGGGACTGACTTTAGTGTGTTGTCGAGAATCAACCTCGATATCAGGCTCATCGATTATCGCGAAGGGATCGTCGACCAAAACGGCATCATCGGCAGAAAAAGCGCCGTCAACAGGCGAGACATCGTTGTCAAACGAAGCGTCATCGTTAGCTGCGGCATTATCACCAAACACCGTGTCTACTTCCCTGGCGGCAGCGGTTCGACCAGAAAACGGCAAGAAATCCCAATCATCGTCATCGACAGCAGCACCCTCGACCGGATCGGTCGAGCCGAGCGGCGACCAGTCGTCATCCGAAAGCAGCTGCTCGTCATCACCGTCGGTTGCAGGTCTCGCGGGACGATCGGCTGGGACATCCTGCAGCGTGCCCTTTCCCTGAGCCGCCATCAAGAACACTGCCGTCTCATCGGGACGCGGCGCACGAGACGCCCCGGCGGCGGCAGGCATCCGTCCGGCACGGGATTGAGCCGCGGCCAAAACCACCGCCGTCTCATCGGGACGACCGGAGGAGAGTACCGTGCGGGGAGGCACCGTACCGGCACCGGCGGCGCGCAAATACACAGCCGTCTCCCCCGGGCCACCAGCCGCAGGCCAAGCGTTTCGAATCTCGTTTTCGACCGAAGAGTCCCCAGACGCGGACGCTCGAGAAGCCGAGCCGTTTGCAAAGTGAGCTCCGCGCTTCGATTCTTCCTGCGGCATCGCTCAGTCCTCTCTCGTGATCGGGGCAACCGTCGCCCCGCAAAATGCAACTAAGTCGTCGGGCGCAAGCTCAAGCTGATAGCCACGTTTGCCGCCCGAGATAAAAATGGTATCCCAAAGGACACATGTCTCATCGATTAGCGTCCGAAAGCGTTTTTTCATACCGACCGGACTGCAACCGCCGCGGACGTACCCTGTCGCGGCAAGCAGGTCCTTGACATGCATCATGACCAGAGACTTTTCTCCCGCGGCACGCGCAGCGGCCTTTAGGTCGAGCTCGTCGGCAACGGGGATGCAGCACACAACGTGGTCGTTGGACGGCGTCACGCAAACCAAGGTCTTAAATCCCTGACCGGGCTCCTCGCCAAGCTGCTCGGAAATCGCGACGCCCAAGCCTGACGATTCGTCGCCATCGTCTTCGTACGTATGGAGAACATAGGAAATGCCGGCGCTTTCCAACTCGCGCATTGCATTGGTTTTTGGCGTCTTCGCAGCCTTTGCCATGGCATGTCCCTTCCTTCGCATGCGAACGCAACGCTTAAGTATATGTCCAATTTGGCCGCGTACGTCATCTCGACACACAGAAGCGCCACCGAATCGGAAGGAATCGGTGGCGCTTTTCGCATTACAACATCTCTTTACTGCGCGTCGAGCTGTGCCTGACGCTCTCGATCGCGCTTGAGCAACGGTGCCAAGAACTTACCCGTATAGCTTTGCGGACACGCCGCGACTTGCTCCGGCGTTCCCGAGACCACGACGGTTCCGCCGCCATTACCGCCCTCGGGGCCCATATCGATCAGACGGTCGGCAACCTTGATGACATCGAGATTGTGCTCGATCACCAGAACCGTGTTGCCCGCATCGACCAGGCGCTGCAGCACGTCGAGCAGCTGGCGGACATCCTCAAAATGGAGACCGGTCGTCGGCTCATCCAGAATGTAGAACGTCTTACCCGTCTGACGGCGGTGGAGTTCCTTGGCGAGCTTTACGCGCTGCGCCGCGCCACCCGAAAGCGTCGTTGCCGGCTGGCCCAAGCTCACATAACCCAAGCCCACATCATACAGAGTCTGGAGCTTACGCTTAATCTGAGGAATATTCCCAAAGAAAGCCAGCGCCTCGGTAACGCTCATGTCGAGCACGTCAGAGATGGTCTTGCCACGGTAGGTGACCTCAAGCGTCTCGCGGTTATAGCGTTTGCCGCCGCAGACCTCGCAGGGGACATAGATATCGGGAAGGAAGTGCATCTCGATCTTAATTTGTCCGTCGCCCTTGCATGCTTCGCAGCGACCGCCGCTCACGTTAAAGGAGAAACGTCCCGGCGAGTAGCCGCGTGCCTTCGACTCCGGTGTGCTCGCAAACAGCGCGCGCAGATCATCCCACAGGCCAATGTACGTAGCGGGATTGGAACGCGGAGTACGGCCGATCGGCGACTGGTCAATGTCGATCACCTTATCGATGCACTCGATACCCTCGAGCTTTTTGTACGGTCCCACAGGACGCGTCGAGCGATGAATGGCATTCGTAAGGGCGGGTGCGATGGTGTCGGTAACCAGGGAGCTCTTGCCCGACCCCGACACGCCGGTAACGACCGTAAGCGTACCGAACTCAATCTTGGCGGTAACGTTTTTAAGGTTGTTGGCGCGGGCGCCCGTGATCTTAAGGCAGCCGCGACCGGGCTTGCGGCGCTTATCGGGAACCCGAATCATTCGCTTGCCGGTCAGGTAGGCACCCGTCATCGAATCGGGGCACGCCATGATATCGGCAGGCGTTCCCGCGGCGACCCCGGGTCCGCCGTTCACGCCCGCGCCGGGGCCCATGTCGATCACATAGTCGGCAGCACGAATCGTATCCTCATCATGCTCGACGACGATGACGGTATTGCCGATATCGCGTAGGCGCTCAAGTGTCTTGATCAGGCGCTCGTTATCGCGCTGATGAAGGCCGATCGATGGCTCGTCCAAAATGTACAGGACACCCATGAGACCGGCGCCGATCTGCGTTGCCAGGCGAATGCGCTGGGCCTCGCCTCCGGAAAGCGTCGCCGAGGCACGGTCGAGGGTCAGATAGTCGAGTCCGACATCGACCAGAAAGCGCAGGCGCTCCAGGATTTCCTTGACGATACGGCCGCCGATAAACTGCTGACGCTCGGTAAGCTCCAGGCCCTCGAAAAACGCAAGCGACTCGCGGCACGACAGGCAGCAGACCTCGTAAATGGACTTACCGCCTACGGTAACGGCGAGCATCTCGGGGCGCAGACGAGCACCATGGCAACTCGAGCACGGCTCCTCGCGAATGTACTTCTCCAAGCGCGCCCTGGTGTTCTCATTCGTCGTCTCGTTATAGCGCTCATACAAAATGTTGCGTACACCCGAGAATTTCGTATCCCACTGGCTGCGACGCCCATCAAGCTTTTGATAGTCAACCGAAATCTTCGTGTCGCCCATGCCGTCTAAAAACGCGCGACGCACCCGCGGAGGCAGATCCTCCCACGGCGTATCGACGCTCACCTTAAAGTGTTTGCAGACCGCAGCGAAAATCTGCGGATAGTAGTTAGAGTTGCCAAACAGGCTGCCAAAGACCCCGTCGGCGATCGACTTCGAGGGGTCTTCGATTAGCGCTTCGGCATCGACCGTCTTCTTAAAGCCCAGGCCATCGCACTCGGGGCACGCGCCATAGGGCGCGTTGAACGAGAAATCGCGCGGCTGCAGGTCATCGATGGAGTGTCCATGCTCCGGGCACGCCAGCGCCAGCGAATACTCCAGTAACTCGCCTTCGGTCCCCTCGGGAGCGTCGCGGTCGGGCAGCAAGTATACGTTCACATTGCCGTGCGCCAGCGCAGTAGCCTGTTCAACGGACTCGGCAATACGGCCCAGGGAGTTCTCGCGAATCACGATACGGTCGACCACGACCTCGATATCGTGCTTGAATTTCTTATCCAAATCGATAGGGTCATCAAGCGAGCGAACCTCGCCGTCGACGCGCACGCGGCTAAAGCCCTCGGCGCGAAGATCCTCGAACAGCTTGGCATACTCGCCCTTGCGGCCGCGAACCACCGGTGCCAGCACGAACGCGCGGCGGCCCTCCCCCGCAGCCAGGACTTTATCGGCAACCTGATCGGTCGTCTGGCGCTCGATTATGCGACCGCACTCGGGGCAGTGCGGCGTACCGACGCGAGCAAACAGCAGTCGTAGGTAGTCATAAATCTCGGTTACGGTACCCACCGTCGATCGAGGATTCTTGGATGTCGTCTTTTGGTCAATCGACACGGCAGGCGACAGACCGTCAATCGAATCCAGGTCGGGCTTGTCCATCTGGCCCAAGAACTGGCGAGCATAGCTCGACAGGCTCTCAACATAACGACGCTGGCCCTCGGCATAGATCGTGTCGAACGCTAGCGAGCTTTTGCCCGAGCCGGAAAGACCGGTAATGACCACGAGCTGGTCGCGTGGAATGGATACATCGATATCGCACAAGTTGTGTTCGCGCGCACCGCGAATAACGATAGAGGAATCAGACATGGAAGCTCCTTGCCTCCTATAACTTCAAATCACACTGCCGATGAGTTTAGCGCACTGAACGCGCACAGATGTTCGTAATACAAGATTCGCAGACCTTTTGCTTTATCCGACGCGCGCGTCGCAATGCCTGACCCATGCTTTCGAATGCCGTCGATCGCCCGCCGCACATCACAAATGACTCCCGCTCGCAAACGAGGGTACAATGGCGCTCGTGTCACATCGTGGGGCCTTGCCCCAACGCATACAAAGGAGTCAGATATGGGTTGCGAGCACGCACAGGCGGCCGGCGGACAAACCGCACCGCAGGAATTTGAAGAGAACACGCTATCCGAGGTCAAGCGCGTTATCGCCGTGCTATCCGGCAAGGGCGGCGTCGGCAAGTCGTTCGTCACCGGTGCCATCGCCACCGAGCTTGCCCGCCGCGGCAACAAAGTCGGCATCCTCGATGCCGACATCACCGGCCCCTCCATCCCCAAGATGTTCGGTATGAGCGGACGTCATGTCCATGCTCTCGGCAATCTTATGCTGCCCGAGATCTCAGAGCACGGGGTCAAGGTCATGAGCTCCAACCTGCTGCTCCAAAACGAAACCGATCCCGTCCTTTGGCGTGGCCCGGTTATCGCGGGCGCCATCAGGCAATTCTGGAGCGAGACCTCATGGGGCCCCATCGACTACCTGCTGGTCGATATGCCTCCGGGAACGGGCGACGTCGCGCTCACCGTTTTCCAATCGCTGCCCGTCGATGGCATCGTCATCGTCACGAGCCCGCAAGACTTGGTCTCGATGATCGTCGCCAAGGCAGTCAACATGGCCGAGAAGATGAACGTCCCCATTCTGGGCGTCGTCGAGAACAT
Organism: uncultured Collinsella sp.; assembly: GCA_902476475.1. GTDB lineage: Bacteria > Actinomycetota > Coriobacteriia > Coriobacteriales > Coriobacteriaceae > Collinsella. The sequence continues at coordinate 6,990 of CABSDO010000013.1, read as the reverse complement.
GAGCTATATCGAGTGCCCCGACTGCGGCAAGAAGATCGAGGTCTTTGGTAAGAGCAAGCTCCCCGAAGTCGCCGAGCGCTACAACCTCGACATCTTGGGCCAGCTTCCCATCAATCCGTCACTCGCCGAGGCCTGCGATAAGGGTGAAGTCGAGACCGCGCTGCCCGATGGCATGCTGCCCAAGGCCGTCTCTGCCGTCGAGGCTATCGCCCCGCACGAGACCGACGAGGCCTAAGTGAACACGAGCGCCTTCTATGACGTCCTGGTAATCGGCGGCGGGGCCTCGGGTCTCGCCGCCGCCATCACGGCCGCACGCGCTGGCAAAAGCGTCTGCATCGTTGAGAGCGATGTCGCCTGCGGCCTTAAACTCCTTGCGACCGGCAACGGCCGCTGCAATCTCTCAAACGAATCGATTAATCCCCAGCGGTACAACCACCCCGCTTTCATCGAATCCGTCATGGGCCCCCGGCCCGAACAAGATCTTATGGGTTTCTTCTCCTCGCTGGGCATCATGACGACCTCCGAGGAAGGTCGACTGTACCCACGCTCCCTTCGCGCCGAATCGGTGCGCGACGCGCTTCTCAACGTTTGCAATCGTCTGGCCATCACTTTAATCTGCGGAGCCAATGTTGCCACGGCGCACAAAGCTCCCGAGGGTTGGGCGCTCCAAATAGACCGCCCCGCACGGGCGCTCAAGGCAAAAAAGCACGACGATCGAAAATCTGAGCTCCGTTCGCTTCGGAGGGCGCTCGCCGATACCCCGCGCAAAAACGTGACCTTGCAGGCACATGCCGCAATTATCGCCACGGGCGGCAACCCCGCCGGTATCGCCGAGACGTTTAGCCTCCCCCTAACGCCGCTTCGCCCCGTCCTCTGTCCCGTGTCGGCATCGGTCGTCGGCAACCGGATGGCCCTCAAGGCGTTGGATGGCCTACGCGTCCGCGCCCGCTTGACGCTCACCCGCAATCATGAGGAGCTCTGGTGCGAAGACGGCGAGGTACTGTTCCGGACCTTCGGCATCTCAGGTGTCGCCGCATTCAACCTCTCCCGACGCATCCAGCACGGCGACACGATCCTGCTCGACATTTTCCCCGACCTCTCCAAAGATGAGCTGCTCGATATGCTCAACCGACGCGTTGAACTGCTCGGCCGCTTTTCGCCCCACGACCCCCGCTGGCTCGATGGCATGCTCGCTCCGCAACTCTCCCGCGTCGTCTGCACGGCGTTCGAACAGTGCCATCCTGACTCCAACGATGTCATCCATCTGGTCTCCATCCTCAAGCACTTTAAGCTGCTTGTCGAGGGAACAGCCGAGGAGCGCTCGGCACAGGTCACACGTGGCGGCATACCCATCGAGACCGTCTCGATACCCGGCCTTCGCGCGAACGACGCAGTCGATGCCCCGCTTTACGTCTGCGGCGAAGCCCTCGATATCGACGCCGACTGCGGTGGCTTCAACCTTGCATGGGCCTGGATTTCGGGCATTCGCGCTGCAAGTAACCTATAGCCGCGCAGTCTATAATCAAAACGCATTCGGGCCGTCTGGGACACCGGGCGGCCTCTTTCTTGCATCTAAGGAGACCTCGATGATCGAAATCACCCAAGTCAATGCGTCGCTCGATGAAGCCGGCGATGAAAATGCTTGCCTTATCGTTGGCAAGCGAGTCGCAAAACGCGTTCTTCGTTGCAAAGACTCCGAGATCAAGTCCATCGAGCTCCACCGCAAGTCCATCGATGCCCGCAAAAAACGAGACGTTCATTTTATTCTGAGCTTTCGTGTTGAGCTGACGAGCCCAGACATCGAGCAGACAGTGCTCGGCAGCGTGGCCGAGCGTGACCGCTCACGCGTGCGCACGATAGACGACAATGGGCCTTCATTCCCCTCCCCCGTTTCCGGCGCACCCAAAGAGCGCCCTGTCGTCGTCGGCGCCGGATGCGCTGGCCTTTTCGCCGCACTCACCCTTGCCGAAGCGGGCCTGAGGCCCTTGCTTATCGAACGGGGCGACCCGGCGCTTCGTCGCTCGCAGGCAATCGACCTCTTCCTGAAGGAGCGCACCCTCGACCCCGAGAGCAATATCCAGTTTGGCTTGGGCGGCGCGGGGACTTTCTCGGATGGCAAGCTCAATACGGGAACTAAACATCCCGTCCATCGCCTTATCCTGGACACCTTCGTCGAAGCGGGCGCACCCCGAGACATTCTGTGGGATGCCAAGCCGCACATTGGCTCCGACATCCTTCCCACAGTTGTCACCAATATTTCCCAGCGCATCGAACGGCTCGGAGGTGTCGTCCGCTATCGAACGAAGCTTGTTGACATTCGCACCGACGCGTCCGGCGCCATCGCCGGCATCGATGTCCAGGCGTCTCAACATGCCGCGACTGAGCAAGTCGCCACGAAGTACCTTATCCTTGCCTGCGGCCACTCCGCCCGCGACGTATTCGAGCTCCTCAAGGACCACGGCGTAGCCCTCGCGCAAAAAACCTTTGCCATGGGTGTGCGCATCGAGCACCCGCAGCGCGATATCGATCGCGCCCAATATGGCTCTTCGGCGGGACATCCCGCCCTCGGAGCAGCCCCCTACAAGCTCGTCGCCCATCTTCCCAACGGGCGCAGCGTGTTCTCGTTTTGCATGTGCCCCGGCGGGCAGGTTGTCGCTGCCTCTTCCGAGCCGGGCCACCTGTGCATCAACGGCGCCAGTCTCAATGCCCGCAACGGCCGTAACGCAAATGCCGCCTTGCTCGTTAACGTCACGCCCGAAGACCTTCCCAACGATGACCCTCTCGCGGGCGTTGAACTCCAGCGCGCTTGCGAGCAGGCTGCCTACCGACTGGGCGGCTCTAACTGGAATGCACCGGCACAGCTCGTCGGCGATTTCCTTACAAAACGTCCCAGCACGGCATGTGGAAAGGTTAAGCCCACCTATCCGCTCGGTGTGACTTGGACGGCAATTGACGAGGCGCTACCACAGCATATCGTCGAGTCGCTTCGCCTGGGAATTCCCCTGCTCGGAAAAAAGCTACGGGGCTACGACCGCCCCGATGCCGTGCTTACCGGCGTGGAGACGCGTTCGAGCTCCCCGGTCACCGTCACCCGAGATCGCGCGTGTCACGCCGTGACGACTCCAGGCCTCTACCCTTGCGGCGAGGGAGCAGGATATGCCGGCGGCATCATGAGCGCCGCCACCGATGGCATCCGGTGTGCCGAAGCCCTGATTGCAGACCTCTAGCACACTAAAGACACAGGCCCCGAGCTCAACGAGAAGCTCGGGGCCTGTACCCTATTTCTTAAATCGGGCGCCCTGGCGTTTTCTGCCCGAAGCGAACGTGGAACCCTTGCGGGCCTGCGAACGCAGGCGCTCAATCGTTTCGTCCTCGGACGTACCCTCGAGCATCGCCCGAATCTGAACGACGGCATCACGCAGGCGCGCCGCCTCCTCAAAATCCATAGCGGCGGAGGCATTACGCATGTCTTCCTCCATGGTCTCGACGATCCGCACCAGCTCGTCATGCGGCAGCCCTTCCAGCTGCTCGGCAAGCGTCTGTTCAGGCGTCACCGTCTCTGGCACCCCGCCCTCGCCGCTTTCATCGGGCGTATAGAACGCACCATGGCCCAGAGAGTCGCCCTTCGAGCGTCCCTTGGACCCGACGGTCTTTTCGGCCTCGGCAATAAAGCTCGAAATGTCGTTGATGGCCTTCCGCACCGTCTTGGGCACAATGCCGTGTTCTTCGTTGTAGGCCATCTGGATCTCACGGCGACGCTGCGTCTCGTCGATTGCCTCTCTCATCGAATCGGTCACGACGTCAGCGTACATGATGACTTCGCCGTCGGCATTACGGGCCGCACGGCCAATCGTCTGAATCAGCGAACGGCGGTTACGCAAGAAACCTTCCTTATCGGCATCGAGAATTGCCACCAGCGAGACCTCGGGGAGATCCAGGCCCTCGCGAAGCAAGTTGATGCCAACCAAAACATCGATCTTGCCCTCGCGCAACGTTCGCAGGATCTCGACACGGTCCATCGTCGCGGTATCGGAGTGCATGTAGTTGACCTTAATGCCGGCATCAAGCAGATGGTCGGTCAGGTCCTCGGCCATGCGCTTGGTGAGCGTGGTCACCAGCACGCGCTCCTTGCGGGCCACGCGCTCGCGAATCTCGTCCTCAAGATCGTCAATCTGGCCTCGGACCGGACGAACGTCGATCTTGGGATCGAGCAGGCCGGTCGGACGAATGATCTGTTCAACGTCATTTTGGCTCACACGCAGCTCATAGTCACCCGGCGTGGCCGAAACGTAGATGAACTGGGGAATCCTCGCCTCAAACTCATCGAAACGAAGCGGGCGGTTATCGAGCGCCGACGGAAGACGGAAACCATGCTCAACAAGCGTAACTTTGCGCGAACGGTCGCCTTCGTGCATACCGCGAATCTGCGGCACCGTCACATGGCTCTCGTCGATGATGCAAAGCATGTCCTTGGGGAAGTAGTCAATCAAGGTAAACGGCGGTTCACCCGGCTTACGCCCGTCCAGATGACGCGAGTAGTTCTCGATGCCGTTGCAAAAGCCCATCGTCTCAAGCATCTCGAGGTCATAATCGGTCCGCTGCTGCAGACGTTGCGCCTCGAGCAACTTGTCGGTCGCCTTGAGTTCCGCCACACGCTTCTCGCACTCTTCGCTGATCGATTTCAGGGCCGCCTTAACCTTTGGCTTCTCGGTCACATAGTGCGAGGCCGGCCACACGGGAATCGCTTCGTACTCACGCAACATCTCACCGGTGACCTCATCGATCTCGGCAATCAGCTCGACCTCGTCGCCAAAGAACTCAAACCGCAACGGATGCTCGGCATAGGGCGGATACACGTCGACGACATCTCCGCGCACGCGAAAGGTACCGCGCGCCAAATCATAGTCATTGCGATCATATTGAATGTCGATGAGCGCATGGATAAAGTCATCGCGCTCGAGCGGCACCTTCTTATCGACGTTCGGCGCCAGGCCCGCATAGTCCTCAGGAGAACCGATGCCATAGATGCACGAGACCGATGCGACGACAATCACGTCCCGTCGAGAAAGCAGCGATGCCGTCGCCTGATGGCGCAGCATCTCGACCTCTTCGTTAATCGACGAGTCTTTCTCGATATACGTATCACTCTGCGGTACATATGCCTCGGGCTGATAATAGTCGTAGTACGAGACGAAGTAGACCACAGCGTTGTTGGGAAAGAATTCTTTGAGCTCGCTCGCAAGCTGTGCGGCGAGGGTTTTGTTGGGGGCCATGACCAGCGTTGGCTTACCGAGAGCTTCGATGGTCTTGGCCATGGTAAAGGTCTTGCCCGAACCGGTCACGCCAAGCAAAACCTGATAGCGGTCTCCGTCCCTCACACCCTGCACAAGCGACTCAATGGCCTTCGGCTGGGAACCTGCAGGCTCATAGGGAGACACGACCTTAAACGGCACATCAGAGCCCTCAACGCCAAAACGTTTGAGCTCTCCGCCAACACGCTCAACTTCAAAATCCGCCATGGATACTCCTAACTCATACATCTGCAGTATACGCAGGCGGCAGGCATAGTCCTATACGAACCGGTCGGGATAGAGGGTCTTATAGCGAACCCAGGCATTATTGACACGAATCAAATAGGCTTGTGTCTCGGGGAAGGTAATCGCGTTGTGGAACGACGTGTTTTGCTGCGCCCACCCATCGACATTGCCCATTCCGGCATTGTAAGCAGCAATAGCGCTATCCGTCGAGCCATTGAAATATGTCAGCAGGTACGAAAGGTACGCGCACCCAAATTCGATATTCGTAGCGGGGTCATTCAGGTTATCGGCAGAATACTCGTCCCCATCGACAAGGCCCTTGGCGATCATGTCCTCAGCGGTTTCGGGCATAAGCTGCATGAGACCTTGGGCGCCCTGGTTTGATTCCGCCTCGGGATCCCAGTTTGATTCCGACTTGATGACGGCACACACCAGATACGGATCGAGATTATGTGAAATACTGGACTGCTTTACATACGCCTCATAGTCAATCGGATAGAGCGGTTTAAAGAAAGCGGCGGGGGCACACGAGTAAACGAGCGAGATAAGGCCAAAGACGAAAACGACAGTCAGCGGTACAAGGCGATACCACGTAAAGAAACGCGTCTTAGGCATCTATCGTCCCCTTATCCGTAGCGTCCATAAGGCCATGGCGAGCAAGCCATGCGTCCAGTTGTACAAAAAGCGAGCTGTCGCCCGCCGCGTTATCAATCACGGTCGTAGCGAGACGGCAAAGCGAAGACTCATCGGGTTGGCAAGCACAGCGAGCATCAAAATCGGATGGTTCCATACCACGGTGAATAGCGCGTTCGCGACGGACCTCCAAAGGCGCGCTAACAACCATAATTTCATCCGCAAGGCCAAAGGCGTCCTCAAAGCCAGTTGGAGCAGATACTTCGACCGCCGCAAAGGGATAGCGGGGGGACGAAACCGTACAGCAGACAGGATCGAGAATCCTCAGCGAAAGCTGCTCAATGAGAACGGGGTGCACAATGCTATTGAGCCTTGTAACCGTATCGGGAGAGACAAAAGCTCGAGAAGCGAGGATATTACGTCGAACGCCGCCCTCCTCGTCCAAAATATCCCAGCCAAACTCTTCGGCAAGAGCATTGACGATATCCGACCCCGGCACGTACAGCGATTTGGCAAGAACGTCTAAATCGATAAGCAGGGCTCCGCGAGATTCCAGATAGCGACAGGCAGTCGATTTACCCGAAGCAATATTGCCCAAAACAAAAACGGTAAACATCATGCCCTCCCCAACGTCAATGCGAGTTATTATCGCGCAAATACAAAGCGACGGTTCAAAAAACAGCCAAACAGTAAGAGAGTCAAAGGAGGAGCCCGTTCACAAGGCACAGCTCGATATAAACGCAAAAAAGGGGAGGCCGCGAGGCCTCCCCCTTCTCAGTTCAAGCGTACGGCTCGGTGCCGTCCACCGGTCAGCGGCGCC
>CABSDO010000012.1 GCA_902476475.1 uncultured Collinsella sp. | reverse complement strand
CAACCATATTGCCTACGATTTGCCCGGTCGGTAGCTTTCCAGGCTACCGACCGGGCTTTTTGATACCAACGCAAAGAAAGGCCGGCGCGCTGCGTTTAACAGCGCGCCGGCCTTATCGCTTAAGCTATCGAAGCGTTCCTGCTATGAACCGAAGTTCGTTGCAGAGCCGACGCTCGAATCACTACATGTGCTTGCGACGACGATCGCCCAGCGTCACGCCCGCAGCCACGAGCGTAATACCGCCGATAACGAAGACCTCGCCCGCAAGCGCGGAGTCATCACCGGTCTGGGCGAGCGCGGCAGGCGCAGCCTGTTTCTTGGCAACGGGGGCCTTTGCAGCAGCCTGCGCAACCTGAGGCTTGGCCTGCGGCTTGCTCTGCGGCTCGGCCTTGGGATGATACTTGTCGTACTCGGCCTGAGCGGCAGCCAGGGCATCCTTGGCATCTCCGAGCTCGGCCAGTGCAGCGGCATAGACGTCGTTGGCATCGGACAGCTTGGCATCGGCATCGCTCAGGGCAGCCTTGAGGCCAGCGGCGGCATCGACGGCAGCCTTATAGCGAGCGTAGGCAGCGTTCAGCTTGACCAGCTTCTCGTTGCCCGTCGTGCCCGCGACAAGGGATGCCTTGTGGTCGACAGCCTCAAGATCGGCCTTGAGTGCCTCGTCGTTGGCAAGCTCGGCCTTGGCCTTGACGATATCGAAGTTCGCATCGACGACGGCTTCGTTGGCAGCCTCGAGCTGCTTCTGGGCATCGGCGACACCGGCGACGGCAGCGTCATAGGCGGCCTTGGCGTCGTCGACCGCCTTCTGGGCGCCGGCAAAGCGCTCGAAGGCCTTGTTTGCGCGGGTCAGCTCACCCTCGGCAGCCTTGGCCTCGGCCTGCGCGTCGGACACAGCCTGCGTCTTGGCGGCAACTGCCTGCTTGGCGTCCGAAAGAGCGGTCGCGGCCTGGGCATCTGCTGCCTTGGCCTTGTCTACACCTGCCTGGGCGGCATCGTCGGCCTTCTTTGCCTTGTCAAGGGCGCCCTGCTTGTCCGCAAGGTCCACCTTGGCGTTGTCACGCTTGGCAGTAAGGTCCTTAACCGAAGCCGTGGCGTTGTCATACGCCGCGTTAGCCTGATCGGACTTTGCCTTGGCGGCATCGCGGGCACTGCGAGCCTTCGCCTTGTGAGCAGCGGCCTCGGATGCCTTCGTCTGGCAATCGACAAGCGTGGCATTTGCCTTATCAAGAGCCGCCTGGGCAGTTGCCGCCTCGCCCTTAGCGGCATCAAGCTTGGCCTGGGGTGTCTTGACGTCGATGATCTTAAGCTCGGCTTCGGCAGCGTCATAGGCGGACTTGGCGGCAGCAGTAGCGGACTGAGCCTTCTCGTACTCGCCCTTGGCGGTGTTCATGTTCACATCGGCTGCGGTGAAAGCGTCCTGGGCGGCATCCTGCCCGTTTACAGCTGCGAAGTAAGCTTCCCTTGTAGTTCCAAAGTTCTTCTGCGCCTCGGCAAGCTTGCCCTGGAGCTCCTTGAGCTGCGCCTTCTGCGCCTGCGTGCCGCCCGCATTGTAGGCGGAATCGATGTAGTCGTTGAGGAGCTTCTTGAACTCGGAGACAGTGAAATCAGCCTGCGTGTCATCATCGCTGTAATCGAAGATGGTTACCTCGGAATCGGTATTCTTGCCGCTACCGGTCGCGATGCCGATGGCTCTCGTAGAGGCATCGATAATGTTGAGATAGTGCCCGCACTCGTGGTAGATGCTGTTGTAGTTCTGGTAGATGTAATAGGACTCATATCGATATTTGCCGAGTTTGTCGCCATACTGCTCTACATACTTGTCGAAAATCTTCTTTTCCTGAGTATAGAGGCCGGTATAGGGCCAGCCGAGGGTATCCTCGGTCTCGCCGCCGGTATATGCGCCGCCTCCGCCAGCAAGGTTTTCACCGTTGTCGAAGTAGCAGTTCGAGTGTCCCCAGATGTTCGATGAATATGATGTATTAAGGGCGGCTGCCGCAGTCATACGGAGGCTGACGCTGAGCGCCGACTGACCGTTCGCCTTGCGGAGGTTGTTCTGGGTGTCGAGATATGTCAGGGCGTTGCGCATCTGCTCCAAGGAGAGCGGATTGGTGTCGCGAGACATATCCTGATCGACGTACTGGTCATACCAGTCGGCCTTGTCCTCAGCACCGGTCAGCATCGATACGGCATCCTGGGCGTTCTTTTTCTGTGTGGCGGTGAAATCGCTGCTGTTGCTGATGTAGGCCATAAAGCCGAGCATGCCCTTATTGATGACTTCCTGGTCAACGGTCATGTTGGACTTTAGGTCTGCAATCTGCTGCTCAAGAGCCTCAACCTGGGCATTAGCAGCGACATAAGCCTTTTCCGCGGCGTTCGAAGCGGCGCAGGCCGCCTCCCACTCGCTGCGCTTCTGCTGACGGACCTCGACGAGTCGGTCGTACTCCGCCTTCTTGTCGGCTTCGGTCTGCTGGGCCTGCTCGCATGCCGACTTCGCGGCGTCGCGCTTGCTGACGGCGGCGTTGTACTCCTTGCTTACCGCATCATATGCAGACTGGGCAGATGCCACGGCGGCGTTGGCGGCGTTGGCCTTCTCCTGCGCGGCGGTGACGGTAGTCTGCGCAGCCTGCAGGTTCGCCTGTGCGGTGGCGTCTGCAGTCGTCGCGGCATCGAGCGCGGCCTGCGTGGTCGCGAGCTCGCTGGCGGCAGTGTTCTTGGCAGCCTCGAGCGCGCTCAGGTCGACGCCCGTGCCCGAGACGGCGGCATCGAGTGCGGCCTGCGCCTGGTTGAGCTTCTGCTGGGCGTTATCGCGCGCGGTGGTTGCGGCTGCGAGGGCAGCGGCAGTCTCCTGCTTCTTGGCCTGGGCAGTCGTCAAAGCTGCCTCGGTATTCTGCTTTTCCTGCTGGGCACTGGCCTCGGCTGCCTTGGCCTGGTCCAGATTAGCCTGCGCGGTAGCAACGGCCTTGTTGGCAGCGTCGAGCTTGGCCTGCGCGTCCTCGACGGCCTTCTTGGCGGCCTCGTACTCGTCCATACCCATGGCCTCGAGCTTGGCCTGTGCATCGTCGAGAGCCTTCTTGGCCTCGTCCTGCTTTGCCTTGGCGTCCTTGAGCGCCTGGGTCTTATCCTCGACACTCTTGTTGGCTTGATCGAGCTGATCGTTCAGGTCGCCCAGCTTCTTCTGCTGCTGCTCGGTCTTTTCGACGGCGGCTTTGAGCTCGTCAATCTTCTCCTGGAGCGCGGCGACTTCTGCTGCGTTCTGCTCGATTTCGTTGTCGCTCACAGCCTGCGAGGCCTGATTCTTTTGCTGCTGGGCCTGCTTTTGAGACTGACCCGCGGCGTCGGCCTTCTTCTGAGCCGCATCGTAGGCGGCCTGAGCGTCCTTGAGCTGCTTTGCCGATTCCTCGGCCAGCTGGGCAGCCGTCTTTGCGACCGCTTGGTTACCGGCGACAACGCTGTTCTCTACAGAACTACCCCCCCCCCTGAACAGAATCGCCGTTATCGGTTGACGGTGCGGCGATTGCCGCCAGCGGCGACATGAGCGGCTGAGCAATGAGGCCCGCCGTCAAAACGGTTGCGACGGCGCGGTTAGCAACGCCCTTGACGTTGACGGCCTTAGCCCGAGGCTCAAAGTGTTGTGGACTGTAGTTTGCCATGGCTTTCTCCCTTTGACACGGATGTATCCATACGTATCAAACGGTAGCTGTCGATTTTTGAATTCTGTTGCGCAACATTGGCGACCAGCGTATTTTTTTGAAATTCACGCTCTCGTGCTTCACAGTTTCGTCACATTTGAAGGAGCTGGTGCATCATATTCTCGCGGGATGGAATTGAGCTTGTGATTTGCATTTGCTCCCGCGTCATCCGCCCTATCGGATTCCTCATCCAACAGACACCCCGCCCGCCACGGTGTAGAGTTAGGACAACGGGCGCGTTGCGCGGACCGCGCTGGAACGAGGTGGACATGGAACTCGACAAACAACAGATCAAGCGACTACGCGAACGCCATCACCGGCGCCACGGCATCCGCCCTGCTCATAGCGAAGCCATGGAAAACGTCACCCGCTTCCTCAAGCGCGCGTTCAACATTCGCGAGGGACGCGCGCCCTATCACGTGATCCGCAAGCGTTTTGTAAACGGGGCGCGTCTGACTGGCTCCCACCTATGCATCCTCATCATCGCCATGCTGATCGCGAGCATCGGCCTCGATATCGACTCGGATATCGCCATTGTAGGCGCCATGCTCATCTGCCCGCTCATGGGCTCGGTCCTTGCCATGGCATACGGCATCGCCACGCTCGACCGCGAGATTACCGTCGAAGCTGTCGCCAGCCTTGCGCTGCAAATGGCCTTTTGCCTGGTCACGTCCACGTTGTACTTTAAGCTCTCGCCCCTTGGCACCACCACGGCCGCCATTATCGACAACTCGACGCCCACCGTGTGGGACCTTGCCGTCGCGCTCGCCGGCGGCTTTGCAGGCGGCCTGGGCAACTCACGCGACCAGGAACCCGCCACGCTCATCGCCGGCGTGGCCGTGGCGACCGCGCTGATGCCGCCCCTGTGCGCGGCGGGCTACGGCATCGCCATCGCAAGCGGGTCGCTGTTTCTCTCGGCGCTCTACGAGTTTGGCATCAACGTGGTCTTTATCGCACGGGCTGCCGAAGCCGTGCTGCTTCTTTTGCGCGTGCCGCTCAAGCGCGACCTTAACGGCGACGGCATTGTAACTGCCGAAGAAAATGCTGAGGTCGATGAGCTGTCACGCAAGGTGCGCCGCCGCATCATCGTGGGTACGGTGATCTTTGCCATCCCCTGCATTGTTATGACGGCTGGCTCCATTGGCTCGGCGCAGGCCGGCGTGCAGGACGGCTACGGCGTCACCAAAACCACGCGCGAGCTTGCGGCGGTACTGCCGGGCTTTAAGGATTACACCGTCGCCGTCGAGACCTCGGCCACCGAGGGCGACAAGGAGGGCCTTGTCGAGCGCCAAACTGTCGCCCATGTGACAACGAGCGAGGCGCTCGGAACGCACGACCGCCACGTCGCCCGCAAGCTCATCGACCTCAACGTGCCCGAACTCGATCGCGTGGAGTTCGATGTAAAGTGATGCAGAGCGCAGCCGCGGGGCGCAGGCACAGCCAAGCGCAGCGCTACAGCTCGTACTTGTACACGCGGTTGATGTTCTTCTCGGCTTCCATCTCGTAGGTGGTGACGGACAGTCCATAGCGATCGTACTCGGCAAAGGTCTTGGCCATGCCCGATGCCACGAGCATGCTATTCGAATCGCCGACGCGCTGCGCACTGCTCACATAACCCGAAAACGGCACGGCGATCTGGTCTTCGAGCTCGTAGGTGCGGGCCGCCTCGTCCACTGTAAAGATGCGCCCAAACGAATGCGTGCCCTTGTTGTAGTCGGTCACCACCGCGGCGCCCAGCTGACCCCAGTCGAACTTGGGATAGCTCTCGGCCGTACCAAAGTTGTTGTCGTACAGCAGCACCTGGTAGCGACCGGTTGTTACCGTATCGTCGTTTGGCAGATAGATCACACTGTGCTGGCCCGCATTGAGCGAAAAATCGCCTTGGGCCTGCAGCAACTTGTCCTCAAAGCCCGAACCGGCCCAAAAATCGGACAAGCCCACGGAAGGCTGTAGCAAGGTCATTTGCGCAACATATATCCAGCAAAAACGGGTGGTAGCCGGTACGGCTACCACCCGTTTGTCTCATATCTAGCCCATAGCAGACCAGCTACTTCTTAATGCCGCGTCCCAGACGCTTGGCGACCGATGCAACGGCCTCCTCGCTGGCCGGTCCGCAGCTCACGCAGCCGTCATGGGCACGCATCTGGCCGGTGACCTCGTCCATCGCGAGCGGCGCCACCTTCTCGAGCTTAAAGCCCTTGCCGGCGCGCATGTTTTCCTTGGCCACGCTGATCATAAGCTTAATACGGTTGAGCTGGTTGACCTCGGACGCGCCGGGGTCGTAGTCCACAGCGACGATGTTGCTCTCGGGGTGCTGACGGCGCAGTTCCTTGATCACGGCCTTACCCACCACGTGGTTGGGCAGGCACGCGAAGGGCTGCGTGCAGATGATGTTGGGCGCACCGTGGTCAATCAGATCGAGCATCTCGGCCGTGAGCAGCCACCCCTCGCCCATGTTGTTGCACACCGAAAGCACCGTGCGGGCTTTGTCCGCCATGGTGCCGATGCGCTCGGGCGCCTCAAAGCGGCGGGACTTTTCGAGCATCTCCTCCACCGGCGTACGCATCCAGTCCACGAGCTTAATGAGCGCCTGCATGCCAGCGCGCGCCGTGGCAGAGCTCCCCAGCTCGTCCTTCTGCAGCTCGGCGTTGCTCATGGAGTACAGGAAGAAGTCAAGCAGTCCCGGCACCACAGCCTCGCAGCCCTCGCGCTCAATGACATCGACCACGTGGTTGTTGGCCGTAGGGTGGAACTTGACCAGGATCTCGCCGACTACGCCCACGCGTGGCTTGGTACCCTCGCCCACGAGCGGCATGGTGTCGAACGCGCGGATGGCCTCGCGAGCAAGCTTGGTGTAGTTATGCCTGTTGAACTTAGGCGCCAGCTTGCGGGCGCGCGCCATGTACTCCTCGTAGAGCGCGTTGGCGGCACCGGGCGTGGCCTCGTACGGGCGGCAGCGGTAGAGCATCTGCATCATCACGTCGCCAAAGAGCACCGCGTATACGGCCTGTTTAAGCAGCGCCGGCGTAATCTTAAAGCCAGGGTTGTCCTCGCCGAGCGCCACTGCCGAAAGCGAGATCACCGGAATCTCGGGGTGGCCGCTCTCACGCAGGGCCTTGCGGATGAGCGCGATGTAGTTGGTGGCGCGGCCGCCGCCGGTCTGGCTGATAACCACGGCCGTCTTGGACAGGTCGTACCGACCGCTCTCGATAGCCTCCATAATCTGGCCCGTTACCAGGATCGACGGGTAGCAAATGTCATTGTTCACGTAGCGTAGGCCGGCCTCGACGGCGTCGTGATCGGTCGAGGGCAACAACTCCAAGTTATAGCCGGCACCGCGGAACACCTCTTTGACCAGGTCAAAGTGAATCGGCGCCATCTGCGGGCACAGGATGGTATAGCCCTCGTCACGCATCTGCTCGGTGAAGGGTACCTTGGGCCACGCGGTCGAGGCACTCTCACGCTGCGCCTCGAACGTGTACTTTCGGCTCGCGAACGCGGGAGCATCCGTGGAGGGCGCCACCGGCGCGGCATCGCCCTGCTCGTAAGTCTCGCCCGCGGCCGTGGCCTCGGCCAAGCGCTCGGCCTCCTGGTCCTTGAGCGCCGCCATGAGCGAGCGGATGCGGATGCGCGCGGCGCCCAGGTTGGACACCTCGTCAATCTTGAGCACGGTGTAGATCTTGCCGCTGGCCTCCAGGATCTCCTGCACCTGGTCGGTGGTCAGAGCATCCAGACCGCAGCCGAAGGAGTTGAGCTGGATCAGGTCCAAATCGTTGCGCATCGTCACAAAACGGGCGACGGCGTACAGGCGGCTGTGGTACATCCACTGGTCGACGACGCGAATCGGACGCTCGGGCTTCACCAGATGCGCGAGCGAATCCTCGGTAAAGACCGCAAAGCCAAAGCTCGAGATAAGCTCGGGCAGGGCATGGTTGATCTCGGGGTCGTTATGGTAGGGACGGCCGGCGAGTACGATGCCGTGGCCGCCGTGGTCCTCGACCCACTTAAGGGCCTCCTCGCCCATGGTCTGGATATCCTCGTGGAAGCGCGCATCGGCCTCAAAAGCAGCGTTGACAGCGGCATCGACCTCGGAGCGCGTGATCTTGGGTCCACGCACGCGACCGCGCCCAGCCTCGGCATCGGCCACGCGGTCGACGGCGAGCACCTGGTACAGACGGCGCTTGAGCTCGGTCTTGTCGTGATAGGGCACAAACGGGTACAGGAACTCGATGTTCTGCTCGCGGATCTCGTCGATATTGAGCGCCAGCGCCGTGGGGTAACTCATGACGATGGGGCAGTTGTAGCAGTTGCCGGCGGTCGGATCCTCCTTACGCTCCCAGCGCACGCACGGCATCCAAATGAAGTCGACATCGCGGTCGATAAGGTTCATCACATGGCCGTGGCTCATCTTTGCCGGGTAGCACACGCTCTCGGACGGCATGGACTCGATGCCCGCCTGGTAGGTCTTCTTGCTCGACTGGTCGGACAGCTGCACGCTAAAGCCCAGGCGCGTAAAGAATGCGTGCCAGAAGGGATAGTTCTCGTACATGTTGAGTGCGCGCGGGATGCCGACGGTGCCGCGCGGGGCCTCGTCGGGACTCAGCACCTCGCGGTTAAAGAGCAGCTCATTTTTCTTTTTGAAGAGGTTGGGGGCCTCGGTCTTCTGCTTTTTGTGGCCGGCGCCCTTCTCGCAGCGGTTGCCGGTAATGAAGCGTCTGCCGCCGCCAAAGTCGTTAACGGTGAGCTGGCAGTTGTTGGAGCAACGGCCGCAGCGGACATGCTTTTGCGTCACGGTGAGGTGCGCGATGTCTTCGGCCGACAGGATGGTCGAGGTGCCGTCGGCACCGGCGCGATCGCGGGCGAGCAGTGCCGCACCGTAGGCGCCCATGCAGCCGGCAATGTCGGGGCGCACAGCACGAACGCCGGTAAGCTGCTCAAACGCGCGCAGCGTGGCGTCGGACATAAAGGTGCCGCCCTGAACGATCACCTGGCTGCCGATCTCCTTGGGGTCGCGCAGCTTAATGACCTTGAACAGGGCATTCTTGATGACGGAATAGGACAGGCCGGCCGCGATGTCGCCCACCGTGGCGCCTTCCTTTTGCGCCTGCTTGACGCGCGAGTTCATAAAGACCGTGCAGCGACTGCCCAGGTCGACCGGGGCCTTGGCATGGATGGCGGCATCGGCGAACGCGCGCACGTCCATGTTCATAGACACGGCGAAACTCTCGATAAAGCTGCCGCAGCCCGACGAGCAAGCCTCGTTGAGCATGATGTGCTCAATCACGCCGTCCTTGACGCGCAGGCACTTCATGTCCTGGCCGCCAATGTCCAGAATAAACTCGACGCCGGGCAGGAATGCCTTGGCGCCGCGCAGGTGCGCAACGGTCTCGATTTCGCCGGAATCGGCCTTGAGGGCCTCGATGAGCAGCGCCTCACCGTAGCCCGTGGTGGTCACGTGGCCGATGGTGCAGCCGGCGGGAATGTGGTTGTAGAAATCGGCCATGATGACCTTGGCCGTACCCAGGATGTCGCCGTTGTTGTTGCCGTACCAGGTGTGCAGCAGCTGACCGTCCTCGCCCACGAGCGCGGCCTTCATGGTGGTGGAACCGGCGTCGATGCCGATGAACACGCGGCCGGTGTAGCCTTCGAGCTTGCCCTTGGGGACGACCTCGGTGTCGTGGCGGGTTTTGAACTCGGCAAAATCATCGTCAGTGGCAAAGAGCGGATCTAGGCGCTCGACCTCGGCACCTTGTGTGTCACCCAGGGCATCGATGGCCTCGATGAGCTGCGGGAACGTGCTGAGTTTATTGGACTCGTGCGCCATGGCGGCACCGCTCGCCACAAACAGGTGAGCGTTTTGGGGCACGATACGGTGTTCCTCGTCCAGATTGAGCGTGAGGTAGAAGCGGTGGCGCAGCTCGGAGAGATACTGCAGCGGGCCGCCCAGGAAGGCGACGTTGCCGCGGATGGGACGGCCGCACGCCAGGCCCGAGATGGTCTGGGTCACGACAGCCTGGAAGATGGAGGCGGCCACGTCCTCGGGGCGGGCTCCCTCGTTGAGCAGCGGTTGTACGTCAGTCTTGGCAAAGACGCCGCAGCGGCTGGCGATGGGATAGATGGTGGTGGCGTTGGCCGCGAGCTCATTGAGGCCGCTCGCGTCGGTGTGCAGCAGGGTTGCCATCTGGTCGATGAACGCGCCCGTACCGCCGGCGCAGGTACCGTTCATGCGCTGCTCGATGCCGTTATCAAAGTAGATGATCTTGGCGTCCTCGCCGCCCAGCTCGATGGCGACATCGGTGGCCGGGATAAGGGTCTCGACGGCGCGTTTGCTGGCAATGACCTCCTGGACAAATTCCAGGTCGAGCCACTGGGACAGCAGCAGGCCGCCCGAGCCGGTAATGGCGCAGGTCATCTGGGCCGTCGGCAGCACGGTCGCAGCGCCCTCGAACAGGTCGCGGGCGCAGGCACGGACATCGGTGTGGTGGCGCTGGTACTTGGCGTAGACGATCTGGTTGTCATCGTTGAGCACGGCGAGCTTAACGGTGGTGGAGCCTACGTCGATGCCCAGGTGCAGGTTGCCACGGGCGTTCTCGGGGTTGAAGATCGCGCCTTCGGGGGCGTGGGCGGCGGTGGCGGCTACGGGCTCGGCGGCGGTGACGGGCTCGCTAGCGACGGACGTCTCCCCTGCCGCGTTCTTGGCATCGGCAACTGCCTCGGCAACTTTCTCGGCGGCCGCGGTCGCGGCCTTCTGCGCGGCGTCCACCACGGCGGGCGCGGCCTCGCGTGCAGCAGCGACCATGCGGTCCTTGATGCCCTCGACGAGTTTGCTCATCTGTCTCTCCTCTTAGTTGTTGGACCCGACGGTTGCGGCGGTGTCAGCCGCATCCTCGAGCTGCAAGTTCAATAGCTTCATACCGTATTCCGGCACGTTGATATCGATGGGTTGGCCATACAGGTCACCAGGGCGCACAAAAGCGAGCACCGTCATAATGCGCGCCATGGCCTCGGGCGATTCGGTGAGTCCGCGCTCAAACCAGCGCTGAATCATGCCGACCTCGGCACTCACGACGTAGGTGACGTAGTAGTCAAAGAACGTGCCCAGCGCCAGGCCCAAAATGCCCGTCTGCGCACGCGGCACCACAGCCTCACGAGCGGTGTCGATGATCCTTTTAATGAAGGCCTGGTCGCCGCCCGGACCCAACAGCGCACCGATTAAGTCGCGGTTGGCCGCAAGATAACGCAGCAGCTCAACCGAACCGGGCGCCGGCTCGAGCTCATCGATATTGTGATAGAGATCAGGCAGCTGAGCTGCAGTGATGAGCTCAATGCGCTCATGGATCTCGGCCAGCAAGCCGTCCTCGATTTGATTGATAAAGTCGGGAATATCGCGGTAGTGCGAATAGAACGTGCGGCGCGTAAGGCCAGCGCGCTCGGTGAGCGACGCGACATTAATGCGCGAAAGGTCGCCGCTTTCGGCAAGCTCGCTGGCAAGTGCCTGGCGAAGGGCACGCTGCGAGCGAAGGGACCGGCGATCGCATTTCTCGAGCTGGGACAAGCGTCCTCCTTGTTACTCAGCCTGTGCGCTATTGCACAGTGCGAGTATTATTGCACACCGTGTGCATCAACACGTAAAGGCAATATTTTGGATGTGACAAAGGGCAGCCCCTTTGTCACATTCCGCCCACCTTTTGAATCGGCATTACCGATTGTCCGAAATGGCATTCGTGGGTAGAATAGTGTCGACGGCAGCCCAAGTTGTAGCTAGCTGGGCAGCGCCGTTGTTTGCATTAGGGGGTCAACGCCTTAGCGGCGGCGACCCCTTCTGTTGCGCTTCGAACGCTGCTTGAGTGCCTCGGAAAGGCCGACAAGCGCCGTGAAGAACGAGACCAGAGCGGTCAGAAGTCTCACGAAATCAATCAAATCGGTCATGGGCATCACCTCCCATCAGATGGAGGGCGCTGCCCGGCACATGGAACTGCCGCCAACAGCATCAATTCTATCAAAGCGCAGTTAGATATGCGAATGTTTGTTCGTATTTCAAGAGACCAGCGTCACCTGTGACAAAGGGGCAGTCCCTTTGTCACATTATTCGATGACGGTGCGGGAATTCTGCTTATGCATGGTGGCGAGCATGTGTTTGGGGACGGCGTGGGCCATGCAGCTGCCGATGGTCGCGCTCGCGGCGGCCTTGGCTGCATCGCTTGCGTTTTTGGTCGCGTAGCTGTGGCGGAAACGCTTGAGCATGGCGATGTCGTTGCCGCCGTCGCCGTAGACCGCGACCTCGTCCTCGGCAATACCGTAGTAGCCCGCCAGCCAAGCCACACTCTCGCCCTTGTTGCACGCCACGTCCGTGATCTCAAACATCACCGGATCGAACGGCGCGTTGACCACGCGGTCCGAGCGCTCGACCAAATACGCCTTAAGGTCGCGCTCCAGCTCGGGCGAGGTCACGCGGCAGTTGATCTTGCACACATCGTGGCGCAGGATGTCACCAATCGACTGGTCGAAATACTGCTCCTCGTGATACCCGCCACGCGCACGCATGCCGCGCATCACAATACGCTTGATGGGGCTGTCCTTTTTAAAGCCCGCCTGGTGCATCTCGAACGATCCACTCGAGAACATGCCATCGGGCGTGGAGCAATCAAAGCAAATGTCCGGGAACGCCTTGAGCAGCTCCTCGGTAATCTGCGGATCGATAGTCCAGGTCTTGAGCACCTCTCCATGGCCGTCGCGCACGATGGAGCCGTTAGAGCAGCAGGCATCGAGCGCCAGCCCCGTAAAGCCATGCTCGCCGATTGGCAACGTCGAGCGTCCGGTCGCGGGAACCACGTGCAAGCCAGCCTCGGTCAGCTCGCGAATGGCACGGCGGATGGTCCCATCCGCCTCGTGCAGAGCATTCAGCAGCGTTCCGTCTAAGTCGCTCGCAAACATCTTGATCATGGGCGTGCCTCTCCTTCGTCTGCACGATATTGTAGACGAAGGAGAGGCACGCCTAAACAATGCCGTCCCGGCGCGGCGTTCCACTGCCTCCACAAATTCACGGTGCCTCAGCGCGTTAAGACAATCGCCACAAGCGACTTTTCAGCCGATAAAACAGCGCCGTCGTCAACATCAGCACCGCCAACATGCCTGCGAATACAATCGCCGGTGTCCATCGATCATATGCGAGCCCGTAAACCAATTGGCCAATAGGCGTTGCACAGGAAAGCGTCATATAAACGAGTGCCAGCACTTTTCCGCAGAGTTCCTTTGGTGCTGACCGCTGAACAAATGAAACGATTTCGACCGATGTAATGCCTGCCCACGCCATGACCCATGCCGAGCCGGCCGCAAGCGCGGCAAACGCTAATTCATCAGGACCGCTCAGTAGCGTGACAATAATCGGTACGACTCCAAAACAGATCATCGCAACATATCGACATATGCCATTGAAAGAAAAACGATGCGGCCAAATGCCGACCAAGCCACTGCCGGTAAGACCACCCAGGCCCAGAGCAACCTCAACTATCCCAACGCAGGACGATTGCATGCCGAGATGCTTTGTAACAATAATGGGAGCGCCAATCGTTAGCCCAACCAACGCAAGGTTCAAAACTGCCGCAAGCAAAATCACAGCGACCAATGATGCATTTTGCAACAGATACCGAATCGACTCCCGAAAATCGTTTCGGCATGCCGTACGAGTCGCGCCGTCTCCCATCGTTTCAGATGAGGCATTTTGCTTGAGTACGCCACCAAACAACAGAGCTGAAATCGCAAACGTTACCGACGCGATTGTGCAAAGAGCATCGATGCCAAAGCACCCATAGACTGCCGTCCCGACCACAGGACCCAAGATATTGCTCACCATGGTCACCTGCGAAACCAATGCAGTGGCCCGCTCAACCTTCTTTTCACCCGCCATGCGCACCGTCTCAATTTGGAGTATTGGCTTTAGCAGCGATTGAGCGCCATATTGAACACAAAGTATCGCTACTACGACGACCGCAAGAGGCAATGAGTGCTTCATGGGGATAGACAGCAGTGATGCAGTCATCAGAGCAATGCCGAGGGCCACGAGGGCCTCGCGATGTCTTCCCCTATCCGCCAAGATTCCGCCAATCGGAGTTGCGAGTACGCCGGGTATGAACGCTATCGCCACGGCGGCGCCATATAACGTTGACGATCCGCTGCAATCGAACAAGTAAAGCGGATACGCAAAGCACAGCGCCGACAGCATCGAATACGTGCACAGCTGCGCAACCAGAAGTTCCGCGAGCCTGATTGACCGCACTGTTTTTGATTTCAACGAGACGCCGACGTCTCTCAGCCCAGCCATAAGCCCACCCCCTATACATACCACTAGTATGTATTTAATGACTTGAAAAGGGCAGCCGTGGCTACCCTCACAAATCAATTACATACCGTTGGTATCTATATTACCACCCAGCGCGGTCCCATACGTCCCAAATCCGTGCCGTTGTCTGGAGCACTTCCTCGCCCAAATCGAGTCCCACCGCAGCGGCCATCTGCGCCAGACATTGTGCACGAGCGAGCATTCGCTCCTTGGGCTCGAGCGGACGGAACAGCGGCAGCAGCCAGAGATTCGCTAGCAACGATACGGCCTCCGCCGCTTCGCGCGGGCATTCGCACGCAATGGAGCCGTCGGCGATGCCCTCCTCGATCACTGGCAAGAGACAGCCATCGGCTGACTCGTCAAACGAGTCCTGGTACTGCATCGCCAGTAGACGCGAGCTTTTTACCGGATCCGCCGCAGGATGCATGCGTGCCCATAGCTCAATTTGCGGAACAACGGACTCGGGCGCGTACAGCCGCCTGAGCTTTTGGGCTCCGGTCATATTACCGACGCCAAGCATCGAGCGGCGGCGTTCAACAATCGGAGCCATCGCTCGATCAAACGCGGCGTTGAAAATCTCTTCTTTGCTCTTGAAGTGATGATAGATAGCGCCCTTGGTCATGCCATCGAGACGGTCAACGATATCCTGGATGCTCGTTCCCTCATAACCCTGTGCGCAGAATAGCTCCAGCGCCGCGTCTAGAATCTTCGCGACCGTCTCTTCGGGATATTTATTGCGACCCATAATCCGCCCATCCGCAACGCAAGCCTTATGCCTCACTGCGATATTTTAACGTTGCGGATGGCAAACGGTCGGTTCTACACCGCGGCGGGGCCGTGTTCGCCGGTACGGATGCGGATAACTTCCTCGACCGGTTCGACCCAAATCTTGCCGTCTCCAACGGCACCGGTGCGAGCAGCGTTGCAGATGATGTCGACAATGCCGTCGACATGTTCATCGGCGCAGATGAGGGTGAACTGCACCTTGGGGATGGTATTGACGAGCAGTTCGTTGCCGCGAACGTATTCCTTCCAGCCATGCTGTGCACCGCAGCCCTGCACCTGGTTGATAGTCATGCCGCGAACATCAGCAGCAAACAGCGCATCTTTAAGAACCTCAAGCTTCTCGGCACGAACGATTGCCGTAATCTTCTTCATAGTGAATTCCTCTCCTAATTAAAGAAATGAACCGCTCATTCATGTGGCACGGGTTTTCCAGGTGCCACAGACCAGCCTTGCAAATCAAAAAAGTGCAACTAACAGGTCTTAGCAGGTTTCCCAAGTGCCGCAGATCGGCCTGAAAGAGGAGTGCCGCGTACTTAAGGTACGCAAGCGACGATTGAAGGCCGAGGTGCGGTGCTTGGGGAAACTGCTAATCGAGTCCCGAGAAAGAGGGGTAAGCGCTTTCGCCGTGCTGACTGGCATCCAAGCCCAGCGCCTCATCGGCCTCGTCCACACGCAGGCTGCCGTGGAACAGCGCCTTGACCACCGCGGCGATCACCAAATCGAGCACCAGCACAATAACGACCGTCACCACAATGCCCAGGACCTGCGAGACGAGCAGCGACACGTCGCCCGTGTAGAACAGGCCACCCTTACCGGTCCACGAGAGCTCCGGCACGCAGAACAGGCCTATGAGCACGCCGCCCAAGATGCCGCCGATACCGTGGCAACCGAACGCGTCGAGCGCATCGTCGTAGCCGAACTTGGTCTTGAGATGACTGATGGCCAAGTAGCAGACAGGCGAGACGATCAGGCCCATGACCAGCGCTGCCCACGGCTCGACAAAGCCCGCGCCCGGCGTGACCACCACGAGGCCCGCGACCAGACCGGTGCTAGCGCCCACCAGCGTGGGTCGACCGGTGTGTACGCGCTCAACGGCGAGCCACGAGACCATACCCGCCGCGCTGGCCGTCACAGTGTTGAGGATGGCAAGCGCGGCCACGGCATCGGCCTTGAACTCACTGCCGCCGTTAAAGCCAAACCAGGCAAACCAAAGCAGGCCGGCGCCCAGCGCCACAAACGGCACGTTATGCGGACGGTAGCTCACCATGCCAAAACCACGACGACGGCCGAGCATTAAGCAGAGGATCAGGCCGGTAAGACCGGACGAAATGTGTACCACGTCGCCGCCGGCAAAGTCGAGTGCGCCGATAATGTCACCGATAAAGGAGCCATCGCCGCCCCAAACCATGTGGGCGAGCGGCGCATAGACCACAAGCAGCCAAATGCCCAGGAAGGCCGTCATGGCACCAAACTTAACGCGGCCGGCCAGGCTGCCCGTGACGATAGCAGCCGTGATCATGGCAAATGCCATCTGGAAGGCAATGTTGATGATCTGAGGGTAGGCGGCACCGTCCGCGGCATTGCCCTCGGCCGCCTGCAGCACCTGACCGAGCACCGGCAGGCACAGCAGCTGATCAAGGCCTCCAATAAACGGGCTGGAACCGTCGCCGCCGTAGGCCAGCGACCAGCCGGCAACAATCCACAGCACACCAACCAGGCCAATGGCGCCAAAGCACATGAGCATGGTGTTGATGACATTTTTGCGCCTGGACAGGCCGCCATAGAAAAACGCCAGACCCGGTGTCATTAAAAACACGAGCATGGTGCAGATGAGCATAAACGTTGTCGATCCCGTATCGTACATTCGCTCTCCCTTGGTCGCGTGGACGTTGTCGGCGCCCATAATGCGGCCGAGGGGCAACTGGTGTAGACCAGATACGGCGTTGTTAAACGCTGCGTTGTCGAATGGAAACGGTGCCGCAATCTTGGAAACGGCACGGCAACGGACGCGAAACGGACGGGAAATACGCGAGCAAGGGAGCCGTGAGTGCGCCCGTCCCGGCTAGCGCCGAAACAGCTCGTGGGCGCGGTCGCGGAGATTAGTTGCTCGAATGACACCTTCGTAGCGATTGATGCGCAGGCGCGGGAAGGCGTTAAAGAAGCGTAGGTCGCGGCGGCTGAGTGACACGCTCGGCACCGGACGGCTCATGCGCTTGCCGGCAAGGCGGCGACTGAGCGACGGACGCGGCATGCTCGGCGCGGCATCGGCCACGCGGCGGGCGGCAAGTGCCAGGCCGCGAGCACCATCCGAGATAAATGTCGGCATCGAAGCCTTCTCGCGAAGGGCGTCGAGCGTCGCGTCGCCCAGCTCGGCCAGCCACGCGTTAACGGCACGGCTGCGGATATGCGTCTGTGCCACCGAGTCGATTGCCGAATCGGGAATACGTTCGAGCATAGAGTCGGACGCATCGGCAAGCGACTCGTTGATGCGGTCGGCAAGGTCAGCGCGCACACGCTCCAGCTGATCGGACAGGCGGCGCCAGCTAGCTAAAGAGCACACCGCGTCGACCATCATCGCGACCGCGACGATAAAGGCGGACAGCCGCACAATCAGCACCGGCAGATGGCCAAGCAGCCCCAGCAATGCCGGCTCCACTAAACGGCAAATGCACAATGCACCCAGGCCAAACGCGCATGCCCAGTACAGGCAGATGCGTCCGTGCAGGTTAAACGGTAGGTGCGAATAGTCCCAAAAGCGTGCGCCTGTTGTCTTTTCCAACAAAAGGCCCACGCTGTACTCGATTACGCTGCATACAAGCGCCGCGGCGACAAACTGGCTCGAGGCATCCGGAATCCCGCGCAGCAAAAGCCAGCAGGCTATGCCGCCCACACCATAGATAGGACAACACGGCCCCAGCAAAAATCCGCTGTTAGCAAATCGTCCGTGATTGAGCATGGCGCAGACTGTCGACTCCCACGCCCAGCCGCAAAAACCGTAGAAGACAAACGAGAGCACCAGCGCCGAGAGCGGACAGGCGGCAAGCGTCGCGCCGTCAAATGCCATATCAATCGCGGTTCCCACCGTCTACCCCCTCCTCTTTTCACTCGATTCGCTGCTCACGCCATCGTCCGACTCGTCCTTGCGCGGTAGACGACCGGCAACCGTCTCGCGCAGCGCGCACCATTTATCTGCCAGGCATACAATCCATGCCTCACGACACGTCGGCGGCACCGGCACCAACGGAAACATATGGCGCACGATAATATTCCGCTCGCGCGGCGTCAGCTCAAAATCTTCCTCCGCACGTGCCAGGGCAAAAAACGGGTGGCGAAAGCCATGCAGCCGATGGCTTGGGTCGGGATCGTGCCAGTCATAGAGAAAGTAATCGTGCAGCAGAGCCCCGCGCAGCAGCGAGCCGCGGTCGACGGAGATACCGACGCGGCCCAGGCGCTCGGCAAAGGACAGACTTGCCCGCGCCACTGAGGTCACATGCGTATACACCGTCACATCGCCATGCTGGATAAACTCGCGCGTCAGGTCCAGACGACCCGCCTGTGCCAGTTGACGGGCAGCATGGTCCACTTCGCACGCGATTTTCTCGGCACGAACGACATCGGACATGCTGCCTCCTTCCAGCGACTCACGGCGACAAGCCACGGCCTGTGCACAATCGATAAAAACATCATGGAACACATCAGTATGGCATCGGACAAAACGTTTTGCCCCACCAGTTGGCGAATTACCGCGCCGCCGTCACATATCAAACGCCAAAATGTGCGAGACTGTCTTGTGCAATTGTGCCGGCCGAGGGAGTGCCGGCGCACGATTCGCATGGAGTAACCCACAACGATGCTGCTTACGCAAACGACAACGCCCGAGGACGTCAAGGCTCTCGACCGCGCCGAGCTTCCGCTGCTCTGCGGCGAGATCCGTCAGGCAATCCTCGAAAGCTCCGCCGCCGTCGGCGGGCACGTTGCCCCCAACTTGGGCGTCGTTGAGCTTACGGTTGCGCTTCATCGCGTATTTAACTCCCCCATCGACAAGATTGTCTTTGACGTTTCGCACCAGACCTACGCCCACAAGGCGCTGACTGGGCGCGCGTACACCTATATCGATCCGGAGCGTTATGGTGAGGCTTCTGGCTTTGCCAATCCCGACGAGTCCGAGCACGACCTGTTCGCCATGGGCCATACCTCCACGTCGGTGAGCCTGGGCTGCGGCCTTGCCCACGCGCGCGACCTGGCGGGTGACGCGTACAACGTCATCGCCATCATTGGCGACGGCTCGCTTTCGGGCGGCTTGGCGTTTGAGGGCTTCAACAATGCCGCCGAGCTCGATAGCAACCTGATCATCATCGTCAACGATAACGACCAGTCCATTGCCGAGAACCATGGTGGCCTATATCGCAATCTGGCCGAGCTGCGCGCCAGCAACGGCACCTGCGAGCGCAACGTTTTCCGCGCGATGGGGCTCGACTACCGCTATCTGGACGCCGGTAACGATGTGTTGGCCCTCGTCGATGCGTTGCAGGAACTGCGCAATATCGATCACCCCATCGTGCTGCACGTCTCCACCGCCAAGGGCAAGGGCTTTGAGCCGGCCCAGAGCGACCCCGAGCGCTGGCACCACGTTGGTCCGTTTGACATGGCGACTGGGCGCAAGCTCTGCCCGGGCCATCCGAGCGAGCCTGCGCCGCGCACCTATGCCGACATTACGGGCGAGGCGCTCAGCGCCGCCATCGAGCGCGATCCGCAGGTCGTGGGCATCACGGCCGCCACGCCCTACATCATGGGTTTTACGCCCGAGCTTCGCGCTGCCGCCGGCAAGCAGTTTGTCGACGTGGGCATTGCCGAGGAGCACGCTGTGACCTTTGCCACCGCGCTTGCACGCTCGGGCGCCAAGCCAGTCTTTGGTGTGTACGGCACGTTTTTGCAGCGCGCCTACGACGAGCTCTGGCACGACCTGTGCCTCAACGACGCCCCTGCAACCATCCTGGTGTTTGGCGCATCGATCTTTGGCACCACGTCCGAGACGCACCTCTCGTTCTTTGATATTTCCATGCTGGGCGCTCTTCCCAACATGCGCTACCTAGCGCCGGCCTGCATGGAGGAATATCTGTCCATGCTGAGCTGGTCGCTCGACCACCGCGAGCATCCCGTGGCGATCCGCGTACCGGGCATTGGCCTGGTTAGCCGTCCCGATTTGGCGCCCGCCGAGGACACCGACTACAGCGCCATTCGCTACGACGTGGTGCGTCAGGGCCGCGACGTTGCCGTGCTCGCGCTCGGCGATTTCTTTGAGCTGGGCGAGCGCGTGGCAAACCGCTTAGCTGCCGAGTACGGTATCGAGGCCACGCTCGTCAACCCGCG
The DNA here is from genome assembly GCA_902476475.1 of uncultured Collinsella sp. GTDB lineage: Bacteria > Actinomycetota > Coriobacteriia > Coriobacteriales > Coriobacteriaceae > Collinsella. Next base: position 11,615 of record CABSDO010000012.1, on the reverse strand, counting down.
CTTTGCAACCGAGCTTGACCGCGAATTCCTCGACAACCTTGCCGCCGAGCATCGCGTCGTCGTCACCCTCGAGGACGGCATCTTGGACGGCGGCTGGGGCGAGCGCGTGGCGTGCTACCTGGCCTGCACGCCCGTACGCACGCGCACCTTCGGCATCGCCAAGGGCTTCCCCGACCGCTACGACCCCAACGAGCTGCTCGCTCAGAACGGCATGACGGTCGAGAACATGGCCGCCGAAGCCGTAAGGCTACTCAACGAGTAAGAAAACCTCCGCAAGGGAAGCGCCCCTGCGGAGGTTTTTATTTTCGCGACGCGATTATCTCAATCTGTAACATCTAGGGCCCGAATTCCCGTCTAACTGTTACAGATCTAGATAAGATGTCTTAGTCCCAGACCTTTGTCTCAATCTGTAACAGGTAGAGACCTTTTGGCCGTCCAGATGTTACAGATCGAGACATTCAAATTCCCCTGAAGAGAAAATCTCAATCTGTAACAGTTACTCGGCAAAAACGGCTGCAGATGTTACAGATTGAGACAAAGCAGCAAGGCATGCCGTCACATCTGCAAGAACCACCACAAAGGTGCCTGTCCCTTTTTGGTAGGTACAATAACCCATAAGGCAAGTATGTTTCTGAGTTATTTCGTGTTGACCCATTTGAGCGGGATAGGGTATAACTCTACTCAACCGCTAGGGATTTTATTGAGAAAGGTGTTCTCCCATGAGCAAGAACCTCTCCCAGCAGGTCGTTCTCGACCGCCGCGGCTTCGTTGCCGCCACCTTCGCAACCGTCGCCGGCCTTGGTCTTGCCGGCTGCTCCGACACCAGCGCCGAGGCCGACAAGGGTTCCGCCGCCGGCTCCTCCAAGAGCTCCAATGATACCGAGACTTCCACCACGCTCGACGCCAAGGCATTCGACAAGCTCGTCGACAACGGCCCCAAGGCCGATGACGACGCCATCGCCGCCAGCACCTGGGCCACGGCCGTCAAGGACGCCGGCGTCTTTAAGATCGGTGGCGTTCAGACCTCTACGCTCTTCTCCCTCCTCAACGAGAAAGACGGTCAGACCCGTGGCTTTGACGCCGGCATCGCACAGCTCCTGTCCAACTACATTCTGGGCGAGAACAAGGTCGAGATCACCCAGGTGACCTCGGACACGCGCGAGTCCGTCCTGCAGAACGGCCAGGTCGACGCTGTCTTCGCCACCTACACCATCACTGACGAGCGCAAGGAGCTCGTCTCCTTTGCCGGTCCCTACTACTACACCCAGCAGGCTATCCTAGTGCTCGCCGACAACGACGACATCAAGAGCGTCGACGACCTGGCCGATAAGAACGTCGCCGTCCAGTCCGGCTCCAACGGCCCCGCCATTCTGGAGGAGTTCGCCCCCAAGGCCAGCCAGCAGGAGTTCAAGACCGACGAGGAGGCCCGCCAGGCACTCCAGCAGGGCCGTGTTGACGCCTACGTCATCGATAACAACATGCAGCAGAGCGCCCTGGTCCGCGAGCCCGGTAAGTACAAGATCGCCGGCAAGCCCTTCGGCAGCAAGGAGCCCTATGGCATTGGCCTGCCGCTCGATTCCGACGGCGTCGCCTTTGTCAACGACTTCCTTAAGAAGATCGAGGACGATGGCACCTGGACTGAGCTGTGGCAGATCTGCATCGGCGACCGTACGGGCGACACTAATGTTCCCGAGCTGCCCGAGATCGGCGCCTAGGCAGCGAGCCTGGTAACGGCCGCAACGAAACCATATGGAAACGCACGATGCGCTTTATTGCGGTAAACTGTTTCCTCACAGAGTTGTCGGGGCTTCCGTACACACGGGAGCCCCTTTCCTTATCGGCGGGAGGTCCGCATGAGTCTCTCCGAACTCTGGTCGCTCTATGGCCAGAACTATATCGACGCGCTGCTAGCAACCTGGGGCATGACGCTTGAGTCGTTTGCCATCGCCATGGTGCTGGCCGTCGCCGTCACCGTGATGCGCGTGTCGCCGCTCAAGCCGCTGCGCGTCTTTGGCGACCTGTATGTCCAGGTCTTCCGTAACATCCCCGGCATCGCACTGCTCATCATCGTCGTCTATGCGCTGCCGCCGCTCAAGGTCGTCCTGCCCTACCGCACCTGCGTTATCGTCGCCACGGTCCTTTTGGGCTCGGCCTTTGGCTCCGAGAACTTTATGAGCGGCATCAACACCGTCGGCGTCGGCCAGGTGGAAGCCGCCCGCTCGCTGGGGATGAGCTTCAGCCGTATCCTCGCCAAGATCGTGATTCCGCAGGCGCTGCGCTCGAGCGTGCTGCCCATGACCAACCTCTTTATCGCTGTCATGCTCACCACCGCGCTCGGCAGCCAGGTACCGTTGCAACCGCAAGAGCTCACCGGCGTGGTGAGCTACATCAACACGCGCTCGCTCGGCGGCGTCGCCGCGTTCTTTATCTCGGCACTCGGCTACCTGGGCACGGCCTTTGTGGTGAGCCACATTGGCAACTACATTGATAAGAAGGTGAGGATCCTCCGATGAGCAAGCACTCCACCTCCGCGCTCACCATGCGCGATGCGCTCTACGAGGCTCCCGGCCCCAAAATGCGCGCCAAGATTCGCATCGGCACCGCCATCTCGCTTGTTGCCGTGGCCGCACTCGCCGTCCTGGTACTGCAGCGCTTTTATGTGACCGGCCAGCTTTCGGTCCACTACTGGTACTTCTTTACGCACCTCACCACCTGGAAGTTCCTGCTTGCCGGCTTTGAGGGCACCGTCAAAGTCGCACTCACCGCTGGCGCCATCGCGCTGGTGCTGGGCTTAGCCCTTATGCTCGGCCGTACCAGCGACATTAAGCCGCTGCAGCTGGCCTGCCGTGTGCTCACCGACTTCTTCCGCGGCGTGCCGAGCCTGCTGTTCATCTACTTCTTCTTTTTGGTGCTGCCCCAGTACAAGATTGCGCTGCCGTCGTTTTGGATGCTCACGCTTCCCGTCGCGCTCGCTGCCGCCGGCGTACTTGCCGAGATCTTCCGCGCCGGCGTCAACGCCGTACCGCGCGGCCAGGTCGAAGCCGCTCAGGCGCTCGGTCTCTCCAAGGCCAAAATCACCTTTAAAATCGTGTTGCCGCAGGCGATTCGGTTTATCATTCCGTCGTTGATTTCGCAGCTTGTGGTCGCAGTCAAAGACACCACCGTCGCCTACGTGGTGAGCTACCCCGACCTCATGCAAAACGCCCGCGTGCTCATTACCAACTACGACGCCCTCGTGTCGGTCTACCTGGTTATCGCGGTCATCTACATCCTCATCAACGTCGCGATCAACAAGGCCGCTGTCTATGTTTCGCACAAGACCGGCGCGACCATCATCCGCTAACGCTTTACCATTTCGAGTCATAAGGAGCCGAGCACCATGGCACAGAGCACCTCTTCCACCGGCAATCAGCCGCTGATCGAGCTCAGACACGTCGATAAGCACTATGGCGATCTGCACGTCCTCAACGACATCAATCTCTCGGTCGACCGCGGCGAGGTCGTCGTTGTGATTGGACCCTCGGGCTCGGGCAAGTCGACCATGTGCCGCACCATCAACCGCCTGGAAACTATCGACTCGGGCGAGATCCTCATCGAAGGTCAGCCGCTTCCGCAGGAAGGCAAAGACCTTGCCCGTATGCGCGCCGAGCTGGGCATGGTGTTTCAGCAGTTCAACCTGTTTGCACATATGACGGTACTGCAGAACGTCATGCTGGGACCGGTCGATGTGCTGGGTGTCTCCAAGGACGAGGCCCGCGAGCGCGCCATGGACCTGCTGGGCCGCGTGGGCGTTGCCGAGCAGGCCGACAAGGTGCCCGCACAGCTCTCGGGCGGCCAGCAGCAGCGCGTAGCCATCGCCCGCTCGCTTGCCATGCAACCCAAGGCCATGCTTTTTGACGAGCCCACGAGCGCCCTTGACCCTGAGATGATCAACGAGGTGCTCGAGGTCATGGTCCGTCTGGCACAGCAGGGCATGACGATGATCGTCATCACGCACGAGATGAACTTTGCCCGCCGCGTGGCCGACCGCGTCGTGTTCATGGCCGACGGCCAGATCGTGGAAACCGGCACGCCCGACGAGTTCTTCGACCACCCCCAGACCAAGCGCGCCCAGGACTTCCTCAACTCCATCAAGGGCCACTAACCCAATTGCCACTCGGGCAAATTCATCAGTAACGTTTGCCCCGCGCCACCCCTGTGCCATGTCCACCCGGATTCGAAAGCCGCAACCATGATCGGAACCCGCACCTCATCGTCCTACACCCCGCACGTCGACGTTGCCCCCGCCGACCGTCCGCTCATCCTCGTCGCGCCGCGTTGGGAAGAGGCAAAACCGTTTTTGAGCGAGACGCTCTCCCCCAACGAGGAAATCGCAAGTGTCTTTGTCGATGCCATCCTTGCCGCCGGTGGCCTGCCGCTGCAGATGTCTATTACCGAAGACGTCGATGTTATCCGTCATTACGTGGAAATCGCTGACGGTATCGCTATTCCCGGCGGCCCGGACGTCAACCCCAAACGCTGGGGCGACGAGCGTCCTTACGACCCCACGCTGTGCTGCGAGATTCGCGACCGTTTTGAGTTTAAGCTGGTTAACGAGGTGCTTCGCGCCAAGAAGCCGCTCTTTACCACCTGCCGAGGCACGCAGCTGCTCAATGTCGCCACCGGCGGCACCCTGTGCATGGACGTGCCGAGCCTGGGTGCGCGCGAGGGCCGCACGCAGTGGCGCCATACCCACGTGCTCAACGATCCCGTGCACCCCGTCGAGGTCGTGCCGGGCTCGCTGCTGGAGCGCGCGGTTGGTGGGCACAGGCTGATCCAGACCAACTCGGCACATCACTGCTGCGTCGATCGTCTGGGTAAAAGCACGCGCTTGGTCGCCAAGGCAACCGACGGCGTTCCCGAGTGCATTGAGGTCGAAGGCCAGCCATTCTGCCTGGGCGTGCAATGGCATCCTGAGTACACGTGGATGACGCTCGAGACCGACTTTAACCTGTGGAAGTCGTTTGTCGAGGCAGCGGCCAAGGTAAAGCAGACCCGCTAGCTCGCGAACCGCACAACAGACAAGGGTGCCCCGCCGGCCACATGGTCCGACGGGGCGCCCTTTTGCCTATACGCGGCCGGCATACAGCCCAAGGCTCGCAAGCTCTTATTCAGCCGCCTCGCGCAGGGCCGACATCGTAGCCGCATATTGCTGCTGCAGTGCATGCATTCCCTCGCGTGCGCCGTCAACGGCATCGGCGCCGCGCAGCGCATCGGTCACCACAACCGCCGGCTCGTACAGATTATCGAATCCCAGGTTCTGGCTCACGCCCTTGAGCGTATGCACTGCCATAAACGCACCTTCAGCGTCTCCCGCCGCCATGGCAGCCTCCAGCTTGTCCATGCTCTCGTCATCCAAGAACTTGAGGGCAAAGCGGACAAGCATTTCCTCGCCCATCAGCCGAGCGCACGCGTCATCATAATTAGCGCCGATCTTCTCATACGCCTCACGCATGGAAATCATGGGTTAAAAACTCCTTTGGTCAAACTAAATCGTGGGAAACGCGACGACGTCAGCGGGGCGTGCCAACGTCTCGGCAATTTGGTCCTGCACCTCGAGCAGGCAATCGAGCAGCAACGGGTTAAAGGTACCGCACTTACCGTCCAGGATCATCTGGATAGCCTCCTCGTGCGGGATGGCATCCTTGTACACGCGCACGCTCGTCAGCGCATCGTACACGTCGGCCACCGAAACCACCTGTGCGGCAATGGGAATTTCGTCGCCCTTAAGGCCATCGGGATAACCCTTGCCGTCCCAGCGCTCGTGATGCCAACGCGCAATCTGGTACGCATATTCCATAAGCGCATTGCCGGCGTGATGGCTACCCAGCTCAAGCAACATGTCGGCGCCGATCGTGGTATGCGTCTTCATAATCTCGAACTCCTCGGGCGTAAGGCGTCCGGGTTTGTTGAGAATCGCATCGTCAATCGACATCTTGCCGATATCGTGCAGCGCCGAAGCCAGGGCAATCGTGGAGCGCTCCTCATTGTCGAGGGAGATCGCGCCGCTACGCTGGACCAGACAGCCGAGCAGCAGCTCGGTCAGCTTTTCGATGTTCGTAACGTGCCCGCCGCTCTCGCCGTTGCGAAGCTCCATGACGCCGGCCATGATGTCGATGAGCATGCGACTGTTCTTGACGCGCTCGTTGTACTGCTGGGACAGCAGGTTCGTCAGGCGGCGCTGTTTGGCGTATAGGCGGATGGTGTTGCTTACACGGCGGCGCACGACACGGGAGTCAAACGGGCGGTTGATATAGTCTGAGGCGCCCAGCTCGTACGCGCGCAGAACCATATCATCGGAATCTTCGCTCGAAATCATGATGACAGGCAGATTGTCGATACCCGATCGGCGCGACAGATCGGCCAGTACCTCAAAGCCGCTCGCGCCCGGCATGACAATGTCCAGCAGCACGAGCGACAACTCATCGCCATAACGGTCGACCATATCGAGCGCCGTACGACCGTTATCGGCCTCGAGGATGCAATACTCGTCCTTGAGTATCTCGTTGAGAATGGCTCGGTTCATCTCGGAGTCATCGACAATAAGCACCAAGGGCTTTTCGCTTTGGAAGGCCTCGATGGAATCGGCATCGGTCACGACCGTACCGGCTTTTGCCTTAGCACGGCTCAGTAACTGGACAGCGCGGCCAACGCCCTCATCGACCGTCTCGCCATGAATGCGAACGCCACCAACACATGCCGTCAAGCTCACGTACTCATGGCCCGGAATAATCGTGGAATGAACGGCATCGGATACCTGGCGCAGGCGACGGGCGAAGTCATCGGAGGGAATATCGGGCATGACGGCCACAAACTTGTCGCAGCCATAGCGCACAAGCTCGTCAGTCGAACGAATACCGCTGCGTATGGCTGTCGCCACAGCACCGAGCGCAAGGTCGCCGGCATGACGGCCACACGTATCGTTGAAGACCCTAAAATCATCAAGGTCGATCATCGCAACACCGGCCTTCATGCGGGCGCTACGGAGCTTTTCCTCGTAATATCGACGATTGCACACGCCCGTCAGCACGTCGGTGTAGACAAGGTCCTCTTCTGTGGCCTCTTGCCCATCAATCGGACGTACCATCAGCAAGACGTGAGGCTCGCCCTCGACCTTTAGAGGACGCAGACGGGCGCGGTACTCAACACCATCGTTGAGCAGTTGCTCCGACACCTCATCGGAGTCTGCCAAGGCCTCAAGGCTCGACTGACGCAGACAAGGGCAGCGATCGCCAGCAAGCAAGCAGTTAGGCTCGCTCTTAATCTGATCGGCCGACAGCAAACGCACCACGGGGTAGGTCTTCGCGACGCGGGCGACCTCGGCGGCGGCCTCCTCGTCGGTTAGATTGACCTCGTGATTATTGAGCATATGGGGCCCTTTCGATAGGTTCGCATGGTAGCGGTGGGTTCCAAACGGTATCAGAGTAGCACCTTGTCGATGCAGGTAAGCACGTGAATGCTGTTACATTTTTATGAGTTGGCAGACGGCGCAATTGGAGCCGCAAACGTGAGGTTTTGAGCACGTTTGTTAACACGGCCGAAACGTTTGCGGGTGAAGCCTGTTTTGGCTATTGCGGGTGTTAGAGCCCCAGGATGCCACGGACAGTCTGAGCAGCCGCTGCCGGGCGATCGCGCAGGCCGTTGTGCGCGCCGGGAACCATTACGAGTGGACAGTCCAAAAGCTCAGCCGCTATCCTCGTTCCCGCCTCGCGGGGCGTACCGATCGAGAGCTCGCCCAAAAGCATGGCGGCCACCGTTTTCGACGCGCGAACGCTATCCCAATCGGGAACGCAGGCCATAGTAATCCCGTATTCGTTCGCCATGAAACTGCGGCCGTTGCGCAGGGCATGCTTGGCTTCTGCCTCGGTTAACTTGGGGGCCTCGGGGTCCGAATCGCCGATGGCGCCCAGGAAGGCCCGTAATGCCCTGGAGACCTTTCCCGCGGCGATCATCTCGAGCAAAACCGGGGCCGCGCCCAGGCCGGCACCCTGATCCGTCACGGCGGGTTCATGCAGAATCGCACGCGAGATTATGGCGGGGTTTGCACGGAGAAGCTCCAGGGCCACCAACGTACCGGCACTGTGCGCGAGCACGTTTGCCGGAGCGCCAATATGCTCGATAACAGCCTGCAGGTCGGCGGCCTGGGCGGCGAGGTCGTAGCGTCCGTCTGCAGCGTCACCACTCTCGCCGCAACCGCGGCGGTCGTAGGCAATGACGCGATAGTCACAGGCGAGCTCGCGGGCGATACCGTCAAAAAAGACACCGTCGACACAAGCGCCGTGCACGCACACCAAAGCAGGAGTATCAGGCGACACATCCGGGCCGGCATATTCGCGACAGGCAATCGTGGTGCCCGCATTCTCGACCGTAAAATCCATGTTGTGCCCCCGTCATCAATGCCCATCCAGTTGCACGTCAGTACGGTTGGATAGACCCGCATTGCCTTACGCCTTGTTAACAGATTAACTGTACCCGACCCGAGGCTTTTCATGGCACGGCATAATGAGCGACGTTAAAAAACGAAACTTGTAAAGCAAGAGCCCGCACCTTGCTTTGGAGCCGATGCTATGCTTAGGCACAATTGTCTTGAGGAGCATATGCCTATGTCTACGTTTTTGAATGCCAGCCCCATCTTTGGGCCCGTTCGCAGCCGTCGCCTTGGTCTCTCGCTCGGCGTCAACATGATGCCGGCCAGCGGCAAAATCTGCACGTTCGACTGCATTTACTGCGAAAACGGCCTCAATGCCGAGCGCCCCTGCCATGAGCCGTACAACACAGCTGCCGTGGTACTCGACGCGCTCGAGGCAAAGCTGCGCGAGATGGCAGCCGAAGGCGAGCTCCCCGATGTGATCACCTTCGCAGGCAACGGCGAGCCCACCGCCGCACCGGAGTTTCCGCAGGCCATCGCCGGTGCCGTCGCGCTGCGCGACCAGCTGGCCCCAAACACCAAGATTGCCGTGCTCTCCAACGGCACGCGCGCCGGCCGTCCCCAGGTGCACGATGCGCTCATGATGGTCGACGACAACATCCTCAAGCTGGATACGGTCGATCCGGCATTTATCCAGCTGCTCGATCAACCCGTTGGCCCTTACGATGTGGAGCACCAGATCGAGACGTTCGCGAGCTTTAACGGCCACGTCATTATCCAGACGATCTTTTTGACCGGCGAGTATCAGGGCAAGCTCATCGACAACACCGGCGAGGAATACGTCGCCCCCTGGCTCGCGGCGCTCGAGCGCATTCGTCCGCAGGAGGCGACCATCTACACGGTGGCGCGCGAGACGCCGGTCGCCGGCCTTGCCAAAGCAGCACCCGACGTCCTCGACGCCATTGCCGCGCGCGTGCGCGCCCTCAGCATCTCCTGCCAGGTGAGCTACTAGCAAAACCACGCAGCAGCCAGTGCCCGCCATCCCGCTCCATCAGTTGCGGTGATATAGTTCCTGTTTATGCTGTTAAACCGCTTAAATCGGAACTATATCACCGCAACTTTTACGGACGCGTGGGTGGGCTATACTAGCTGCGAATGAAAGGAAGTTAGCCATGTTTGACAACGGACCCGTTCCTGGCCGCAACGACGCTTGCTGGTGCGGCAGCGGCAAAAAATATAAGAAATGCCATAGCGCCTTCGACGAGCGCCTCGAGCGCTTGTGGGAAGAGGGCCGGGAGGTTCTGCCCCGCACGCTCTACAAGACGCCCGCCGATATCGAGGGCATCAAGCGCTCGGCCGCCATCAACGTGGGCGTGCTCGACTACGTAGGCGAGCACATCGCCGCGGGCATGACCACCAACCAGATCGACCAGATGATTTACGACTACACCGTCGAGCATGGCGGCACGCCGGCCGACCTCAACTACGAGGGCTACCCCAAGAGCGTGTGTACCTCGATCAACGACGTCGTCTGCCACGGCATTCCCTGTGATACGGACGTGCTGCACGAGGGCGACATCATCAACGTGGACTGCTCCACGATCCTAGACGGCTACTTTAGCGACTCGAGCCGCATGTTCTGCATCGGCGAGGTCTCGGCCGAGCGCCAGCGCCTGGTCGACGTCACCCGCGCCAGCGTGGAGGCGGGTCTGGCAGCCGTCAAGCCATGGCTGCCACTGTCCGTGATGGCCGAAGCCGTGCAAAAGACGGTCGAGGATGCCGGCTTTAGCGTGGTGCGCGAGTACGGCGGACACGGCATCGGTAAGGAGTTCCACGAGGACCCGTTTGTGGGCTTTACCACCGAGGCGCCCGATGTGGACACCATCATGGCTCCGGGCATGGTCTTTACCATCGAGCCTATGGTCAATGCCGGAGCGCCCGACATCAAGATTAGCAAGGGCGATGGCTGGTGTGTGCGCACCAAGGACGGCAGCGATTCGGCTCAGTGCGAGGTACAGCTCGTGGTGACCGAGGACGGCTACGAGCTGCTGAGCTGGTAGCCGTGCGGACGCCGGATGCTGACGGGCACGCTCGTCTTGTATCCGGCGTTTTATTTGAACGTTTTGCCTGATAAAACCTGCCAAAATAAACCTGTCCCTTTTTGGCAGGTCGAGCGGAGAGGACTGCTTGTGAACATCCTGGTTTTGTTGCCCGTCAATGACCGCCATCGTGCGATCCTCGAGTCGAGCGCTCCAGGCGAGGACTTTATCTACACGAGCGCCGACGCCGCCACACGTGAACAGGTCGCCGATGCCGACGTGATCCTGGGCAACATCGACCCTGGCATGCTCACGGCATGCGACCATCTCCAGCTGTTGCAATTGCAGACCGCCGGCTATGACGACTACCTTGCCGCCGGCACCGTGCCGGCCGACGCCAAACTGTCTTGCTCGGTGGGCGCCTATGGCCAGGCAGTAAGCGAGCACATGTTTGCCATGGTGCTGTCTATGATGAAGCGCCTGCCCGGCTACCAGGACCTGCAGCGCGAACATCGCTGGGAGGACTTGGGCCCGGTCACCTCGCTCAAAAACGCCAACGTGCTGGTGCTGGGCGCGGGCGATATCGGCGGTCACTTTGCCACGCTCTGCCGCAGCATGGGTGCGCACGTCCGCGGCATCAAGCGCCATCCGCTCGTCTACCCCATTGTGTTTGAGGACATGGACGGCATGGACGCCCTGCCCGAGCGCCTGGCCGAGGCCGACGTCGTCGCATCCTTTATGCCCAGCACACCCGAGACCCGCGGTCTGGCGAACGCCGAGTTCTTTGCCGCGATGAGGCCGGGCGCCTTCTTTGCCAATGGCGGCCGCGGTGACCTTGTTGTTGCCGACGATCTGGTTGCCGCTCTTGAGTCGGGACATCTCGCCGGCGCCGCGGTCGACGTCACCGACCCCGAGCCGCTGCCTGCGACAAGCCCCCTGTGGGATGCGCCCAACATGCTCATCACACCGCATATCTCGGGCTGGTTCCACCTGGCCGCCACGCTCAACAACGTCGTCGACATCGCCGCGGAGAATCTGCGTCATCTACAGGCGGGCGAGACGCTTCGCTGCTGGATCGAGCATTAGGGTTCCGCCGTTCTAACGAACGGCGGACCGGTCGACGCTGCGCGCCGCCCAGAGCGACAATTTGTCATTCAAAAGGCAAGGCA
>CABSDO010000011.1 GCA_902476475.1 uncultured Collinsella sp. | reverse complement strand
TCGCCGTGGCGGGGAGCCCCACGCGCGGCATCGAGTTCCTTAAGAGTGCCGAGCGCCAGGATGCTCGCCGCCAGATGGTCCGCGCCATCGATTCTCTCATCGCTGCCGACGAGGCCGATGTGCTCAGTCGCGCCAAATCGCTCATCGTCGCCGTTAAGGCGCCGCTCGCCGAGGTCAAGTCCACGCAGGAAAAGGTGCTCGAGCAAAACGCCGATTACCTGTCGCGTGGAGCATTGAAGCAGCTTGAGGACCGCAACAAGCGCGAACTCAACGCGCGCGAGCGTTCGGGTATCATGGAAGCGCTGGCGAGCGCGCGGACGCTCATGCGCGACGTGCTGCTGACACTTCAGGACGAGGCGGCCGACGTCGTGAACGAAGACGTGCGCGACACGATCGGTCGGCTTGCCGCCGCGACGAATGTTGCGGGTGCCACCCGGGCGCTCGAGGCGGTCGCGACCGCCGAGCGCAACATCGCCAGAAACGTTACTCCCCAGCTGGCCATCGAGGTCATGCTGTTCGATATCAGGAAGGCACTGAAATGCCGTTAGTCGTACCCGTTAAGTTTACCTACGCCTCGCGCGACCTGTGGTTCGACCCGCAGGATCTGGATATCCTCGAGGCCGATTATGCTATTTGCTCCACCGAGCGCGGAACCGAGATCGGCCTGGTCACGGCCGATCCCTTCGAGGTGCCGCAGGACGAGATCGGCCAGCCGCTCAAGCCCGTGCTGCGCGTGGCGAGCGACATCGACCTGCAGCTTGCCGACGACCTGGCCATCCAGGGCGATGAGGCGATGGTCGATTTCCGCCGTCTGGTCAAAGAACTCGACCTCGAGATGAAGCCGGTCGGCGTCGAGTACCTGTTTGGCGGCGAGAAGGCCGTGTTCTATTTTGCGGCCGAGGAGCGCGTCGATTTTCGTCAGCTCGTCAAGGACCTGTCCTCGACGCTGCACATTCGCGTCGACATGCGTCAGATCGGCGTGCGCGACGAGACCCGCCTGGTGGGCGGCTATGCCCAGTGCGGACAGGAGCTCTGCTGCACGCGCTTTGGCGGACAGTTTGAGCCCGTCTCGATTCGCATGGCAAAAGAGCAGGACCTGCCGCTCAACTCGTCCAAGATCAGTGGCGTGTGCGGCCGCCTGATGTGCTGCCTGCGCTATGAGTTCGAGGCGTACAAGGACTTTAAGAGCCGTGCGCCCAAAAAGAAGACGCTCATCGATACGCCGCTTGGCAAGGCGCGTATCCAGGAATATGACACGCCGCGTGAGCAGCTGGTGCTGCGCCTGGAGAACGGCAAAGTCTTTAAGGTCAACCTGGCCGATATGACGTGCTCGGATGGCTGCAAAAAGAAGGCCGCCGAGCAGGGCTGCAACTGCCGCCCCGACTGCGTGACGCGCGACGTGCTCGAACGCATCGAGTCGCCCGAGATGCGCCTGGCGCTCATGGAGCTCGATCGCGAGAACGGCGTCGACGTGGGCGATGGCCTGTCGAGTGCCGACCGTCTGGCCGGCACGTCGATGCCCAAGCGCCGTCGCCGCGATGCCGAATCCGATGCTCGCGCTGCTCAGGGCCAGGGCGAGGGTCGTGGCCGCGGAAAGGGCCGCGGCAAGGCCGAGGCGCCCGATGCCGAGGAGGCGGCCGATGGCCGTCGCCGCCGCAAGCGCACGGCGTCCGTCGACAATGGCGAGACCACGGGCAAGAACGCTTCCCGCGAGCGCGAGGCTCAGCAGCCCCAGCAGCAAAACCGCGGCGGTGGCATGAACCCCACGCGCCGTCGTCGCCGTCACCTGTCGAGCGAGGAGCGCGAGGACGCCTTCCGCGCCGCAGCTGCTCGCGAGGCCGGTGCCGCTCCCAAGGGCGCCTCGGTCTCCGATACGCCTGCCGACAAGGGCGGCAAGCCACGTGGTGAGGAGGAGCGCGCGCCGCGTCCGCGCCGCCGCCATTCCTCGGGCACGCAGCAGAAGCCCTCGGTTCCTTCCGTGGCCGATCAGGTTTCGGACGGTGAAGTCAAGGTCACACGCCGTCGCCCCGGCGATGGCGGAGGAGCTGCCGCCAAGGCTTCGCGCGGTGGTGCTCGCGACGAGCGCGAACCGCGTGAGGATCGCGGCGGCGAGGGCTCGACCGACCAGGGTCAAAAGCGTCGCCGTCGCCGTCGCTCCCGCAAGCCGCGTCAGGACGGCGGCGAAGGCTCGGCCCACACCTCGTCTGCACCGAAACCGCCTGCCGGCGAATAACGTCCGTAAGTGGATGTAACTCGCCCGACCCCAGCGCCTCTGGGTATCATGGCTCTACACCGACAACCCTCCCTTCGCCTTCGCGTAGGGAGGGTTGTGTCATGAAGAGACATTTGAATGTGTTGAGTCGCTTGCAGGGTGCTGACACCCTACCGTTTGCGGACGAATTGCTACCGCTTGCCGAGCGCGCGACGTACGAGGCGCTCGAGGCGTTGTCGCCCACGCGATGCGCCGGCTGCGAGCGTTCCGGTGCGCTGATTTGCCAGGATTGCCTGGCCTCATTCGCGCTCATCGATCCGTGCCATAGCTGCATCCGATGTGGCGCCCCGTTTGGGGATTTGCTGTGCACCGAGTGTTCGGTCGAGGGCACGTCTTCGGCAATGGCCGAGGCGCTCGATCGCTGCCTGGCGTGTGCCGTCTACGCACATCCGCTGCCGCGCATCATCAAGGCGTACAAGGATGCGGGCGAGCGCCGCCTGGCACCGTATCTGGCGGAGCTACTCTACGACACCGCCCTGCATGCCCAGGTGGCAGCCACCGATCGCTACGGCGGCATGCTGTCCGGCGCCGACGCGGTGGTGTTTGTGCCCGCGACTGCGGCGGCGTTTCGGCGGCGTGGATTCGATCACATGGAAGCAATCGCGCGCTCATTTTGCGAGCTGTCGGGCGTGTCGTTGCTGGACGCCCTGGTCAAATACGGTCACGGTGACCAGCGCGAGCTCGGTCGCGATGAGCGCCGGGAACATGCCCGGGGCATGTACGAGACGGTCGAGGATGTGCGCGGTTGCCGTTTGCTGCTCATCGATGATGTCATTACCACGGGCGCGACCATGGCAGCAGCCTCGGCGGAGCTCAAGCGTGCCGGCGCCGCAGCAGTCGACGGCCTCGCTATCGCACGCGTTTGGTAGGGGTGGTTTTGTGGCAGTGAAGATAGCGCGGCGTGACGAACCGACAAGCGAGCAACTGGCTTCCTCCGTAATCCTGACCGGCGCCTCGGCGCTGCGCATGATGCGCGCCGAGCGCCGACAAATGGGTTACATCAGCTGGAGGGACCTCGATCCCGATGAAGAGCGCCGTGTGCTGCACGCATCGTCGCCCTCGGCCGAGGACATCTATCTTCCCGATTTGGTGCGGATCGGGGCCGTGAGTGGCGAGGTCCAAGAAGACTTGTGCCTGCTGGTGGGGTCGGCGAAGCAGCGCCGCCGCATGCCTGGCGTGGGCTGGTCTGTGTGTTCTGGGTTGCCTGTCGGCTCGATTCTAGAGGTGGAACCGGGGGTGTACAGCCTATCTCCCGAGGCCCTTTGTGTTGCCGTCGCCCGCGAGGTCGGCTGTGTTCAGGCGTTTGCCCTGGCCCAGGAACTGTGTTCCAAGATTTCACTGAGCGATCGCGGGAAGTATCTGCCTCCCTACACCTCGCCTGTTGCGAATAGACTTGCAAAGGACAAGGACCAACCGGCAGACGTGGGCTACTTTGAAGTCGAGCCGGTGCTGACGCCCGATCGCCTGGCAGATTACCTTGCGGCATGCAAGGGGAATGTGGCCAAACAGCTGCTGCGCCTGTGTCCCCACCTGTCAGAAAACCTGCGCTCGCCCATGGAGTGCATCATGCTCGCTCTGTTTTCGCTTCCGTTTTCCTATGGCGGATTTGCCTGCGGCCCCTTTAAGACCGACTACAAGATCGAGTTCGATGACCGCGCGCAGGCAATCTCGGGGATGCCGTATGCAGTTTGCGATGCGTATCAGGAAGCAGCCCGGTTTGACCTGGAATACAACGGTGAGCTGGGCCATTCCTCCCGGAGGGGACGTATCCATGATGAAAAACGCAACACGGGCTTAATTACTATGGGAATTGAGGTAGCGACGGTCAACAACGAAATGCTCTGCGACATGGAAGCGATGGAAGCGCTCGCATGGCGCATCCACCAGCGCATGGGTAAGCGATATCAGAATCGCGTAGAGGCTCGTCGAAAGAGGCAAGATGCTCTGCTGAATACGCTCCGAGCGTGCTTTGGGCTCAAGCCGGCGTAAAACTATGGCTTTATAGGGGGACTGCTTATATGCTCTGTGCAAAAAACGGCAAATATGAGTACTGTTACTAAATTAGTGACAGCAAAAACAAAGAAACTTGGGCCGAAAATCTGGATTCATTGAAGAGATAATAAACGAATGTGGAATATCTTGGCGCTAAGCAGCCTGTGCGGAACTCAAAAAGGGCTCGTGGGGCGGAAAACGCTGCTACTAAATTGGTATCAGTACTCATATTTGCCGTTTTTTGCACACGGCACCCTGAGACGGGTGCCCCGGAGCTCCCCGTAGGGGAGCTCCGGGCTTCATGGGGGCACGAATGGTCCGTCCCGACCTGCGAAATCTGTACTCGAGATGCGAATAGCGTCCCTAACCTTAAACTATAGCTTGAACTTAGCTATAATGCGCTACGTTCCTGCCAGGCTGTGGTTGCGGACGGACGAAATGCCCATCCTAGTCCAAGACAGACGCGGTCAAAGGGATCCACGTAAGCGACCGCGTGCGCGCGGCGCGATCATGGCGCGTCCTAGATGTAAGCCGCACCGTCCGTTCTACTTTCTTTGGGGCAATACCGCCTCGCGGGCGAGCGGGCCAGTCGTGAAGGTGGCTGCGGCCTCCCGAGCAAACGCCCCGGTGCGCAAGTGTGGGGTCAAATACCAGGTCAGCTGGTGGGAACAACCAGATATTCCGTGCAGGGCACGGATCGTATACGACACAGAAGGCAGGGTAGCGGACATGGTGAGGGACAGCTTGATGCATGCGGCTCGGTTAGGTGCTGGGACCGCAGCGGTCATTGCCGTTTTGGGCCTGAGTGGATGCGCGTTCAATCCACTGTCCACGTTCACGACGCCCACGATCGACCAGATCGAGCGCGAGACCGTTACCCCCACAGTATCGGACGATGCCCTGGTCACGCCGGGAACCCTGACGGTCGCTCTCGATACTTCCGATGCCCCGCAAGCCATGCAGGATGCCGACGGAAACCTCACGGGCTATGCGGTCGATGCCGCTCGTGCCCTCGCATGCCGCATGGGTCTCAAGGTTGCCTTTGTCGATGCGTCCTCGGCCGATTCCGCGCTCAGCGATAAAAAGGCCGATATCTTCATTGGTGACGTCAGGTCTACGGACGGCGATATCGGCTCGCTTGGCACCTGTCTGTACGACGCCACCGCCGTATTCGGCAAGAGCAGCGACGGCGAGTCGCTGAGCGTTTCCACCGAAACGCTTAACACCGCTACCCTGGGCGTTCAGACCTCTTCGGCCTCGCAGGAAGCGCTCGCCAAGCAGAGCATTACGGCCAACCAAAAGACCTTCTCCAACATCAATGAGTGCTTTGAGGCGCTCGAGTCGGGCGAAGTTGATTACGTGATCTGTGATTCCACGGCTGGTGGTTACCTTGCGCGCCTGATGAGCCAGATCTCCTATGTCGGCACGCTCGAGACGCCCTCCACGCTTGGTGTCGCAGGCCTTAGCTCTAACGATGAGCTGTGCCGTGCCGTGAGCGATGCCCTCGATGGTATCACGGTCGATGGCACGCTCGAGGCAGTCCACTGCGTCTGGTACGGCCAGATGCCCTATGACCTTACCGCCAAGACCGTTTCGGGAGCCAATGTGCAGACATCCGACTCCACGTCCAACGAGACTGAGCCCTCCGATGACGACGTCTCCGATAACAACGGCGACAGCCCGTCGTCTAGCCAGGAAGGCACCATCACCGACGATGACATCAACAAGCTCAATAGCTAGTTATTGGTAGGGGTGGCGTCTGCCATACATTGAACGAGGCGCTTCTTCATGGTTTCAACACGCATAGTCGGGTCTCCCCAATAGGGGAGCCCGGCTTTTCTATTTTGGTAAAAACAGCAGGTAAAAGCTGATTTTCAGGAGAAAAACCAACTCCGCCGACGCTTTCCTATAGCGCACTTTGCCACAGAAAAGTGCGAGACTTCGGTATGCGGTATCAAGCAATCGTTATTCGGGTCTTTAGGAATCCGCGTGATTAAATGCACGGCAATGGGTACATAGCCAGTACAGTAAGTCCCCGAGGCAGATTGGAGCCACGTATGGATATCAAGGTTTCTGGACGCAAGACGACGGTAACCGATGCTCTGCGTGCGCATGTGGATGAGAAGATCGGCGAGGCGCTCAAGGTTTTCGACATCGAGCCCATGACAGTCGACGTCGTGCTTCGTTATGAGAAGAACCCCTCGAACCCCAATCCGGCAATCGTCGAGGTCACGGTTCGTGCCCGCGGCTCTGTGATTCGCGTTGCCGAGCACGGCGCAGATATGTATGCCGCCATCGACCTCTCCGCCGATAAGGTTACCCGCCAGCTGCGCAAGTTCAAGACTAAGGTCGTGGACAACCGCCAGGGTGGTGCCAGCGCCGCGGATGTCGCACCGGTCGAGCGCGTCGAGGATCTGGCCGACCTGCTGCTGCCCGAGGAGGAGGACGACCTGCTCGTCCGCGAGAAGGTCATCGATGTCACCCCGATGACCGAGGAGCAGGCGCTGGTGCAGACCGATCTGCTGGGCCACGACTTCTACGTGTTCGAGAACGCGACGACTGGCCTCATCAATGTGGTGTATCACCGTAAGAATGGTGGATATGGCATCATCAAGCCCCGCATCGAAACACTTGACGAGTAAAATACGTTAACTTGCATGAGTTAACGGTTGGCGGCCATCCCATGCGGGTGGCCGCCTTTTTTACGTAAGGAGTCGCTTTGATGGACAAGGCCGCATCCGCCGGTCATTCGGACCGTTGCCGCATCGTCGTCGATACCTGCTGCGACTTTAGCCCCGAGGTCGCCGCGAACCTCGATGTCGATATCTTGGGCTTCCCCTTTATCATCGATGGCGAGGAGCGTACGGACGACATCTGGTCGAGCATGAGCCCTAAGGAGTTCTACGACCGCATGCGCGCCGGCGCCCGCGTGTCCACCTCGGCTGTGTCGCTCGGTCGCTATATCGAGTTCTTTACCGAGTGCGCCAAAGAGGGCACGCCCACGGTCTACCTGTGCTTTACCTCGGCGCTGTCGTCGAGCTACAACTCCGCGTGCCAGGCGGCAGATGCCGTGCGCGCCGAGTATCCCAACTTTGAGCTCTACGTGGTCGACAACGCTCTGCCCTGCGCGACCGGCGCGCTCTTGGCGCTCGAGGCCGTGCGCCAGCGTTCGGCGGGACTGACCGCCAAGCAGCTGGTCGATTGGGCAAACGAAGCAAAGACCTACGTGCACGGCTACTTTACGCTCGAGAGCTTCGACGCACTGGCTGCCGGCGGCCGCATTCCGCCCGCGGCGGCACAGCTTACGGCAAAGCTCGACGTCAAGCCCGAGCTCTCCTACGACCTGGCCGGCTCGCTGTCGCTGATCGGCGTCAACCGCGGCCGCAAGAAGGCACTCAAGTCCATCCTCAAGTCGTTCCGCGAGAACTACGTGCCCGATCGCACCATGCCCATCGCCATCATGACGGCCGATGCCGAGAAGGACGGCGACTGGCTCGAAGCTGCCATCCGCAAGGAGGAGGGTTGCGCCGACGTCACGATCATTCGCAGCTCCGTGGGTCCCACCATCGGCTCGCACGTGGGTCCCGGCCTGCGCGTTTTGGGGCAAGAACCGCGCCGACAAGGCGTCGCTTTCCGACCGCATCGCCCGCCGCGTGCGCGGCCAGTAGGCAAGTAATGCGGCCGTAATCGATCCCAACTCACTGCCCAAACGCTGGCACCGAGTATTCAACCTGGTAACAACACCCAACCCAAAAGGAAAGGTTTCATGGCAAACAAGCTCTCTGTCGCATTTATCGGCACCGGAATCATGGGTGCCCCCATCGCCGGCCACATCCTGGATGCCGGCTATCCCATCACGGTCAACAACCGCACCAAGTCCAAGGCCGCCGCGCTTATCGAGCGCGGCGCCGTCTGGGCAGATACGCCGGCCGATGCCGCGGCGAACGCCGATGTCGTCTTTACCATGGTGGGCTATCCCTCCGAGGTCGAGGAACTCTACCTGGCGGGCGACGGCCTGCTCGCGTGCACCAAGCCGGGTGCGGTCTTGATCGACCTCACGACGAGCTCGCCCGAGCTTGCCCGTGACATTGCCGAGGCCGCCCAGGTTTCTGGTCGCATGGCGTTTGACTGCCCCGTCACCGGCGGCGAGTCGGGCGCTATCGCCGGTACGCTCACGGCTATCGTGGGCGCCACCGAGAACGACATTGCCCCGGTTCGCGATATCCTTTCCACCTTTGCGGCCAACATCTGCTGCTTCGATGGCGCCGGCAAGGGCCAGGCTGCCAAGCTCGCCAACCAGGTGTCGCTGGGCGCCTGCATGGTCGGCATGGCAGACGCCATGGAATTTGCCGAGCTGAGCGGCCTTGATCTGGAGAAGACCCGTCAGATGATCCTGGGCGGTACCGGCAAGTCCGGCGCCATGGAGAGCCTGGCGCCCAAGGCGCTCGACGGCGATTACAAGCCCGGCTTTATGGTCGAGCACTTCATTAAGGACCTGCGCCTGGCACTCGCTTACGCCGATGACCGCGAGCTCGCGCTGCCCGGCGCCGACGTCGCCTTTACGCTCTATGACATGCTCGACGCCATTGGTGGCGCCAAGCTGGGCACCCAGGCCATCACGGTCCTCTACAAGGAGGAGGCCGACGCCATCGCCGCCGGTCTGGACTGGTCGCAGTATCGTCCCGAGGAGCACGGTGCCCACGAGGAAGGCTGCGGTTGCGGTGGGCATGGCGACGACCACGAGTGCGGTTGTGGCCACCATCACGGCGAGGACCACGAGTGCTGCTGCGGCTATCATCACGAGGAGTAGCGCCCATGAGCTGGACGTTCGTGGTGCTTGCGCTGGTGCTTTTTCTCTTTGCGATCTATATCGGCTTTTTGTGCGGCCAGTGGGCGTGCGAAAAGCGCGTCATCACCAAGCGCGACTACTGGATTGCCAACTTTGCAGGAGCGGCGGCAGTCGTCCTGCTGACCTGGGTGTTCTCGCTGTTCCCGCTGGTGCAGTTTGCGCCGATCGGCTGGCTCGGCGGCTTTATCGCCGGCCTTAAGATGAGCTTTGGCGAGTCCGTCGGTCCGTGGCGCAAGCACGACGAGGTCTTTAACGTCAACAAGGCCCACCGCGCCGCCGCCGACGCGGGCGATGCCGAGGAGCGTCGCCGCGCACGCCGCAATGGCGCGGCCGACCGACAGCTCATCTCGGTCACCGATGACAGCAAGGGTGCTGGCAAGCACGCTAAGAAATAGTAAGAAGAGGTAACTATGGCAGAAAACAAGGAAGAACAGCTCACCGACGAGGAGCTGGCACAACTTCAGCTGGCAGAGGAGAACGAGAACGCCGTCGACCGTCTGGTCAAGGAGCTCGGCTGCCCCACGCGCCGCATCCGTCAGTTTGCCGCCCGCGTGCTGCACCTGCTTGCCGAGCGCGATCCGCAGCGCGTCGTGCCCTGCGTGCCCGCGCTGATCGAGGCACTCGACCGCCCCGAGGCTCAGACCCGCTGGGAGGCTCTCGATGCCTTAGCGGCGCTCGCCACTACCTGCCCCGAGCAGCTGGGCGATGCCTTTGAGGGCGCCGAGACCGCGCTGTTCGACGAGATTTCCTCCACGCTGCGCTATGCCGCCTTCCGCCTGCTGTGCGTGTGGGGCGCCACGAGCGTCGAGCGTTCGCGCGCGGCTTGGCCCATCCTGGACGAGGCCATCCAGTGCTACCACGGCGACCTCGAGTATCGCGACATGCTCGGTTGCCTGTACGAGTTTGGCCAGGGCGAGATCGACGCCGAGGTCGCCGAGAAGCTTGCGCTGCGCCTTAAGTTCGATGCCGAGAACGGCAAGGGCAGCTATCTCAAGGCCCGTTCGAGCGAGATTTGCGAAATGCTTGTTAAACGTTTTGGCCTGGATCTCTCCAAAAAGAAGAAGCGTGCTAGCGTTAAAAAATCTGAGGCCGCCGAAGACGAGGAGTAACAGATTATGGCGCACGATGTAGTCCTGATTCCCGGTGACGGTATCGGTCCCGAGATTACGCAGGCCATGCGCCGCGTGGTCGAGGCCACCGGTGTCCAGATCAATTGGAACGTCCAAGAGGCCGGTGCCGGCGTCATGGACGAGTTTGGCACGCCACTGCCTCAGCACGTGCTCGACGCGGTCGCCGAGACCAAGGTCGCTATCAAGGGCCCCATCACCACGCCGGTCGGCACGGGTTTCCGCAGCGTTAACGTCGCCCTGCGCAAGCATTTTGACCTGTACGCCTGCGTGCGACCCTGCCTGTCGCAGCCGGGCGACGGCTCGCGCTTCCGCGACGTCGACCTGGTCATCGTGCGTGAGAACACCGAGGACCTCTACGCCGGCATCGAGTTCGATGAGGGCGCTGCCGAGGTCGAGGAGCTCTCGCAGCTCGTCGAGCGCTCGGGCCAGAAGACCTTCGCCGCGGATTCCGCGATCTCAATCAAGCCCATCTCCATCGCCAAGAGCCGCCGTATTGTGGAGTACGCCTTTGAGTACGCCCGCCGCTGCGGCCGCAAAAAGGTGACGGCCGTGCATAAGGCCAACATCATGAAGGCGACCGATGGTCTGTTCCTGCGCGTTGCGCGCGAGGTGGCCGCCAACTATCCCGATATCGAGTTCAACGACAAGATCGTCGACGCCACCTGCATGGGCCTGGTCCAGAACCCCAACGACTTCGATGTCCTGGTGCTGCCCAACCTGTACGGCGACATCGTGAGCGACCTGTGCGCCGGCCTGGTAGGTGGACTGGGTATGGCTCCGGGTTCCAACATCGGTGCCGACTGCGCCATCTTCGAGGCGACGCACGGCTCCGCGCCCGATATCGCGGGCCAGGATATCGCTAACCCCACGGCTGAGATTCTGTCTGCGGCTATGATGCTCGATCACCTGGGCGAGAACGACGCGGCCAATCGCATTCGCGCCGCCGTTTCTGCTACGCTCGACGAGGGTGAGCAGGTTACCGGCGACGTTCGTCGTGCCCAGACCGGCTCCGTTGAGGGCGCTGTGGGCACGCAGGCCTTCGCCGATGCCGTTATCGCGCACCTGGCCTAAGGCATGCAGACTGCAAACGCCTAAATAGTACTTAAGTGTTTGCGTATAACCTGAGAATCAATACGCCCGGCGCTCTGTCGGGCGTATTCTATTGCGGACTATGTTTCCTAACAAGGAGTAACTGATATGGGTCTGATTCAAAAGAAGGACGAGAAGGACGAGATCGACGGCATCCAGATCATCGAGCGCGGCGAAGGCCCCGACGGTGATGAAGAGGAGAAGATCGATCTGGTCGCCGGTACGTCTGCCGAGCACATTGCTGCCGGTACGACGGCCGAGGAGGAGGATGCTCGCCTGGAGGCAAAGATCGCCGCGGACGCCGCCGACGAAAACCTCATGCCCGAGGAACAGGACGAGGACGACGACTCCGACGCGGACGACCATGCATCAAAGCACAAGAAGACGATGATTGCCGCCTTTGTGGTCGCAGTCGTGATCGCTGCCGTGGTCGGCTTCTTTATCGGCAATGGCGGCTTTGGCGGCAAGGGCGTCGGCTCGGCGACCCTCACCGAGGACCAGCTCGATTCGACCGTAGCAAGCTACAGCTACAACGGCAAAAAGAGCGACATCACCGCGCGCGAGGCCATCGAGAGCCAGTACAGCCTCGATACCGTCAAGGATGGCGATGGCAACTACACCGCTCCTTCTGCCGACGTCATCCTGTCCTACGTGCGCAACAAGATCCTGCTCGATGCTGCCGAGGACGAGGGCATCACCGTCTCTTCCAAGGAGATGAAGAAGTACGCCGAAGATTCCATCGGCACCTCCGACTACAAGATCATGGCTACGCAGTATGGTGTGTCCAAGGATCAGGCCAAGCAGATCGTCCGTCAGTCCGCGACGCTGCAGAAGCTCTACAAGAAGAAGGTCGGCGACAGCTCCGCAAGCATGCCGACCGCCCCGACCGAGCCTGCTGACGGCAACGAGGAGACCGCGAGCAAGGACTACGCCGATTACATCATCAAACTTGCAGGCGACGAGTGGGATAGCGAAAAGGGCACCTGGAAGGACGCCGATAGCACCTACGCTAAGGCCTTCGCTGACGATGCCTTTACGGCCGATAGCGCTACCTATAAGCAGGCCATGACCGCCTATTACACCGCCTATCAGCAGTATTCCTCGCAGGCTTCGAGTGCCAGCTCCAAGTGGACCGAGTACGCCAACGGCCTCTACGCCAAGGCCAATATCAGCATCTACGGCCTGTTTGCGTAAAGATTGCCTGAGCCTTCGAGTACGAAGCCGAAATATCTGATGAAGCCCCCTAGAACTGACATCGTTCTAGGGGGCTTTTTGCGTTGCAGGGAAGGGCGGGGAAGAGGGTGGTAGGGGAGAGGTTATATACAAATTCTTGGAGACTTTATTCATGTAAAGTGAAAACGATTTCGGTCAAACTGGTAGTAACAATGTGGTACCACTGTTCATCTGGTAGTAACCACTTTTGAGATGAAATCGAATGGAAATTGCTAAGAATTAGTTTGGTAATGAAAGAAACGCAGCACATCTACCTGCGCAAATTACCGTTACGGGCCAAAAATAACCGTTTGGCAACGATATAGTAATTTGAACGAAATGTGGTGGACGTTTGAATTGAGTGTGTGCTACCGTACATACCAGCAACCCGAGAAAAGGGACTGGGTTGTCTAAGTTTGCGCACCAATGCCGGCAAGCGGAGAAGCCGGTATGCACAAGGCGCGGACATGGAACTCGTTGGTGAACAACGAAAGAAAGGTTGGAGGAGATACCAATATGATGAAGTACCTCCAGAAGCTCGGCAAAGCGCTGATGCTTCCCGTCGCGGCGCTTCCCGTCGCAGGTATTCTTATGGGCGTGGGCTACCTGCTCGCTCCCGCAGTCATGGGTGCTGCCGGTGACACTACCGGTTTTGCCTATACCGCCGGCTTCCTGCTCATCAAGGCAGGCGGCGCTCTTATCGATAACATGGCCTGGCTGTTCGCAGTCGGCGCCGCTGTCGGCCTTGCCGACGATCACGATGGCACCGCTGGCCTCGCTGGCCTCGTCGCCTTCCTGATGATCCAGCAGCTCCTGAACCCCGCTGTTGTTGGCACCATTCGTGGTATGGACGCCGATGCTCAGACCGCTTGGCTTGCCACGACCGAGGGCATCGCGTTCTCCAAGATCGCTGGTAACTCCTTCATCGGCATCCTGTCCGCCATCATCGGTGGCACTTGCTACAACAAGTTCAAGGACACCCGTCTTCCCGACTGGCTGGCCTTCTTCTCCGGCAAGCGTTGCGTCGCCATCATGACCGCCGTCATCTGCATCGTCGTCTCCGTCGTCCTGCTCTTTGCTTGGCCGCTCATCTTCGGTGCTCTTGTTGCTCTTGGTGAGGGTATCGCCGCCATGGGTGGTATCGGCGCTGGCATCTACGCCTTCCTTAACCGCCTGCTCATCCCGACTGGTCTGCACCACGCACTCAACAACGTGTTCTGGTTCGACACCATCGGCCTGGGCGATCTGACCCACTTCTGGGCTGGCGAGACCTCCGCTGACGTCAAGTGGAGCCTCGGTATGTACATGTCCGGCTTCTTCCCCTGCATGATGTTCGGTATCCCGGGCGCTGCCCTGGCTATGGTTCAGACCGCTAAGAACAAGAAGGCTGCTATCGGCCTGGTTGTCTCCGCTGCTATCTGCGCCTTCGTCTGCGGTGTCACCGAGCCCTTCGAGTTCGGCTTCATGTTCCTGTGCTTCCCGCTCTACGTCGTGTACGCTGCTCTGTACGGCATCTTCACCATCGTCACCTACTATGTTGGTTTCCGTGCTGGCTTCTGCTTCTCCGCTGGTGCTACCGACCTCCTGTTCTCCTCTAGCCTCCCGGCTGCCGCCAACACCTGGATGATCATCCCGCTGGGCATCGCTGCCTTCGTGGTCTTCTACCTCGTGTTCCGCTTCGCCATCACCAAGTTCAACCTCATGACCCCTGGTCGCGAGGATGAGGATGTCGAGGAGACCTCCGCTTCCGCCGCTGCTGGCGACGACAAGTTCGCCGCTCTGGCCGCCGCTGTTCTCGCTGCCGTCGGTGGCAAGGAGAACGTCAAGACCGTTGACTGCTGCGCTACTCGCCTGCGCTTTGAGCTTGGCGATTCCGATCTGGTCGACGAGGCTGCCTGCAAGAAGGCTGGCGCTCTGGGTGTCATGAAGATGGACAAGGGTGCTACCCAGGTCATCATCGGCACGCAGGTCCAGGCTGTTGCCGAGGAGCTCAAGAAGCTTCTCTAAGCCTTAAAGACGTATCTGTCTTGCAAAGGGTCGTCCCGCTCCGCGGGGGCGGCCCTTTTTGCTACCTCGATACTTGATGCAGCGATGTAATTGGTATTACAGTACACAGGCAATCAACTGGCAAACAATATTGAAATATGCTTGTTGACCTGCTGTTATTCCATTAAAACTGCTATAGTACGTGGTGTCTGGTTACAACCAATTTCGAGTCATTTATCCGGCAGGTATCATTATGGCAATGGGAGCGCGCAAACAACCTTTGTACGATCAGCTCGTCGATTTGCTGACCGATAAAATCGATCACGAGCTTCGACCCGGCGACTATTTGCCGTCCGAGCGTGACTTGTCGGAGCGCTACGGGCTCTCGCGTACGACGGTTCGCCTTGCCCTGCAGGAGCTTGAGCGCCTGGGCTTGGTGGTTCGTCAACGCGGCCGTGGAACCATGGTGTGCGACCGCTCTCTGCAAACGGCAAACCTCACGCAAACCTATAGCTTTACCGAGCAGATGAAGGCGATCGGCCGTGTGCCCAAGACGACGATTCTTGAGTTTACCGAGGTCGAGGCTGACAAGAATATTGCTGTAGAAATGAACGCGCGTCTGGGAGAGCGTCTGTACAAAATCAAGCGCCTGCGTATGGCCGATGGTGTGCCGCTGATGATTGAGTGCACGTATCTGCCAAGCCGCAAGTTCTTTGCGCTTAAGCGCCCCATGATCGAGAACAAATCGCTGTACGATATGATCGAGCAGGACTTTCACGAGAAAGTTCGCGTGGCAGAGGAAGAATTCTACGCGAGTATCGCTCGCCATTCCGACGCTCGTCTGCTCGAGATTGCCGAAGGAGCACCGGTCCTGGATTTGATTCGCACCACATATGATATGAACAACGAGGTCATCGAGTATACGCGTTCGGTTGCGCGTGCCGACCAGTTTAAGTACAAGGTCTACCACAACCGCGCAGTCTAGAGTTATTGGGTATAAACGGCTTGGCGTGTTTTGCGGCGGGTGCAAAATGTGCCAAGCGGTAGAAGGCAACGAACAATCGCTCGAATTAACAATGCAGTGGTTTTTGATCCGCCCTAAAACGCACTGCGGGTACGGGAGCATAGATGAGCACGTATGCTATCAAGGCCGACAAGTTCTTTTTGCCGGCGGGGCCGCAGCTGGGCGGCTACCTCATGGTCGAAGACGGCGTCTTTGGCGCTTGGCAGGCCGATGAGCCCGCTTGCGAGATCAAAGATTATTCGGGTACATGGATTGCGCCGGGCATGGTGGACACCCATATCCATGGCTTCTATAACCATGCCACGACCGATAACGATGCCGAGGGCATCAACATCAGCTCGACCGAGCTCGCACGTCGTGGCACCACCAGCTGGTTGCCTACGACCTTTACCGACGGCGTGGAGCAGATTAAGGACGCCTGTGCCGCTATTGCACAGGCGGACGAAGAGCGCGGACCCGAGTTTTGCGGTGCTCGTATTCAGGGCATCTACCTGGAGGGTCCGTTCTTTACCATGAAGCACGTGGGCGCCCAGAACCCCGCCTATCTGATCGACCCATCCGAGGAAGTTTTTGACGAGTGGCAGGAGGCCGCCGGCGGTCGTATCGTCAAGAGCGCCATGGCGGCCGAGCGTGACGGCGCCGCCGCTTACGCCGCGGCTCTGAGCGCCAAGGACGTTGTGACCTGTATTGGCCACTCCGATGCCACCTATGATGAGTGCGCGGCCGCTATCAATGCTGGTGCCAGCTGCTTTACGCATACCTACAACGGCCAGCGCGGTCTGCATCACCGTGAGCCCGGTGTTGTCGGGGCCGCTATGACCACGCCCAACACCTATGCCGAGATCATCTGCGATGGCAAACATGTGAACCCTGCTGCTATCAAGGCCCTGCTGCAGGCCAAAGGCTGGCAGCACACGGTGCTGATCACCGACTGCCTGGGTTGCGGCGGCATGCCCGAGGGAAAGTACACCAGCGGTGGCATGGATGTCATTATGAAGGACAACCTTTGCTGGCTTGCCGATGGCTCTGCTATCGCCGGCTCGGTGCTCACGCTCGCGCAGGGCGTCAAGAACATCGTCGACTGGGGTCTTGCGAGCGCCGATATCGCAATTCGCATGGCGACCGAGGTGCCCGCGCGTTCTGCTCACGTCGAGGATAAATGTGGCAGCATTATGCCTGGCCGCGATGCTGATTTTGTCGTGTTCAATCCCGACCTTACCCTGGTCGAGACGTATGTGGGTGGCAACAGCGTCGGTAACGCGTTTGCCGAGTAGCCGCCAAAGAAACGATCCGAGAGGGGATTTAGATGATTTACGGTGCACTGGGCGATATCGAGGAATACCGCGGAATGCTCAAGGGCCTCGATGTGCTGATCGACTGGCTCGAGGAGAACGACCCGGCGGAGCTCGAGGTGGGCAGCCATCCGATTCTGGGCGACAAGGTCTATGCGAACGTCATGGCTCCCACGACGCGTCCCGAGGCCGAGGCTCACTATGAGACGCATCAGCGCTATCACGACCTGCAGATCGATGTCGAGGGCCGCGAGGCCTTTAAGGTCGCCACGGGCAGCCTGACGCTGGTTCAGGAGTTTGACGAGAAGGATGACTACGATCTGGTCGATTCCGACGCGTCGATCGCCGGCGATCTTGCCGATGACAAGTTTGCGCTGTTCGTTGCCGGCGAGCCTCACATGCCCACGCTCGAGTTCCCGGGCGATGGTGCGCAGCCGGTCAAGAAGATCTGCTTTAAGCTGCTTGCAGACGCTTACTGGGAGGAGTAGCGCACTGCTCGGCTGAGCTGTTCGTTTGATGGCGTGATTTCCCTATAGAAATCACGCTAGGACCCCGCCAAATGCGTTTTCCCTAGGGGATCACGTTTGGTGGGGTTTCCGTTTTTGAGTAGAAAGCGGTCAACGTGGCGATGCTTGGATTGGCGCACACGCACTCAAAATCGGCAACAAAAAAGCCGCCCGAAGGCGGCTATCTTGTGCAATGGAGCCAGCGACCGGGCTCGAACCGGTGACCCCCGCTTTACGAGAGCGGTGCTCTACCAACTGAGCTACGCTGGCGGCCATGTGGTGACGCAACTGAGACGTCAACGGCTGTCTATGATACGGGACATCGCACATCCGCGCAAGTGTTCTGACGGCTTTTCTCACTTTAAATGCACTAATATTGGAGACGCGATGTCTTGCTCTTACGGGTCTCAAACAGAATGGGGCTGCCATGGCTCAACCCAGGATCCTTCTCACACGTATCGATGACCGGTTTATTTACGGGCAAGACGTTGAGCTGTGGAACGAGGCTGTGGGTTCCAACCTTGTCCTAATCGTCAACGATGAGATCGCGGCAGATTCGCGCCAATGGGCACCCATGAGGGTGGCGGCGCCCGAGGGCGTGTGGACGCGGTTTTTCTCGGTGCAAAGGACCATCGACATCATTCATACCGCAACGCCGCGTCAATGGATTCTGGTCATGGTGGCCTCACCCGCCGATGCGCTCGCGCTGGTTAAGGGTGGTGTGCCGATTACCAAGATCAGCATTGGCCATATACAGGCAGGGGAGGGCAAACGCTCTGTAACGCCCGCGGTCGCCATAGACGATGCCGACGTTGCCGCCCTCAAAGAGCTGCAAGCGCTTGGCGTGAAAATGGAAGTTCGCAATCTACCCAGTGACGAACCCGACTCCATTAATGCTCTGCTGTATTAACGAGTCGTCGAACGCGGCGAATCAGCCGTAAGAAAGTCAGGTTCGATTCAGGATACTTTCAGTCTTAGAAATAGGAAGGCAACAGATCTCTAATGCTCATGTAGGTGAATCCAAAATAGATAAGCATTTGATGAAATGCGATTAAACATAACGTAACTAGTAGGAAATAGTGGACAGCTGGTACATACCACCTTTCAAGTATAGAATCGTAAGAAATCTATAATTAAACAGTAATCTAACAGGCGGTTTAATTTTTCTCTATTAAAGCCGTTCATCGTCATTTCGCTACCGTTTACGGACCACTTCAGATTCTGTCTACATAATTGCGTTAATGCGTCCATAATAGGCGAGGCGTTTAGCTGAGGGTCGAGGAACCGGCATCCGCGTCGTAGAGCACGAAGATCGGGAGTAGCATGCATTCGTTGGTGGAGCTCGTTATGACGCGTGCGTTTGGAGATCCAACGCTTGATGAACTTGCCGAACGCGCACGGGTTGTTGGTTGTGAGGGAGTGGATCTCAAGAAACTCGAGATTGCTGACGATGATGAAGACGATGAGCTGTAGTGTCGCTATTAGCCCATTTATTGGACATGTTGATGCATTACCTGAAGGCTGGAGTATTGGTCAATTGCTAATTACGTGGAGAATATCATGACGTGCAAGAGGCACAGGCAACCGCTATATGACCAGCTCGTAGATATTCTGATCGAGAAAATTGATCATGAATATCAGCCAGGTGATTTGATTACGTCCGAACGTGAACTTGCCGAACGTTACGGGCTTTCGCGATCGACTGTCCGGCTTGCAATTCAGGAACTTGAGCATCGTGGTCGAATTGTGCGAAAACAAGGTCGCGGTACGTTTGTTGCCGATCGACTAGCCCAAGCAACAAATCTTACTCAATCGTACAGTTTTACTGAACAGATGAAAGCGATGGGTCGGCTGCCAGAAACAACCATCTTAGAGTTCTGTGAAATGGAAGCAGATAAAACGCTCTCGATACAAATGGGGATTCGTTTGGGTGAAAAGGTATTAAAACTCAAACGTTTGCGGTTGGCAGATGGTATACCTATGATGGTTGAGCGTAGCTATCTTCCAGCAAGCCTCTTTATTTCACTCAAGCGTCCTCTACTCGAACAGAAGCCCCTTTACGATGTCATTGAGCAGGATTATCAGCAGAAAATTCGAGTAGCGGATGAGGAGTTCTCTGCGGGTATAGCACGTCTATGTGACGCTCGGCTTCTAGGTATTGATGAAGGTTCGCCAGTTCTGGACATAGTCCGAACTACTCACAACACCCAAAATGATGTTGTCGAGTTCACGCTTTCGGTGGCTCGTGCGGATAAGTTTAAGTACAGGATTTCTCATTATCGAGATGTTATGTGACCGGATGCGAGTGCTAACGAATGAAAAACAGCCTATGACTACTACTCGATTTGACTTTTCAGGTTGAGTCTTTGTATATCAGACAATTTAGTAAAGAAAGAGGTATTAGAAATGTTCAAGAAGAGTGTCGAGGAGCTCACCGAGCTCGGCGCCCAGATCACCACGGCCGAGATTGCTCAGCAGCCCGAGCTTTGGCGTGATACGCTCAACATCTATCGCGAGAACAAGGAGGCCATCGAGGCCTTTCTGGCCGAGGCTCGCGCTATGGGCGAGCGCCGTCTGTCCGTTGTCTTCACCGGTGCCGGTACGTCCGACTACGTTGGCGATACCTGCGCCCCGTACCTGCGTCACGCTGGCAACACTGATCTCTACGACTTTAAGCCCATCGCCACGACCGACATCGTGAGCGCCCCGCGCGACTTCCTGCGCGCCGAGGATCCCACGCTCGTGGTTTCCTTTGCCCGCTCTGGCAACAGCCCCGAGAGCCTTGCCGCCGTTGCCGTTGCCAAGGAGCTCGTCCACAACGTCAAGTTCCTCAACATCACCTGCGCTCCCGAGGGCAAGCTCGCTGTCGAGTCTGCCGATGATCCCAACGCGCTAACGCTGCTCATCCCGCGCGCCAACGACAAGGGCTTCGCCATGACCGGTTCCTACACCTGCATGACCCTGCTCTCAACCCTTATTTTCGACACTGCCTCTGACGAGCAGAAAGCCGAGTGGGTCGAGACGATTGCCAAGATGGGCGAGGAGGTTATCTCTCGTGAGTCTGAGATCGCCGATTACCTGGCTGGCGACTTCAACCGCGTGACCTACTTGGGTTCTGGCTCCTTTGGTGGCCTTGCCCAGGAGAGCCAGCTCAAGATCCTCGAGCTCGCTCACGGTCTGGTTGCCACTTCTTACGACACCTCCATGGGCTATCGTCACGGACCCAAGTCCTTCGTCGACGATAAGACGCTCGTCTTCGTGTTCGTCAACAACGACGCCTACACCCGTCAGTACGATATCGACATCCTCAACGAGATCGGTGGCGACGAGATCGCTCAGCACACCGTCGCCGTTCAGCAGGAAGGTGCCACCGTCTATGAGGGTGAGTCCTTCACCTTTAAGGGCTACGAGGCACTTCCCGAGGGCTACCTTGCTCTGCCGTTCGTGATGTTTGCCCAGGCTATCAGCCTGCTCAACTCCGTGCGCGTGGGCAACACGCCCGATACGCCGAGCCCCACCGGCACGGTCAACCGCGTGGTTAAGGGCGTGACGATTCACCCCTTCACCGCTTAGTCGCGTCCCTCTGTAAGGGCGCCCGTCCGCTCATAACGGCGGGCGGGCGCTTTTTGTTTTACCTGAGCTGGGTATAGCATCACCACAGTCAACTGCTTTAAAGCAAGGAGTGCATATGAGCACGTACGCAATTAAGGCCGACAAGTTCTTCTTGCCGGCAGGTCCGCAACTGGGCGGCTATCTTATGGTCGAGGATGGCGTCTTTGGCGCCTGGCAGGCCGACGAGCCCTCTTGCGAGATTAAGGACTACACGGGGTCGTGGATCGCACCGGGTATGGTCGATACTCACATCCATGGCTTCTACAACCACTCAACTACCGATAACGATCCCGAGGGCATCGATATCAGCTCGACCGAGCTCGCCCGTCGCGGTACCACCAGCTGGCTGCCCACGACGTTCACCGATGGCGTCGAGCAGATCAAGGACGCCTGCGCCGCCATCGCTCAGGCAGACGAGGGTCGCGGCCCCGACTTCTGCGGTGCTCGCATTCAGGGCATCTACCTGGAGGGCCCCTTCTTTACCATGAAGCACGTGGGCGCGCAGAACCCTGCTTATCTTATCGATCCCTCCGAGGAGGTCTTCGATCAGTGGCAGGAGGCTGCGGGTGGTCGCATCGTCAAGAGCGCCATGGCGGCCGAGCGCGACGGTGCCGCTGCTTATGCGGCTGCTCTGAACGCCAAGGGTGTGGTGACCAGCATCGGTCACTCCGACGCCACCTACGATGAGTGCATTGCCGCTATCAACGCCGGTGCCAGCTGCTTTACGCATACCTATAACGGCCAGCGCGGGCTGCATCACCGTGAGCCCGGTGTCGTGGGTGCCGCTATGTCCACGCCCGAGACCTACGCCGAGATCATCTGTGACGGTAAGCATGTAAACCCTGCCGCCATCAAGGCGCTGCTGCAGGCCAAGGGCTGGCAGCACACGGTGCTCATCACCGACTGCCTGGGTTGCGGCGGCATGCCCGAGGGCAGCTACACCAGTGGTGGCATGGACGTCATCATGAAGGACAACCTGTGCTGGCTCGCTGACGGCAAGAGCATTGCCGGCTCGGTGCTCACGCTTGCCCAGGGCGTCAAGAACATCGTCGACTGGGGCATCGCCAGCGCCGATATCGCCATTCGCATGGCAACCGAGGTGCCGGCACGCTCCGCGCACATCGAGGATAAGTGCGGCAGCATCATGCCTGGTCGCGACGCCGACTTTGTCGTGTTCGACCATGAGCTCACCCTCGTAGAGACATATGTTGGCGGCCAGAGCGTCGGCAACGCGTTTGCCGAGTAGTCGCCAAAGTAAGAACCCGAGAGGATCGGGGCGTATTATCACCGAAACTTGATAGCAAGCCGGAAGCGACTGATTGAGGCATTCCGAGTTCGGAGCGGTCCATGGTCGCGGTAATGCAAATGCCCGTCGATGAAAACATCGACGGGCATTTTTGTACGGTATGTCACGTTGCGGGCTTAGTGCCTCATAAAGTGGTATTCGATCACGTTGCTGTAGGGGTGACCCGGGCCCACAATGCCCTGCGGGAACAGCGGCTGGTGCGGCGTGTCGGGGTACATCTCTGCCTCGAGGGCAAAGCCAGCGCCCCAGCCATAGTTGGCATCGTCCTTGGCGTGTTCGTCGCCCAGCCAGTTGCCGGTGTAGAGCTGCACGCCCGGGGCGGTGGTGTAGTAGTCCAGCTCACGACCGGTCCACATCTCCTCGACGTGCATCGCGCGGCGCAGGTTGCGACCGTACTGATAGCCATCGATGCACAGGCAGTGGTCGTAGCCGCGTGCCTGCTTGATCTGCGGGTTGTCGGCCTCCATGCCGGGCGCGACAGGACGCAGCTCGCGGAAGTCGAATGGCGTGCCTTCGACCGGAGCAATTTCGCCGGTGGGAATGTTCTGGCCGTCAATGGGCAGGTAGTGGGCGGCGTTGGCGACAAAGAAGTGCTCGCAGTCCATGCCGGCGTTATGACCGGCAAGGTTGAAATATGTGTGGTTGGTCATAGACACGTAGGTGGCGCGGTCGCTTTCGCAGCCATACTCGATGCGAAAGACGCCGGTGCGTGTAACGGTAAACACGGCCGTAAACGTGCGGTTGCCGGGCAGGCCCAGCTCGCCATCCTCAAGCGAAGTGGTCATGCACACGGCGTTGTGAGTCTCGTCGAGTTCAACATCCCACACGCGCTTGTGCAGGCCGTGCTCAAGATCGCTGTGCAGGTTGTTGGCGCCTTCGTTGGCCGGCATATGCCAGTCCGTGCCGGCGATGGTGATCGTGGCACCTGCAGTGCGGTTGGCCACAGGTCCGATGGTCGCACCAAAGCAGGCGGGGTTGTCAAAGTAATCCTCGAGCTTATCGAAGCCCAGCACCACATCGCGCACGTTGCCGGGGATGTCGGGCACGTCGATGCCCAACACGGTGGCGCCATAGTCCATAATGCGAACGCAGATCTCGGGCCCGTTGAGGGTGTAACGATGAACGGGGGTACCGCACGGCGCGGTGCCGAAAAGCTCGGAAGTGATCATTTGGTTCCTAACATCGAGGTATTTCCGACAAACTGTAGCGCGAACAGGCGAGATTATCACTACACCCCACTAAAGCAGGGGGTATTTTTCTCAAAAAAGTGATGATTGGAGCTGTGCGGGCGTTCATTTCTGACGCGCGCGAGTCTGATACAATTTGTTCGTTATTGTTTGAATTGACGTGAGCGTGGAACAGCGAGGACTCATCGTGATTAAAGCGGAGCGACAGGATAAGGTTCGGCAGCTGCTCGAGGAACAGGGAACGGTCTCGGTCAAGGAGATTTCGGATGCGTTAGGTGTCTCGGATATGACGATCCGCCGTGACCTTGAGGAGCTTGCGAGCCTGGGCGAGATCGAGCGCGTGCACGGCGGAGCCCGCAGTGCGCAGAGCCGTCCACACGCTATGCTGCGCCATGAGTATTCGCACAGCGAAAAGCGCACAAAGCATGCCGAGGAAAAGTTGCAGATTGCGTGCCGTTCTGTGGAGCTTATCGAGGAAGGCTCGACCATCTTTTTGGGCACGGGCACCACGGTTGAGCAGATGGCCTCGATGCTGCCGGCGTTTCGCCTGCGCATTGTGACCAATTCGCTTTCGGTGTTTAACCTGCTCGAGGCGCGCGAAGACTGCGAACTGTGCCTGGTGGGCGGCGTGTACCGCCGCCGCACTGCCGCCTTTGTGGGCCCCACGGCCGAGGACACCTTGCGCGCACTGGGGATCGACGCAGCCTTTATCGGCGCAAACGGCATTTTGGACGGCGACGTGTCTACGTCTAACATGGAAGAGGGCCGCATCCAGCAGCTCGCCTTTAGCAAGGCCGACTCGCGCTATCTGATCGCCGATTCCAGCAAGATTGGCAAGCGCGACTTCTACACCTTCTGCCGTCTGGACAGCCTGGACGCCGTGGTGTGCGAGCCGGGCATCGCCGCCGAAGATCGTGCCGCCATCGAGGAGCATACGCAGGTCATTTGCTAGCTAGCGCTACGGGATTGCCAACGGGCGATGCGGGAGGACTTTTACCTCCTGTCATTGTGGAAACCAGCGCGTCAGCGCTACGCGATATGACGCGCAAATGAGGACTCCACTATCAAATCGTCTCAACCTGTGACATCTAGACGTCCAAAACCGATCTTAGTGTTACAGATTGAGACAATTCGGCGTGGTCTACCTTGTTTGTCTCGATCTGTAACGGTTAGGACTTAAAAACTCGGCTACGTGTTACAGATCGAGACAAAAGAAAAAGAACATTAGGACTTGAAAATAAAGTTTTGATAAGGGACCCGCCCAGTTAAGACGGTGCGGCAGACAATTGAGATTAGTTTGCCTCCGGAGTCGTAAGCATAATGAGTCAGTTCGATGACCGGAAGTTTTGCAACACCATAATTACTGGCTTCGGAATCGCTAAGCTGACGTGCTCTATAGCTTTCCCTAACAGATTGGATAGACTTGGACAAGTCGTCCATGATTCTGCTAAATGCCTGAAAATCTAACTGGTTATTCGGAACGCGCGACTTTGAAATGAAGAACGTATCAGCGCCTATGAAGCTGCCTTCAAGTTCGTAGGTCAATTCAAGACGCTGAATTTCATCGCGACTTTGACATCCAAATTGTTGGAGCATCATTACGGAAATTGGACGACCTGATGTGAGGCCGCCGAAATGTTTGGTGATGGCATCCGGATCAACGCCATCGCAATGGCTTGCAAAGTCAAAGTCTAAAAGTGAATTGAGCTCGCTAACGCGTTTCGGTGCAACAAACGATCCCTTACCTTGGATTCGATAGATACTTCCCCGACGCTCCAGCTCACTCATGGCAAGTCGGACGGTTGTTCTGCTTACGGCGTATTCGTCGCAGAGTTCCATTTCTGTTGGAAGTTTATCGTCTGCTTGATATTCATCGACGATCTGCTTGAGCAGCGCGTCGGTGAGCTGTAAATAGAGTGGCCGTTTTTCGTGTGTATCGAGCATTAGAGCCTCAGTTTGCATGTTGGTTATACCTGATGGTTGCCTCAGTCGGGATGTAACGTGGGCAAGGTTACCTTAACGTATCACAGAGCGGCTCAGCATGACGATCTGATGCCTGTATCCACGAAGGGCTTGTCCGAGCGTGAAGATATTCTGGGGCAGGCAAATACCGTTCATGGAGTCCCCGATATGTTGGAGGTCAGCGCCGGCTGCTTTTGCTGCAAGGCCTATTTTCTTAATGGTTTCGCTGTCGCAGGAGTCTTGACTCGTCCCGTTCGCCGCCATGACGAGAACCTTCTCTTCAATTGACTTGCCTACGTTGTGGGATCGTACAAAGTCTACGATGGCGCGCAGGTCTGCTTCTTGGAAGCAAGGGACGGTGTAGGGGGCTGGCGCGAGAAGGATATCGACGCCGAGGTCAACAAACTTGCGCGCAATTTCGAGCGTCATGACAGGTTCCGCAACGCCCGCTCCATGCATTTTTCCGGCTATGACCAGGCCATTGAAATGCTCTTTGGAGAGTTTAATCGAATGGGCGATTGCATCGTTGGAGACGCCGGTTCCAGGGTTGCCCGTCAGGCAGATAAAATCAAATCCGAGTTCGTTAGCCTTTTCTAAGGTCTTGGGAGAGACGCGACGACCCATGGGGATTTCCGTTCGGGATTCAGACATCTCTGCCTCGTTATCAACTGGCTCCAGATTGACGCCAATGGGCCTTCCGCATGCTCGCTTCACCCAAGTGACCGGGTTTTCATTGAGATCATCTGGAATACCGGCAATAACTGGATCGAACACATCGAGCGCGTTAAACAGAAGCAGGTCGGCACCTGCGGCACGTTCGATTTCTGCATTAGTAACGCCGCCGAGAAATTGGGAAGAGGGTACGTTTTCCGCCATGATGGTACGTCCCTCGGAAGCCAGAATTGCCTGTTTTAGATCCATGGGTGACGTGGCGGCAAAATCGGATGCGGACATGTTCAGTAATCGTTTGGGCATTGTTACTTCCTTTGACTAGAACGACAGGCTTGTGACATTGTCTCTAATATTGTTACAACAATATATTCAATATGTTATATCCAATCGGTGAACGGTTGCAAACTTATTGTACTGCTCGGAAAAAATAGCCTTTAGCTGGGAAAACCTTATATTAATCAACTACCGTTCACCGAATAAGTATTTGAATTCTTGACATATCGACAAAGCGGAAAAAGAATTGGTTATGACAAATCGCGCAAATGATATTACATTTCGCACAAGAACGTATTCACTTACATAAGTGGATACAAACGGGGACGACGACGGTTGAGTCCGGATAAATCGTTGTGTGCCCGGGAATCATGAAAGGATGTGTTATGGACGCTATCGTCAAATTCCTTGAAAAACACCAGCCTCTCTTCGACAAAATCTCGAGGAACATTTATCTGGTGGCGATTAAGGATGGCTTTCTCTCGAATATGCCAATTGTGCTGTTCTCGAGCCTGTTCCTTCTTCTTTCGACGCTCCCTGCCTATGTAGGCATCACGCTTCCGTCTGAGGTGCTGGATTTCTTCAATAAAATCTATGCATATACCATGGGACTTCTTGGCATTATGGTGGCCGGCACCACGGCGAGCTCACTTGCCATGTCGATGAACCGTCGCATGCCTTCGGGTAAATCTCTCAACCCCACCTCGTGCATGGTTTGTGCCATGTGCGGCATGCTCTTGCTATCGGTGACGAACGATGTTGTCTCGATTGGCGGAGCAGATACATCTGTTTTTGAAACCGGCTATATGGGAACCAAGGGTTTTCTCGCTGCGTTCGTAGCTGCATTCTTGACCGTTAATATCTATAAGGTGTGCATTAGCCATAATGTGACGATCAAGCTTCCCAAAGAGGTCCCTGGCTCTATTGCGCAGAGTTTTCGCGATATCTTTGCATTTGGGTTTTCGATCCTTGCGTGCGCTTTTATCGATCTTGCGAGCCGCAAGCTGCTTGCTGTGCCGTTCGCCAATTTGGTATCCGCTCTCATCTCGCCGCTGTTCTCCGCGGTCGACACCTATCCTGGCATGGCGCTTATCGAAGGCGCGGTCGCGCTTTTCCAATTTATGGGTATCCACGGTGCTTCGGTTGTCATGAGTCCGATCAATGCTGCGCTCTACGGCAATACCGTTACCAATCTTGAGGTTTTCCAAGCAGGTGGACACCCGTCAATTGCTCTCACGCAGGACTTTACAAGCTTCATCGGCGGTCTGGGCGGTTCTGGCTGCACGTTCATCGTTCCTATTATCCTGATCATGTTTATGCGCTCCAAGCAGCTTAAAGCCATGGGCAAGGCATCGATTATCCCGGTGATTTTTGGAGTTAACGAGCCCGTTATCTTCGGTATGCCGATTGTTCTCAATCCCTATATGTTCGTGCCCTTCCTAGTGGCTCCTATGGTCAACGCCATTATCGGTAAATTTTTCATTGACGTCATTGGAATGAACGCCCCCATGTATACCATGCCGTGGGCGCTTCCCGGCCCAATTGGTGCGTTCCTCACCACGGGTCTCGATCTGCGTTCTCTCGTATTGATGGCAGTGCTGTTGGTCGTTGACTTTGTGATTTACTATCCGTTCTGCAAGGCGTATGACCATCAGCTTTGTTTGGAAGAGTCTGCAAAGGAGACTGCAGGAACCTCGGATGCAGATGCTATTGCCGCACAGGAAAATGTCGCAAAAGCTCTCGAGGCGGTAAAGGACAAGGCGGAGCAGATCCGCGTGCTTGTGCTTTGCCAGGGTGCCGGCACTTCGACTCTCTTGGCAAATGCTCTTCGCGAAGGTGCCGCTGCTAAGGGTATCGATCTGGTTTCTCAGTCCGGTGCGTACGGAAGCCACTATGAGACGATGGATCAGTACAACGTGATTGTTCTGGCGCCCCAGGCACGCATGTACTATGACGCTATGAAGGCCGATACCGATCGCCTTGGAATTAAACTGCTCACCACAAGGGGCAAGGAGTATATCGACCTTACCAACGATCCCGAAGGTGCAATTGACTGGATCGTTCAGGAGCTGGCCAAATAGTGGATGCACTTCGTCGTTGATTCGTCGGTGTATGGTACGGCCCCGCAGCTTATTGAGCTGCGGGGCCGTATTTCGTTGAGTATCTAATTGAGACAATGCGCGCAACCGTCGTGAGATCGCATTGGCGCTCTTCGAGTCACCGACAAACTGTCTTCCATCTATGTGACCAATTCGCTTTCGGCCTTTAGCCTGCTCGAGGCGCGCGAGGATTGCGAGCTGTGCCCGGTGGGCGGCATGTACCGTCGCCGCACCGCCGCCTTTGTGGGCCCCATGGCCGAGGATACCCTGCGCGCACTAGGGATTGACACGGCGTTTATCGGTGCCAACGGCATTCTGGACGGCGACGTGTCCACGTCCAACATGGACGAGGGCCGTATCCAGCAGCTCGCTTTTAGCAAAGCGGACTCGCGCTATCTGATCGCCGACTCCAGCAAAATCGGCAAGCGCGACTTCTACACCTTCTGCCGCTTGGACAATTTGGACGCCGTGGTGTGCGAGCCGGGTATTACCGCCGAGGATCGCGCCGCCATCGAGGAGCACACGCAGGTTATTTGTTAGCTAACGCTGCAGGCGATACTTCTGCCCCCCCCCTGCCGGCGCGGGGATTATCGTTTCAATATGACGTGCAGAATGACACGTATAAGTAAAAACACCATTTGTGCGTCAAATTTGATGACGCGTAAAAATTTGCGCGTCATTTTACGCGTCAACGTGACGCGATATGACACGCAAATGCGCTCGGGCCAAGTATTCAGCTTGTGGGCTAGACCAGGCGGGCGTAGTCCTGTGACTGATGAAAGATGTGGGCGATATAGATTGTTTCGTGCTCAAACTTATAAAGGCACACGTAGTTGTTGATGGGAAACGATCGGTAATTACGTGCAGCCAGCTCTTGCATGTGCGAGAGGGGACGTAGGAGCGGCTGCTCGCGAAGCAGATCAAGCTGATATTCAAACTCAGCGACAAAATTGCCTGCTGCACGCGGATTCTTGAGGATTTGGGCAAGGTATCCGACGATACTCTCGTACTCATATCGCGCGCTTTTGAGGATTACGACGTTATAGGTCATATTTGTCTCGTATCGAAGCCGCGAAGGATTCGTAGTCGCTGTAGTCGCCTTGCGATATTTCGTCTTCTGCCAACATCATACGAGACAACAGTTTTGCCTTGGCGATTTCTTCTTGCATGAGGCGATACTGGTCGCTGCTGATGCAGTGCATGGCCTCGTAGCCGTTCTTAGTTACGGTAACGTCGCGCTCAGACTCAACAAGTGCGGTGAATGTGGCAGTGTCCTTCATGTCACGGACGGGCACACAAGCGGACATGGGCACCTCCTTTGCGTTGGGACACAATTGTACCACGGTATATTAAAACGTCGGCGTCGTCGGATTATCTCAATCTGTAACAGTTGGGAGTAGAAAACCGGGTTAGATGTTACAGATCGAGATATTCTGCTTCGGGCTACCCGTTTGTCTCGATCTGTAACAGGTAGACGTGAAAAAACGGGCTACGTGTTACAGATTGAGACAAACGGTTCGCTCGAAACAAAAAAGCCGCATGCGATCCCGTGGAGGGACTCACATGCGGCCGACAGGGGATGCGCAGCTGAAGTTAGGCCATGAGCAGGCCGGTCTCTGCGACGTTCTTGTACCAGTACGCGCTCGCCTTGGGATAGCGCTTCTGGGTCTCAAAGTCGATGTAGAACAGGCCGTAACGTTTGTTATAGCCGTTGGTCCAGGAGAACTGATCCTGCAGCGACCACACAAAGTAGCCGTCGACGTTCACGCCGCCGTCGATTGCCTTGAGGATCCACGCGAGATGCTGGCGCATGTAGTCGATACGAGGGGCGTCGTCGATAAAGCCGTCCTCGAAGTCGTCCTTATAGCCCATGCCGTTCTCGGTGATGTAGATCTTCTTGTAGTTGGGGTAATCGTTTTTAATGCGGAGCAGCAGATCGTACAAGCCCTCAGGATAGATGATCCAGTCCCAATCGGTGGTGGGAACGCCTTCGCGCACGCATGACTCGCCCACGCCCTTGAGGAACCAGCGCGAGGAGCCCTTGTCGCCGGTGCCATTGTGGTTGATGTCGTTTTCGCCCTCGGCGGCACGCAGGAACTGGCACTTGTAGGTGTTGACGCCCAGGCAATCGTTATAGGGGAGCGCGGCGGTCAGCGCGGCGATGTCCTCGTCGCGGACGTCGAGCTCGCCGCCGGCGATATGGGCCAGCTTGGTCGCAGCCTCCATGGTGTCGGCTGCATAGTGGCCGCGGAAGGTGGCGTCGAGTACCCAGCGGTTGTTGATGACGTCGGCCATGCGAGCTGCCTCGCAGTCGGCAGCGCTGTTGGGGTCGAGGGGATACTTGGGCTCCAGGTTCTGGACGATGCCGATCTCGCCCTCAAAGTCGCCCTCATGGAAGGCGACGACAGCCTTGGCGTGGGCCACCATCATGTTGTGCATGAGCTGGAAGGCCTTGTCCAAGCGATACTTCTCGCCGTGCGGCCAGTTGCCGACGATAAAGCTGCCCTCGGCGGTCGCGGGAATCTCGTTAAAGGTAAACCAGTGCTTGACCTCGGTGAACTCGGCAAAGCAGAACTTGGCGTACTCGACAAAGGCATCGATGGTCGTGCGCGTCAGGAAGCCCTCGCCACCGTCCTGGTAGAAAGCCTCGGGAGTGTCAAAGTGATCGAGCGTGACATAGGGGATAACGCCGGCTTTGTTGCAGGTGGCGAAGAGCTCGTGATAGAAGGCAACGCCCTCGGGGTTAATCTCACCAGTGCCGTTGGGGAAGATGCGGCTCCAAGCGATGGAGACACGGATGCCGTTGATGCCGAAGCGCTGGCACAAGTCGATATCGACCGGATATTTGTTGTAGAAGTCGCTTGCAGGATCGGGGGAGAAGCGACCCTGGGCAGCCAGGAAATCGTCCCAGGGCACTTTGCCCTTGCCGTGCGTGCGGGTCTCGCCCTCAACCTGGTAAGCGGCGGTGGCGCCGCCAAACACAAAGCCGTCGGGGAACTGCATGGGGTTGTTCATGAGGCATCCTTTCTGTGGGATACGAATAGGGAGAGGTGCCCGAACTGGGGATCCGGGCACCAACAGAGGGAGGAGCTAGTCGAGGTT
The DNA here is from genome assembly GCA_902476475.1 of uncultured Collinsella sp. Classification (GTDB taxonomy): domain Bacteria; phylum Actinomycetota; class Coriobacteriia; order Coriobacteriales; family Coriobacteriaceae; genus Collinsella. The sequence continues at coordinate 402 of CABSDO010000011.1, read as the reverse complement.
CTCGCGGACCCACTTGATGGCGCCAGCGGGGTCGCGGGTAAGGTCGATATATTCCTTACCGCGCGGGGCGAGCAGCTTAATGCCCAGACGATCGGTGTCGGCCTTCATGTCGTTGTAGTAGCTACGAACCTGCGGGGCGAGCACGATAACGTCGTACTGATCCATGATGGCAGTGTGCTGGCCATAGGCGCCTGCGGAGGAAGCGATGTTCTCTCCGGTCTGTGCGGCACCTTCCTTGATGGCGTTGGCGAGCATGGCAGAGGTGCCGGCGCCGGCGCACAGGACGAGGACCTTCAGGCCATCGACATCCTTCTTGGCGGATGCGTCGGCGGCAGGCTCGGGCTGATCGGCGACAGGCTTGCTGTCGGCGGCAGCGGCGGTCGGCTCGACGGAAGCGGTGGC
>CABSDO010000010.1 GCA_902476475.1 uncultured Collinsella sp. | reverse complement strand
GGGCGGCATCGAGGTCGACCCCGTGCCCGTCGAGATCACCTATGGCCTGGAGCGTATCGCCATGTATGCGCAGGGCGTCAACTCCGTCTACGACCTGGTGTGGAGCTACCTGCCCGACGGCACGCCCATGACTTACGGCGATGTGTTCCTGGAGAACGAGCGCGAGTTCAGCGCTTACAACTTTGAGGTCGCCAACGTCGAGATGATGCGTCAGAAGTTTGACGACTACGAGGCCGAGTGCCATTCCTGCCTGGAGCGCCAGCTTCCGCTGCCGGCGTACGACTGCGTCATGAAGTGCAGCCACGCTTTTAACCTGCTCGATGCCCGCGGCGCCCTGTCCGCGGTCGAGCGTGCCAACTACATCCTGCGCGTCCGCGCAGGATGTAGTTGCTTATTGTGTGGATAAGTGACCAACTACATCCTGCGCGTCCGCGCCGTCGCCAAGGCGTGCTGCGAGGCCTATATGGCCGAGGTCGCCGGAGTTAACGAGAATGCCGATCAGGAAGGCGAGGTGGCGTAAGCCATGGCAGACGCTAAGGATTTCCTGTTTGAGATCGGTACGGAGGAGATGCCCTCCGCGCCGCTGAACAATGCCGTCAAGCAGCTTGGCACCATGATCGCTAAGGGCCTCGACGAGGCCGGTCTGGCCCACGGCGAGGTCCGCGTGATCTCGAGTCCGCGTCGCCTGGCTGCGCTCGTGGCTAACGTCGCCACCGCGACCGATGAGGTCCATGAGGTCAAGCGTGGCCCCGCGGCAAACATTGCCTTCGATGCTGACGGCAACGCCACCAAGGCCGCCCAGGGCTTTGCCCGCAAGTGCGGTGTGGCTGCCGAGGACCTGGTCCGTCGCGAGGACACCGACGGTCGCGAGTATGTGTTCGCCGAGAAGAACATTCCCTCCGCACCGGCTACTCCGATCCTGACCGCTCTGTGCGAGAAGGCCATCGCCGGCCTGCAGTGGCCCAACTACCGTAGTCAGCGCTGGGGCCATGAGCACGCCACGTTCGTGCGTCCGGTCCGTTGGATCTGCTGCCTTTTGGGCGAGGATGTTGTGCCCGTGTCGTTTGCTGACGTGACGAGCGGCAACACCACGCGTGGTCATCGCGTACTTGGCCCCGGTGACCACGTTGTCGCCAGCCCCGCCGCCTACGAGCAGGTGCTCGAGGACGCCGGCGTGCTCTCTGCCGAGCGCCGTCGCGAGGCCATCCTCGCCGGTATCGCCGAGGTCGAGGCCGCTCGCCCCGGCTGCCATGTCGATACGCCTAAGAAGGTCTTCGAGGAGGTTATCAACCTCTGCGAGTGGCCGACGGTGCTCGTCGGTACCTTCGATGAGGAGTTCCTCAAGGTCCCGCACGAGATCATCTGCGAGTCCATGCTCACCAACCAGCGCTACTTCCCGATCTATGACGGCGAGGGCAAGCTCACGCGTGAGTTCGTGGTCGTCTCCAACAGCAAGCCCGAGAACGCCGAGCGCGTGATCGACGGCAACGAGCGCGTCGTGCGCGCCCGTCTGGACGACGCAAAGTTCTTCTACGAGGAGGACCTGAAGATCTCCCTCGACGAGTTCCGTGATCGTTTGGCCAAGGTTGCCTTCCAGGAGAAGCTCGGTAGCGTGCTCGCCAAGTCCGAGCGCATCGAGCAGCTCGCGCTCGCTATTGCCCGTGAGGCACACCTGGGTGCTCATCTGGCAGCCGACGCCGGCCGTGCCGCGCACCTGTGCAAGGCCGACCTGGTGTCCAACGCCGTCGTCGAGTTCACGAGCCAGCAGGGCGTGATGGGCGGTTACTACGCCACCGCGATGGGGGAGAACGACGAGGTCGCCCACGCTATTCGCGATCATTATCGTCCCCGCTTTGCCGGTGACGAGCTGCCCGAGGGCACCGCTGGCTGCATCGTGGCCTGCGCCGACAAGCTCGATACCATCGCCGGTATCTTTGCCATCGGCGAGCCCCCGACCGGCTCTTCGGACCCCTACGCGCTGCGTCGCGCCGCTATCGGCATCATCAACATCCTGCGCGACCGCCTGCCGATCGACCCCACGTCGCTCATCGACTTCGCCCTCGAGCTCTACAGTGAGCAGGGCATTGAGTTCGACGCCGCCGAGGTCGCCCAGCAGGTTCGCGACTTCTTCCATGGCCGCCTGGTGAGCATGGCCCGCGACGAAAAGATCCCGGCCGATACCGTTGCCGCCGTCTCCGCGGTGCACATCATCGCCCCGTCCGTTTTCTTCGCCCGCTGCGCCGCCCTCGACGAGGCCCGCAAGAACGATGCCGAGACGTTCGATAACCTGGCGACCGCCTATGCCCGCGCCGCGCATATCTCCAAGCCCGAGCTGGGTGCGGAGTACGACCGCAGCCTGATGGGCGAGGCCGAGCTCGCGCTCGCCGACGCCTCCGAGGCTGCTCAGACCTCTGTCGATGCCGCCCTTGCTGCCGAGGACTACCCGGCCGCATTTGCCGCCCTCGCCGCCCTGCGCGCGCCCATCGACCGTTTCTTCGATGAGGTCATGGTCATGGACAAGGACGAGCAGCTTCGCGATAATCGCCTTAAGCTGCTCAACCGCTTCGAGGCCGTTTTCTCTGGCATCGCCAACATCGGTGAGCTTGCCCGCAAAAAGTAAGCCAGCTTGCGCATAAGCGCAAAAGGAGCCCCGCATGGATTGCCCGGTCACCGCTCGTCCCACCGTTATCGTTATCTCCGACTCGCTCGGTGATACCGCTTGTGAGGTGGTGCTTGCGGCGTCCGGGCAATTTGATGAAGGGGCTTTTCGCGTTTTACGCCTGCCTAAGGTGACCTCCGTGGAGCAGGTCAAGTCATTTGTGGGGCCGCGCGTCGATGCGGACCATCGCGATATCGCCGTGTTCCATACCATCGTCGACCCGGCCCTTCGTGCTCGCGTGCTCGATTACCTAGGTATGCTGCATATCCGTTCGGTCGACCTGATCGGTCCGACGCTCGCCGTGCTGTCGTCGCTCATCGGTGTGCCGCCCAAGGGCGTTGCGGGCGTGATTCACAAGACCGACGATCGCTATTTCCATCGCATTGAGGCTATGGAGTATTTCGTTGAGCACGATGACGGTCGTGGTTGTGACGATCTGTCGGGTGCTGATATCGTGCTGCTGGGCGTGTCGCGCACGTCCAAGACCCCGCTGTCGATGTATTTAGCCTATCAGGGCTACAAGGTCGCCAATGTCCCACTGGCGCATGGCATGGAGCCGCCCAAGTCGATTTACGAGGTCGACCCGATGCGCCTGTTCGGCCTGATTTCGACCGTCGATGTGATTTCCGAAATTCGCGATAGCCGCTTGGGCGATGACTACGCTCGTGCCGTCGCAGGCTCCTATGCCGAGCCCGAGAGCGTGCGCAGCGAGCTTGCTGAAGCCCGCGCGCTCATGAAACGCCTGGGCTGCTTTGTAGTGCGTACCGACGGCAAAGCCATCGAGGAAAGCGCTGCCGAGATCATTGCTCACCTCGAAGAGATTCAAGAGGCAAGAGCCCGCCGTGCCGCCCGCCGCGCTCAACAAAAGTAGCTCACTTGGGACAAGGTTGTTTGGGTAGCTAATTTGGGACGGGGCTCTTTTAGCTACCCAAAGAGAATACTTGGAAATAATGCTGATAAATGGTAAAGCGATTTAGCAAAAACATCGCATCCGACCTGCATTTTCCTTGTAGTGGTATCTTCATAAGGTAACCACCTTTACCTACCGTTTACCGCCGGTTTTAGCACGTTTACCAAACCGCGCACCCTCTGCTCAAGCCTGTCCAAAACCCGCCGTATAGTTCCCTCACGGCCCGCATCCGGCGGGTCGATTCGTTACCACGGTCGTGCGCGTAAGCGCATGGAAGGGGAAGTATCGTGAGCGATTGCAAGAGGGTTTACCGTTTTGGAACCGACGCCCAGGGCACCTGTGTCACCGAGGGCGACAAGTCCATGAACTTCGTGCTTGGCGGCAAAGGCGCAAACCTTGCCGAGATGAGCCGCATCGGCCTGCCGGTTCCCGGTGGCTTTACCATTACTTGCCAGACCTGTGTCGAGTATTCCGGTGCCGGTAACGTCTGGCCCGAGGGCGCACTCGATGAGATCGTTGCCGCCGAGGCCGACCTCGAGGCCCGCTGCGGCAAGAAGCTCGGCGACGCCTCCGACCCGCTGCTCGTGTCGGTTCGCTCGGGCGCTCCGTTCTCTATGCCCGGCATGATGGACACGGTCCTCAACCTGGGCCTTAACGACGATTCCGTTCAGGGCCTTATCGCCCAGACGCAAAACCCGCGCTTTGCCTGGGATAGCTACCGCCGGTTTATCCAGATGTTCTCCAACGTCGTCATGGGCGTCGACGCCGACCTGTTCGAGAACGCTCTGACCCAGGCACGCCTGGTCGCCGGCGTTCGCGTCGATTCCGAGCTTTCGGCCGAGGACCTGCAGGAGCTCGTCGAGACCTTCAAGGGCCTCTTCTCCGAGAACGTCGAGGCCGCCCTGTATCCCGAGCTCGAGGTTGTCGATGGCAAGCCTGTCTTCCCTCACGACCCGGAGCTCCAGTTGCGCCTTGCCATCCAAGCCGTCTTTGGCAGCTGGATGAACGAGCGTGCGTGCATCTACCGCAAGCAGCATGCTATCTCCGACGAGCTCGGTACCGCCGTCAACGTGCAGGCCATGGCTTTTGGTAATAAGGGCGAGACCTCCGCCACCGGCGTTGCCTTTACGCGCAACCCGGCCGACGGCACTAAGGAGTTCTACGGCGACTTTCTGGTGAACGCCCAGGGCGAGGACGTTGTCGCCGGCATCCGCAACACCGAGCCCATCGCCGACCTCAAGACCACCCCGGGCCTCGAGTCTGCAGGTGAGGAGCTCGAGCGCGTGTTCCTGACGCTCGAGGATCACTATCGCGATATGTGCGATATCGAGTTCACCATCGAGCAGGGTAAGCTCTGGATGCTCCAGACTCGCGTGGGCAAGCGCACCGCTACCGCCGCCCTGCGTATCGCCATCGAGATGGTCGAGGAGGGCCTGATCACCCGTGAGGAGGCCGTGAGCCGCATCGACCCCGCACAGCTCGACCAGCTCCTGCACCCGCAGTTTGACGCTTCCAAGAGGTACGAGGCGCTGGCCAGCGGTCTGAACGCCAGCCCCGGCGCCGCCGTGGGCGAGGTCGTGTTCTCGAGCGATGACGCCGTCGCGCGCGCAAACGAGGGTCATAAGGTTATCTTGGTCCGTTGGGAGACCAACCCCGACGACTTGAAGGGCATGGTCGCCGCCGAGGGCATCCTGACCAGCCACGGTGGCAAGACGAGCCATGCCGCTGTTATCGCCCGCGGTATGGGTACGCCCTGCGTCTGCGGCGTTGAGCGCTTCCACATCGATGCCGCCGAGAAGGTCGTGCGCATCGAGGGCAGCGACCGCGTGCTGCACGAGGGCGACATCATCTCCATCGACGGCACCCAGGGCATCGTCGTCGACGGTCCCGTCGACCTGGTCTCCGCCGAGCTCACTGGCGATCTGGACACCATCCTGTCCTGGGCCGACGAGATTCGCCTGGACGAGACCTGTGGCCACGCCAACCATGTGCGCGTCAACGCCGACAACCCTGAGGATGCCGAGCTCGCACTCGAGTTTGGCGCCGAGGCTATTGGCCTGTGCCGCACCGAGCACATGTTCCTGGGCGACCGTAAGAACATCATCCAGAGCTTTATACTGTCCGACGATGAGGCCGTGAAGCAGCGGGCCCTCGCCGATCTGCTCAAGGTTCAGACGGAGGACTTCCTGGCCATGTTCAAGACCATGTCCGGTCGCGATGTGGTCGTTCGTCTGCTCGATCCGCCGCTTCATGAGTTCCTGGATAATCCTCGCGAGTTCGAGGTTGCCATCACCAAGAAGGAGGCCGCTGGCGCCAGCGAGGAAGAGCTTGCCGCCCTGCGTGCCCGCCTGCGTCGCATCGACGGCATGGTCGAGTCCAACCCGATGCTCGGCCTGCGCGGCGTGCGCCTATCCGTCGTCTTTAGCGATCTGCCGCTCATGCAGGTTCGCGCCGTCGCCACGGCTGCTGCCTGCCTTATCAAGGAGGGCGTCGACCCGCGTCCCGAGATCATGGTTCCGCTCGTCTCCATCACGGCCGAGCACGTCCAGACCCGCGAGGTCATCGAGCGCGTGATCGCCGAGGTTTCCGTCGAAGAAGGCGTCGAGCTCAATATTCCCGTGGGCACGATGCTCGAGCTGCCGCGCGCCTGCATGGTCGCTGACGAGATCGCCCACCATGCCGACTTCTTCTGCTTTGGCACCAACGACCTCACCCAGACGACCTTCGGTTTCTCGCGTGACGACGCCGAGGCTAAGTTCATCCCGCTGTACATGCATAAGAAGATTCTGAAGGACAACCCCTTCGAGACCATCGATACGGCAGTACTCGAGCTGGTACGCATGGCCGTCGAGAAGGGCCGTGCCACCAACCCCGACATGCACTTTGGCGTGTGCGGTGAGCACGGCGGCGACCCCAAGTCCATCAAGGGCCTGTTTAACGTGGCCGACGTGGACTACGTGTCCTGCTCGCCCTACCGCGTGCCCCTCGCGCGCTTGGCTGCCGCCCAGGCCAAGCTCGAGGCCAAGCGTCCCGCCTAACGTTTTGGGCGTAGACGCCTAGTGTAGCCCCCCTTCATGCCGCCCGTCTCATTTGTGAGACGGGCGGTTATCATGTGCGGGTTTTGTCTTTTTGTCTGCGTAAAAAATTGTTCTTGCAGCAGAAACCCGCGCGTGTATACTCGAATACGTTTGTTCAACTACGTGCCGGCCATGGTGGTACGGCACCTCTAGAAGAGTAAGGAATTGCACATGGATTACATCCGCGCAATCGAGCGTCAGCAGATCCGCGAGGACATTCCTCAGGTTCGCGTCGCCGACAACGTCAAGGTTCACTACCGCATTAAGGAAGGCGACCGCGAGCGCATCCAGGTCTTCCAGGGCGACGTCATCCGCATGGCCGGCGCCGGTGCCCGCGAGACCTTCACCGTCCGCAAGATGTCCTTCGGTGTCGGTGTTGAGCGTACCTTCCCGCTTCACAGCCCCAAGATCGCCAAGCTCGAGGTCGTTCGTCATGGTCGCGTCCGTCGCGCCAAGCTGTACTACCTCCGCGACAAGGTGGGCAAGGCTGCTCGCATCCCCGAGAAGCGCTAAGAAGATCGCAGCGTCTGTCCACTCGTTTGGACACAAGGGTCACCTTCGGGTGGCCCTTCTTTTTATCTGATTTGCATGCAAGGAGGGCCTGGTATGGCCAACATGACGAGCTCGGTTTCGGCATCGCAGGTTGCCGGTGAGTTGGCGAGCGCCACGTTTGAGGAGATTCCCGCCCTCGTGGAGCATTATCGCGAGGATCCGCGCCAGCAGGTGATCAAGGCTTGCGAACGCGCCCTCAAACGCCATGCCAAAGAGCTTGCCGAGCGCGAGCGCGTCAATGACATGTACGAGCTTATGCATGAGCTTGGCGGCGATGGAGTGGTCGTTGGTGTCGACGAGGTGGGTCGCGGATCGGTGGCCGGTCCTTTGACGGTATGCGCTGTCTGCCTTCCTATGGAGCCGCGCGTCTGGGGCATCAACGATTCCAAAAAGCTCACGCCGGCGCGCCGCGAGTTGCTCTCAGTGAAGATTGCCGAGGTGGCGACGGCGATCGGTTTTTGCCATATCGCGCCTAAGGATATCGATGAGATGGGCATGGCCCGTGCTATCCGTACCGCCGTTGCGGGCGCCGTGGCCGATACGGGGCTCGAGCCCGATTGCGTGCTTATGGATGGCAACCCCTTGGGCGCCGTTCCTAACGAGCGCGATGTGGTGAAGGGCGATGCCAAGATCGCCTGCATCGCCGCGGCGTCCATCATGGCCAAGGTCACGCGTGACGAGATGATGGTCGAGTACGACGCCGAGTATCCCGAGTACCATCTGGCCGAGTCGAAGGGCTATGCGAGCCCCGAGCACATCGAGGCCATTCGCAAACATGGACTTTGTCCGCTGCACCGCGTGAGCTTTTGCGGAAACTTTCTGCAGACTGAGCGCCTTTTCTAGGCCAATTGTGGAGACATGGACCTCTGGGGTTTTATAAACCTGCTGGTAGCGGGCCGTATGCAACACCATTGTTGCGTACGGCCCGTTTTTTGACGGCATTTGGTCAGCTTTTGGTTTGCTTCCGGTACTTACCCGCATGAAAGGTGCCCTCATCATCGGGGCAATGCAGTGTGCGGGAAAGGAGACCCCATGAGTGCCGCAAGCAAAAAGAGCAAGACGCAGCAGCTCAAGGAGCGTTGGGAAAACGGCGAGCTCGACTCCGGGGCGATGACGCCCGAGTTTATCAAGGGACTCAGTCCCCGCGAGCTAGGCATGCTGGGCGAGCTGATCACCATCGACTACTTTAACGAGCGCGGCTACACCTTGCTGGAGCAGGGCTATCGTTGCACCGAGGGCGAGGCCGATCTGGTGCTGCTCGATGAGCTCGACGATGTCGTGGTGATGGCCGAGGTCAAGACCAGACGCGTTTCGCTGGATTGCACCACGCGGGTCTTTCCCGAGGAGGCCGTGGACGCCCAAAAGCAACGCCGCTACCGCCGCATCGCAAGTTGCTATCTCATGGAGCATTATCCGCTCAAGGCGATTCGCTTCGATGCTGTGGGTGTCACCATCCGCGGCGGGCATATCGCCGAGATCGAGCATCAGTACAACGCGTTCGATTGGCAGGTGTCGTGATGGCGTTCGAGACGTTTGCCGTTCACGCGGCCTGCATCCGCGGCGTCGAGGCGATTCACGTCACGGTCGAGGTCTCGCTTGCCGGTGGCGTTCCGGGCATCCAGATGCTCGGCATTCCGAGTATGGAGGTGATGGAGTCACGCGGTCGTATTCGCTGCGCGATGCGCTCCGCCGGGTTCGAGATCCCGCGCTCGGGCATTACCGTTAACCTGGCACCCGGCGATATCCGCAAGACCGGTAGCGGCTTTGACCTGCCCATCGCCATCGCGGTTCTAGCGGCCGATGAGCAGATTCCCCGTGACAACCTCGATCGCTGCCTTATCGCAGGTGAGCTTGGTCTGGACGGTACGGTGCTTCCCGTCAAGGGCGAGGTGGCGTTTCAGCTATTGGCTCGCGACATGGGGCTGTCTTTTATCGCCGGCAGGTCCGACCAGCATGTGCCACTCGCGGGCGTAGATTGCGGCTTTATCGACCATCTGTCTCAGCTTGCTCACGGCATGGGCGATGCCGCACGGCACTACTTGGATTCCGAGGGTGTCGAGGCGACCTTTGAGCCCGAGCTCGACTATGCAGACGTGCTGGGGCAGGAAGTCGCTAAACGCGGCATGGCGCTTGCGGCGGCAGGAGAACTCGGCTTGCTCATGATCGGGTCTCCGGGATCGGGCAAGACGATGCTCGCACGCCGTATGACCGGCATCCTGCCCGAGCTTTCCGTTGAGGATCAGCAGGAGGCACTGTGCATCCATTCGGTTTTGGGTGAGAACATTGATGGCTTGTTGGCGGGGCCCCGCCCCTTCCGCAGTCCCCACCACAGTATTTCGACCGCAGGCCTTATCGGCGGCGGGCGCCCGGTGCACCCGGGTGAGATCAGCCTTGCTCATGGCGGCGTGCTCTTTTTGGACGAGCTTGCCGAGTTTCCCACTGGCGTGCTGCAGACGCTGCGTCAGCCCATCGAGCGCGGCTACGTGAGGATCGTACGCGTCGACGGGGCTTTTACCTTCCCGTCGCGCTTTCAGCTGCTGGCTGCGAGCAATCCCTGCCCCTGCGGCTTTTTGGGCGATCGCGAGGTGCCGTGTCGCTGCTCGGCGGCGATGGTCGAGCGCTATCGGTCTAAACTGCGCGGTCCTTTGGCCGACCGTATCGACATGATGATCGATGTGACCCGTCCCGACCCTCAAGTGATTATCGAGGGTGCGGAGGGCATGTCGTCGGCCGAGTTACGTGACTACGTTGTGCGCGGTCGCGCCTTTCGCGCTTGGCGCGAATCCCGCATGGACGATGCGGATGCCGAGGCCGAGGATGACGAGACTCGGTCCATTGACGGCGTCGTTTCGACCTTTGAGCTCGATGATGCGGCGGAGAAGTGTGTGCTCGGCCTGTCGAAGCGCACGCATCTCACGGGCCGCGGCATCGTACGCCTGGTGCGTATCGCGCGTACAATCGCTGACGTCGCCGAGAGCGAGCAAGTGACGCAGGACCACGTGCTCGAGGCGGCGATGTACCAGGGAAGGAGGGACCAATGATGGCCGAGGGGACCTTTGAGCTGCATCCAGGTGATGCATTGTATCCCGAGACCGTTTTGGAGCTTTCTGATGTACCCCAGACGCTCTATGTGCGCGGCAACCCCGAGGTGCTTTCGTCGCCCGCGCTCTCCATCATCGGCGCGCGCAAGGCCTCGCCGTATGGTCTTGCCGTGGCAGAGCTTGCGGCAAAGGTGGCGGTCGAGGCGGGAGTGACGGTAGTTTCGGGCGGCGCGGTCGGTTGTGACCAGGCCTCGGGTTGGGCTGCGGTCAACGCCGGCGGCAAACACGTCGTGGTGCTGGGGACGGGTGCCGACGTGGTCTATCCGCGTTCGAGCGCCGGGCTTATTACGCGCACGCTCGATACGGGTGGCGCGGGCGTGTCGATCTCTCCGTGGGGCATGGGTCCGCGCAAGTTTGCCTTTCCGCGCCGCAATCGCGTGATCGCGGCCCTGTCGCAAGCCCTCTTTGTATCCGAGGCGGGTATGCCTTCCGGGACGTTTTCTACAGCCGAGGCTGCTATGGATTTGGGGCGCGAACTTCTTGCCGTGCCGGGGTCGATCCTATCGCCCGAGTCGCGTGGCACGAATTACCTCATTGCGAACGGTGCCTGCTGCATCATCGACGAGGAATCTATCGAGATGGCTATCTCACGCATCTACGGTACCCTGCGCTACTCGCGCCCCGAGGCTCCCGGCATTGCCGACCTGGATCCAACACAGCAGACCGTGATGCATGCGCTCATCGCCTCTCCGCTCAAGGTCGACGACATCGCGGCGCTCGTCTCACTCGATGCTGTCGGCGTACTCAAACTCTTGGGTTCGCTTGAACTCGAGGGCCTTATCGAGCGCATGATGGATGGAAGGTATGCGCCCTCCAAGTTTGCCCTTCACGCCCAGACGCCCTTCGGTCACAATGGAAAACGTGTCAATTAGAAAGGTGTTTGCAGATGCAGTTCGATCAGGTGACGGTTATCGGTGGCGGTCTGGCGGGTTCGGAATGCGCGATCCAGCTGGCAGACCGCGGGTTTGCCGTAAAGCTGTGCGAGATGCGCCCCCAGGTGAGCTCCCCGGCTCACCATACCGATCACCTGGCAGAGCTCGTCTGCTCCAATTCGTTTAAGTCGACCCGTCCGGATTCCGCGGCTGGTTTGCTGAAGGCCGAGCTTGAGCGCATGGGTTCAGTCCTGCTCGACTGCGCCCATCGCGCGGCTGTTCCCGCCGGTGGCGCCTTGGCGGTCGATCGCGTCAAGTTTTCCGAGTTTGTCGAGGCCGAGGTTGCCGCCCGTCCCAATATCGAGGTCGTGCACGGCGAGGTCACGCAGATTCCCGAGGGTCACGTGGTCATTGCCGCGGGCCCGCTGTGTTCACCGGCGCTGAGCGAAGAGGTCATGAAGCTCGTCGGTGGCGACGCCCTTGCGTTCTTCGATGCCGCGGCGCCGATCGTTGATGCCTCCACGCTCGATATGGACGTGCTGTTCTCGCAGTCGCGCTACGAGGAGCAGGGGGGCGGCGACTATCTCAACGCTCCGCTCAACAAGGAGGAGTACGAGGCCTTTATCGAGGCGCTTACTACGGCCGACCGCGTGGTGCTCAAAGACTTTGAGGGCGGCGATCTGTTCCAGGCCTGCCAGCCTGCCGAGGAAGTTGCGCGCACCGGCAAGGACGCCATTCGCTTTGGCGCCATGAAGCCCGTCGGCCTCACCGACCCGCGTACCGGACGTCGCCCCTGGGCGGCGATTCAGCTGCGTGCCGAAAACAAGGAGAAGACCGCCTATAACCTGGTGGGCTTCCAGACCAACTTGACCTTTGGCGAGCAGAAGCGCGTCTTCCATATGGTGCCGGGCCTGGAGAGCGCTGAGTTCTTCCGCTACGGTGTCATGCACCGCAATACCTTTGTCGACGCCCCGCACGTGCTCGATGGCACCTTTGCCGTGCCCGGTACCGGTGTGCGCCTGGCCGGTCAGATCACCGGCACCGAGGGGTACATGGAAGCCGTGGCGACCGGTCTGCTCGCGGCACTCAACACCTATGCCGAGGCTATCGGTGCCGCGGGCGTCGAGTTGCCCCGCGTGGGCGCCCTGGGTGCGCTCGTGGGCTATGCGACCGATCCTGCCACCGTGGGCTATCAGCCCATGCATGTCAACTTTGGCCTGGTGCCGCCACTCGAGGATGGTAAGCGCCGCAGCAAGCGCGACCGCTACCAGGCCTATGCGGACCGTGCGCTCGAGGCCCTCGATGCCTACTTGGCCGCGCGTTCCGACTTGTTTGGAGGCGACCGGTCATAGCCTTTGACCTGTACGACACCGTCGACTCGTTTATCGCCTATATCGCACGCGTCGAGGGACTTTCTCCCAACACGGTGACGGCCTATGGCTCGCGGTTGGAGCGCTTTGCTGCCTGGTGCGAGCGCGAGGATATCGATGCTTTCGCTGCCGACGTGCGCACCATTCGTCGCTATCTTGCCGAGCTTTCGCGTGAGCAGGTGGCTCCCCGAACGCTTGCGGCGCACCTGTCGGCTATCCGATCTCTCTATCGCTGGATGGCTGCCGAGGGGATTGTCGAGGGCGATGCGGTCTCGGCGATCGCATCGCCCAAGCTGCCGCGTGACCTGCCGGGCGTCCTTACGACCCAGCAGGTCGAGGCGCTGCTCAAGACGCCTGATAACTCGACGCCCGCGGGACTGCGCGATGCGGCGATGCTCGAGCTGCTCTATGCCTCGGGTGCTCGTATCTCTGAGCTCGCAGCACTCAATGTGGAGTCTATCGCTTGGTCCGAACGCACGTTGCGCCTGTGGGGCAAGGGGAGCAAAGAACGTATCGTCCCTCTGTATCGTCGTGCGCTCGAGGTGACGCGTCTCTATATTGAGGAGGGGAGGCCGGAGTTGCTCGCTCAGGCAAAGCGCCGCGACCTCGCTACCGGGCCGCATCCGCTGCTTATATCGGCGCGCGGCAATCGCATGAGCGCCGCCATGCTCCGGCGGCGGTTCCATACGCTGGCGACGCTCGCCGGCATTCCGGCCGACATCGCCCCGCATGCGATGCGCCATACCTTTGCGACCGACTTGCTCGAGGGCGGTGCGGACCTGCGCTCGGTTCAAGAGCTGCTGGGCCATGCGAGCCTGTCCACGACGCAAATCTACACGCATCTCACGCCCGATCGGCTCAAACGTGCCGTGGCTCAAGCCCATCCCCGCGGCGAATAGTGGCTGGGACGTCCCGCGCCGCACTCAGGTGTGTGGTTTTGATTGCGGGTTGGCAGGAAGAAGCATTCCTGCTATCATTCATCGGGTTGCTTCACGGCAACATGTTTTTATCACGCACGCGCGGCTACTTCATACCGTGGTGCCCGGGCTTTGGTAGCACATGTCCGGGTTGGTTTTGGAGGATGACCCCGCGCGGAGGCAAACCACAGGAGGTTTAACATGGCTACCAAGATTAATATCCGCACCCTGCTCGAGGCCGGCTGCCACTTCGGTCACCAGACCCGTCGCTGGAACCCCAAGATGAAGCCGTTCATCTTCGGTGAGCGCAACGGCATCTACATCCTCGACCTCAAGCAGACCATCCTCGACGCCGACCAGGCCTACACCTTCGTCAAGAACGTCGCTAAGGGCGGCAACGTGCTGTTCGTTGGCACCAAAAAGCAGGCTCAGGAGGCCGTCAAGAACGCTGCTGAGCGCGCCAACATGCCTTACATCAACCAGCGTTGGCTCGGCGGTATGCTGACCAACTTCGTCACCATCCGCTCCCGCATCAACCGCATGGAGGAGCTCGAGGCTATGGTCGAGGACGGTCGCATGGCTGTTCTGCCCAAGAAGGAGCAGGCTGTTCTCGGCAAGGAGCTCACCAAGCTCCAGACCAACCTCGGTGGCGCCCGCGACATGAAGGGTCTGCCCCAGGCTCTCTTCGTCATCGACACCAAGCGCGAGGAGAACGCCATCAAGGAGGCTCAGCGCCTGAACATCCCCGTCGTCGCCCTGATCGACACCAACTCCGATCCCGACGAGGTCGAGTACGGCATCCCCTGCAACGATGACGCTATCTCCGCTGTCACCCTTATGTGCGAGCTCATGGCTGACGCCTGCCTCGCTGGCTCTGGTAAGGAGCAGGTCTCCGAGGCCGAGATGGCCGCTGAGCCCAAGGCCGAGTAAATCAGTCTTAGTTAATTCTTTTTCATCTCTTTGAAAGGAACCACAATGGCCCAGATTACCGCCGCTATGGTCAAGCAGCTCCGCGAGATGACCGACTCCCCGATGATGGAGTGCAAGAAGGCTCTCGTCGAGGCTGACGGCGACATGGACGCCGCTGTAGACGTTCTGCGTAAGAACGGCCTTGCCAAGGCTGCCAAGAAGGCTGGCCGTGAGACCAACGAGGGCGCTGTCGCCGCGTTCGTCTCCGAGGATGGCAAGACCGGCGCTCTGCTCGAGCTCTCCTGCGAGACCGACTTCGTTGGCTCCAACGCCAAGTTCACCGGCTTTGCTTCCAAGGTCGCTGAGGTTGTCGCCACCACCGAGCCTGCTGACGTCGACGCTTTGCTCGAGAAGCCGATGGGCGAGGAGACCGTTTCCTCCGAGCTCACCGAGATGATTCACATCATGGGCGAGAACATGAAGATCTCCCGCTTCGCTGCCCGCAAGGCTGAGAACGGCGCGCTCGCTTCTTACATCCACATGGGTGGTAAGATCGGCGTCCTCGTCGAGTTCGCCTTCGAGAAGGCCGAGACCGCTCAGGCTGAGTCCTTCAAGACCTTCGCTCACGACGTTGCCCTTCAGGTTGCTGCCGTCGCCCCGATCTGCGCTACCCGCGATCAGGTTCCGGCCGAGACCGTCGAGCACGAGAAGCAGATCTACATGGCGCAGGCTGCCGAGTCCGGCAAGCCCGAGGCTATCCAGGAGAAGATGGCTGTCGGCCGTCTGGAGAAGTTCTACAAGCAGTCCGTGCTCACCGAGCAGGAGTTCATCAAGGACAGCTCCCTCACCATCAAGAAGTACGCTGAGCAGGTCTCCAAGGAGCTCGGCGACACCATTACCGTCGTTGCCTTTGACCGCCTGGTCCGTGGCGAGTAAATAAGCTCTTGTAGCTGGTAATGAGCAGGCTGTGGGTTTTACTCACAGCCTGCTTTTTCATGGCTCTTATCAGAGCCTTTGATATCATATTGAGAGTCGAATTAAAGGAGGATCGCTTTGTCCGACATCCGATATAAACGCGTGCTTCTTAAGCTTTCCGGCGAAGCACTGATGGGCGACGGCCAATATGGCATCGACCCCAAGGTTACCGACCATCTTGCCAAGCAGGTCAAGGAGCTGCTCGCCGTTGGCCATGAGGTCGGCGTCGTTGTCGGCGGCGGCAATATTTTCCGCGGCATGGCCGGCGCTGCCGGTGGCATGGAGCGTGCTCAGGCCGACTACATGGGCATGCTGGCAACCGTTATGAACGCGCTCGCCCTGCAGGATGCCTTCGAGCATAACGATGTTCCCTGCCGCGTGATGAGCGCTATCCAGATGAACGAGATCTGCGAGCCCTATATTCGCCGTCGCGCCATCAACCACCTTTCCAAGGGCAACGTCGTTATTTTTGCCGCCGGTTCGGGCAATCCGTACTTTACGACCGACACCGCCGCTGCTCTTCGTGCGTGCGAGATCGGCGCCGAGATTCTGATTAAAGCCACCAAGGTTGACGGCATCTACGACAAGGATCCCGTCAAGTGCGCCGATGCCGTCCGTTTTGACAAGATTACCTATCACGAGGTGCTCGTCCGCGGCCTGCAGGTTATGGATTCCACGGCTACGGCTCTGTGCCAGGATAACCGTATGCCGATTTTGGTCCTCAACATCGATGGCGAGGACACCGTCAAGCGCGCGCTTTCGGGTGAGCCCGTCGGCACGCTCGTCTATCAGGAGGATTAAGCATGGCAGAGAACATCACCGCCCATATGGACAAGTCGCTCGAGTCCCTCAAGCATAACTTCTCCAAGGTTCGTACCGGCCGCGCCAATGCCAACATTCTGTCCGGCATCACCGTCGATTATTACGGTGTTCCCACGCCGGTCACGCAGGTTGCCGCCGTCAAGACTCCCGAGGCCCACATGCTGCTCATCGAGCCGTGGGACAAGGCACTCATCAATGCTATCGTCAAGGCCATCGGCGCTTCCGATCTGGGTATTACCCCCAACTCCGATGGCACCGTCGTTCGTCTGCCGTTTCCGGCTCCCACTGAGGAGCGCCGTCGCGAGCTCGTCAAGGAGTGCCGCGAATACGCCGAGCAGGCCAAGGTGTCTATCCGTAACATTCGCCGCGACTTCAACAACAAGCTCGAGCGCGATGAGGAGCTCACCGAGGACGATGTCCGTCGCGAGCAGGCCAAGGTCCAGAAGCACACCGATGAGTATGTCGCCAAGGTCGAGGAGCTTCTGAAGGAAAAAGAAGCCGAGGTCATGGAGATCTAAGGTGCAATACGACGAGCATAAACTGGTCGAGTACTTTGCCGACGCCCCTGCGGGCGTCGGTTTTTCCGACCTTGACCTCAATAACATTCCGCGCCATATCTCGTGCATCATGGACGGCAACGGTCGTTGGGCCACATCGCGCGGTCTTGCACGCACCGAGGGCCACAAGGCGGGTATCGTCTCCCTTCGTGAGATTATTACCGCCTGCGTGCGTCTGGGCGTCGACGTGCTTTCGGCCTATGCGTTTTCTACCGAAAACTGGAACCGCCCGCAGCATGAGGTCAACGTCTTGATGCATCTGTTTGCTAAGACGTTTATCGATGAGCTGCCGCTTCTGAAGCGCGAAAACGTGCGTGTTGTCTTTTTGGGTGATATTTCCGCGCTGCCCAAGAAGACCCGCGACGTTTTTGAACGCGGTCTTGCCGAGTGCGCCGATCACACCGGTATGACGCTGGCGCTTGCCGTCAACTACGGCGCGCGTGCCGAGATTACCCGCGCTGTCCGTCAGATCGCACTCGACGCTGCCGCCGGTAAGATCGATCCTGGCGCAATTGATGACGATATGGTAGCTTCTCACCTCTATACCGCCGGTCTTCCCGATCCTGAGCTTGTGATTCGCACTTCTGGTGAGCTGCGCCTTTCGAACTATCTGCTGTGGCAGGTGGCTTATTCCGAATTCTACGTCACCGATACCTATTGGCCCGACTTTGATCGTTGGGGCCTTGTCGACGCCATTTTGGCCTATCAGGGCCGTGACCGTAGGTTTGGTGGTCTGAGCAAGACCGAGGAGGCTTAATCGTGTCCGATCGTCCCAAGGCAACTGCTCCCAAGACATCTGAGCGCAAGGCTGTCGCTGCGGGAGCGCCCGCAGCGAAGAATGGCACCGGTTCGTGGCTTGCGGGCTTTATTACCCGTGCCGCCGCCGGTATCGTCTACGCCGTTGTCTTTATCCTGTGCCTGGTTTTGGGTATCGTGCCCACGGCCATCTTTGTTTCTGTCATGAGCGGTCTGTGCTGCTATGAGTTTTTCCGTATGACAAGGCTCGATGGCAAGATGGCTAACGAGCGCATGGGTATCGCTGCCGCCGTACTCTTTCCGCTGTCGGCGTTGGGCGATTCGATGTTGCTGAATGCCCTGCTTTTTGCCCTGATGCTCGCTGTGGGCATTTGGTATGTCTGGTCGCCGCGTACCCGCATCTCTGATGTGGCCGTGACGCTCATGGGTCCCATCTACACCGGCTTTATGCTGTCGGCTATCGTGCTGCTGCGCGATGCCGTGCCCGGTTTTGCCGGCGCCCTGCTTTCGGTGGGCGTTTGCGCGTCCCTTTGGGTCTCCGATTCGTTTGCCTACATCGTGGGTAGCCGTATCGGCAGGCACAAGATGGTTCCCAAGATCTCTCCCAAAAAGAGCTGGGAGGGGTTTGTCGGTGGCATCCTGGGCTCGGTTTTGATTTGGCTCATCCTGTGGGTGACGCACTTCTACAAACTCAGCCTGCCCTATGCGCTGCTGTGCGGCGTGGTGGTGTCCATTTTGGGCGTTATCGGCGACCTTATCGAGTCGCGCATCAAGCGCGGTGTGGGCGTTAAGGATTCCGGTAACCTTATCCCGGGCCACGGCGGCATGCTCGATCGTAGCGATTCGCTTATCTTCGGCTGCATCACCGCGCAGCTGATGCTGATGATCGGAGGCGTGCTGTAATGTCATTCCAGACGACGTATGGCCCCGATGGACGCCTTCGTGTTGCCATCCTGGGTTGTACGGGCTCTATCGGCACCCAGGCGCTCGATGTGTGCCGCCAGCACGCCGATCGCTTGCAGGTGACGGCGCTGTCCGTTAACTCCAGTACCTCCGAGCTCGTTGCCGCTGCCCGCGAGTTCTCGGTTCCGGCGGTTGCCGTGGCCGATGTCGCTCATGGCGATGACGCCGTGCTGCAGGAGCTGCCCGAGGGAACGAAGCTCGGCGTTGGCGCGCAGGCGGTTTGCGAGCTCGCGCGTCGCGACGATGTCGACTGCGTGCTCGTCGCTATTGTGGGTGCCGCCGGTCTCGAGGCGAGCCATGCGGCCTTGACCTCGAACAAGCGCCTTGCCCTTGCCAACAAGGAGTCCCTCGTCGTCGGTGGCGACTTGCTTATGCCGTTGGCGCAATCGGGCCAGCTTATTCCAGTCGACTCTGAGCACTCCGCCATCTACCAGTGCTATCTGGGGGAGAACCCACGCGAGGCTCATTGTATTTGGCTCACCTGCTCGGGCGGTCCGTTCTTTGGCCGCACGCGCGGCGAGCTCGATCGCGTGACGCGTGCCGATGCCCTTGCACATCCCACGTGGTCCATGGGTGCCAAGATCACCATCGACTCCGCTACCCTCATGAACAAGGGCCTGGAGCGCATTGAGGCCATGCATCTGTTCAACTGCGACCTCGATTTCATTAACGTGGTCGTGCAGCGTCAGTCCAAGATTCACTCTATGGTCGAGTTTGGCGACGGCTCCGTGATGGCGCATCTCGGTGCTTCCGACATGCGTATTCCCATCCAGTTCGCGTTCTCGTATCCCGAGCGTTGGGATACCCCGGCGCCTCGTATCGATTTCCGCGAGCTGGGGCAGCTCACGTTTGATGCTGCCGACATGGATACCTTCCGCTGTCTGGCACTGGCCGAACGTGCCGGCAAGACGGGTGGCACCATGCCGTGCGTGCTCAATGCCGCCAACGAGGTCGCCGTCGATGCCTTCCTGCACGATGGCTGCAGCTTTACCGATATCGATCGCATTGTGGAATCCTGTATGGATGCCCACGATATGCAGGCGGTCGATTCGTTTGAGCAGCTTCACGACATCGATGCGTGGGCGCGTGAAAAGGCTGCGCAGGTGCTCGCCGCAAACCGTTCCTAGCCCATAAGGATTGCTTTTTCGTTTTATGGATACTGTTCTGAGCATTCTCTCATCGGTCTTTTGGGGCCTGCTGATGCTTTCCGTCCTCGTGTTTTTGCACGAGGGCGGCCACTTTTTGGCGGCGCGCGCCTGCGGCGTCCGTGTGACCGAGTTCTTTTTGGGCCTGCCGTGCCGCTTTGACATCCATTACACGTCGCGTCGCATTGGAACCAAGTTTGGCGTGACCCCGCTGCTGCTGGGTGGCTACGCTGCCATCTGCGGTATGGATCCGACCGATGTCTCGTGCGCCGATCGCGTGCTCGCGGCTATCTACCGTCATGGCCGCGTGACCGTGGCCGACCTTGCTGTCGAGCTCGAGCTTTCCGAGGAGGATGTGCTCGAGGCTTGTGCTCTGTTGTTGGGCTGGGGCTCCATCGCACCTTGGTATGAGGAAGGGGAGAAGCCCTCACCGAGCTACTATCCCACCAAGTTTCAGACACTGCCTCGAGACGCTGCGGGTTACACCACCTTTGACGGCCGCCGGTTCGATCGAGAGCATGCGACTGCCGAGGGCGATGTGTGGGAGCTGCCGTGCGGCGAGGCTGATTTCTTGGCGCAAGAGCGCTCGCGCACTTATCTTGGCCAGGGCTTTCTCAAGCGCGCCTTTATGCTGCTCGCGGGCATTCTCGTCAATATCCTGACGGGTTTTTTGCTCCTTATGAGCATCTATTCCATTGCGGGTGTCACCGTGCCGATGGATACCAACGTGATCGGTCAGGTTGACGAGGGGTCTATTGCCGCCAAGGCGGGAATCGAGGGCGGCGACGCGATTCTTTCGGTCGACGGAGTATCGTGCTCTACCTGGATGGACGTTTACGATGCCATCGGCAAGGCTGCCGGTAAGGACGATATCTCCATTGAGTACGAGCGTGACGGTAAGCAGCATTCGACCACGGTTGCGCTCAAAGAGGACGATCGCCTAGGTGTGTATGCCTCTACGCAGGTGGTCCGTTTAGACCCCATCACGTCGGCTCGCCTGTCGTTCTCCTATGTTGTGCAGACAGCGGAGGGCGTGATGCGCCTGCTCCAGCCGCAGCATACGATGGAGATTCTCGATCAGTCCTCTTCGATCGTGGGTATTAGCGTTATGTCCTCACAGGCTGCTGCTGCCGGCCCTGCCACGTTCCTTTCGTTTGCCGCCCTCATTTCATTCTCGCTTGGCTTTATGAACCTGCTGCCCATCCCGCCACTCGATGGCGGCAAGCTAGTCATCGAGATCATTCAGAAGATTGCGGGCCGCGAGCTTCCGCTCAAGGTCCAGACGATTGTGAGCTATGTGGGCATCGCACTCTTTGCGCTGCTGTTTGTCTATATGCTTCGTTCCGACATCCTTCGATTTATTCTGTAGGGGAGTGTTTGGATTGTCTTTATCCCATCCTTTGCCTCGCGAGCTGACGCGCCCCGTGCATGTGGGCGGCGTGCAGATCGGTGGCGGCGCGCCGGTGGTGGTCCAATCTATGACCTGCACCGATACCGCTGATGCCCAGGCAACGCTTGCGCAAGTGTGCGCGTTGGCGCAGGCTGGCTGCGATATCGTGCGCGTGAGCGTGCCCTCCGAGGCCGCGCTTGAGGGCTTCCGCACCATCTGTGCCGAGTCTCCGGTGCCGATTGTCGCCGATATCCACTTTAACCATAAGCTCGCCATTGGTGCCGTTGAGGCCGGTGCCGCCAAGCTGCGCATCAATCCCGGCAATATCGGCGATTGGGCCAAGGTTGACGCGGTGATCGATGCTGCGGGTGCCGCGGGCTGTGCGATTCGCATTGGCGTGAACGCGGGCTCGCTTGAGCAAGATATTGCCGAGCGCGACGACCTCACGCAGCCCGAAAAGCTCGTGATGTCGAGCGAGCGCTTCGTCAAGCACTTTGAGGACCGCGGCTTTACGAACATTGTGCTTTCGGCCAAGGCCCATAGCGTGCAAACGACGCTCGATACCTATCGAGCCCTGTCACGTGAGATTCCCCACGTTCCGCTTCACCTGGGCGTGACGGAGGCGGGGACCAAGCTTCAGGGCACCATCAAGAGCTCTGTAGGCTTGGGTATCTTGCTTTCCGAAGGCATCGGCGACACCATGCGTGTGTCGCTCACGGCCGATCCGGTTGAGGAGCCGCCGGTCGCCTGGGGAATTCTACAGTCGCTGGGCCTGCGTCGCCGTGGTCCCGAGATTGTCTCGTGCCCCACGTGCGCCCGCTGCCAGGTTAACCTCATTCCCATCGCCGAGGAGGTCACCGAGCGGCTTAAGAACTATTCCGCGCCGCTTTCGATTGCCGTCATGGGATGTGCCGTTAATGGCCCCGGTGAGGCTTCTGATGCCGACCTGGGCGTTGCTTGCGGACGTGGTCAGGCCTTGCTCTTTTCGCATGGCCAGATCATTGGTAAAGTAGCTGAGGACCAAATTGTCGACGCGCTTATGGCAGAGGTCGACAAGCTTATTGAGGAGAAATAAATGACCCGAGCAATGTATATGTCTAAGCTCTATGCGCCGACGCTTAAAGAGGATCCGGCGGACGCTGAGCTCGCCAGCCACCGCCTGCTGCTCCGTGCCGGCATGATCCGCAAGGAGGCCGCCGGTCTGTATTCCTACCTGCCGCTCGCATGGCGCTCGATTCGCAAGATTGAGAACATCGTGCGCGACGAGATGGACGCCGCCGGCGCCCAGGAGCTTATGATGCCTATCATGGTCGATGCCGAGTTGTGGCGTGAGTCCGGCCGTATCGATGCCTATGGCAAGGAGCTTGTGCGCTTTGACGACCGTCATGGTCGCGAGTTCGTGCTGGGCCCCACGCACGAGGAGACCGTCACGGCCCTGGTGCGCAACGAGCTGCGCTCCTATAAGCAGCTGCCAGTGAACCTCTATCACATCCAGGATAAGTTCCGCGACGAGTTCCGTCCCCGTTTTGGCCTGATGCGCGGTCGCGAGTTCATCATGAAGGATGCCTACAGCTTCTCCGCCACGCAGGAGAGCTTGCAGGAGGAGTATGACAAGATGAAGCAGGCCTACGCTAACATTTGCGAGCGCTGCTACATCAAGGCCTTGCCCGTCGTTGCCGACTCCGGCGAGATCGGTGGCGATACCTCCGTCGAGTACATGGCTTTGGCCGACGCCGGCGAGGCTTCTCTCGTCTATTGCGATGACTGCGGTTTTGCCGCCGATGATGAGGCTGCAAGCACCAAGGTCGTCGTGACTGAGGGTCCCGGTGACGGTACGCTTACCAAGGTCGAGACTCCGGGCATGGGCACCATTGAGGCCGTTGCTAAGTTCTTTGGGTTCCCCGAGAACGGCACGCGCAAGTCCCTGGCGCTCATCGATGCCGAGGGCAAGCCCGTCGTGGCCATCGTCCCGGGCGATCATGAGCTCAACGACTGCAAGGCCGAGCATGTCTTTGGCAAGGGTTATCGCATGATGACGGACGAGGAGCTCCAGACCTACGGTCTGCACAAGGGCTTTATCGGACCGGTTAACTTGCCCGAGGGCATCCGTCTGGTGTGCGAAGAGAGCCTGCGCGAGTCCAAGCAGTGGGCCTGCGGTGCCAACGAGGTCGATTATCACTTTACCGGTGCCTGCCCCGAGCGCGACTTTACCGTCGATGAGTGGGCAGATCTGGTCACCGTCGTTGCCGGCGATCCCTGCCCGCACTGCGGCAAGCCGCTCTCTGCTGCTCGCGGCATCGAGGTCTCGCAGGTCTTCCAGCTGGGTACCAAGTATTCCGAGGCCATGGGCGCCACCTTTATGGACGAGGACGGCAAGGAGAAGCCGCTTATCATGGGTTGCTACGGCGTGGGCGTGTCCCGCTCGCTTGCTGCCGTCGTGGAGCAGCACAACGACGAGCACGGTATCGTCTGGCCGGTTTCCGTTGCCCCGTACGAGGTCGCTGTGATTCCGCTCGATCCCAAGAAGGAGGAGTGCGCAACCGTCTGCGACCAAATCGTCGAGGGCTTGTGCGCCGAGGGTATCGAGGTCGTCGTCGACGACCGTGACGAGCGTCCCGGCTTTAAGTTTGCCGATAACGACCTTATGGGATTCCCGTATCAGGTGGTGCTTGGCAAGCGTGGCCTTAAGAATGGCACCGTTGAGCTCAAGGACCGTGCCACGGGCGAGCGCGAGGACGTGGCGATTGACGAGGTCGTCGCCAAGGTTGCCGAGCTTGTTAAGGCGGCCCGCCGTTAATCGACGATTTCGCTTGTAGTTCGATATGTGGGACGGCCCCGCATTTCTCCAATCGGGGAGATGCGGGGCCGTCCTATTATCTTGTAGCATCCTCGATATCTAAAAGGAAAACCCCACAGCCCATGCGAGCTGCGGGGTTTTCCATTATGCCTCCGATGCGAAATAAATCGCTCAGATATTACTGATAATCGACGACGTCGATCCAGTTCTTCAGGAACTCATCGTTCACGTTGCGCTTACGAGCGAGCTCGGAAGCGGCGACGATGCTCGTCCACTGACGCACGACCTGCATGGGCATGTCGGCACGGTCGCAGTAGAGCTCCAGGTAGGCCTCGGCCTGGTCCTTGCTGTTGAGGGCAAAGAGCAGGTAGGTGGTGGCAACGTCGGCAGCAGGGGAGCCTTGGGTGGCGTGTGCCCAGTCGCACACATAGAGCTGGCCGTCGTCGCCGACGATGACGTTGGAGGGGTTGAAGTCGCCGTGGCAGACCTTGAACTCCTTGGTCATGCCGTCCAGACGCTCCTGAAGGTTGTAGCGCGTGGTGGCATTGAGCTGATCAAGGCTGTCGATCATGCGGGCGAACTTGTCGCGCTGACGGTTGAGCAGCGGGGAGGTGTAGCCGTGGATCTCGATCTGGAGGTCGACGAACATCTCGAGGTACTCACCAAAGCGCTGGGGCTCAGCAGTCATCTTCTCGGCAAGGGTGGTGCCCGGAACCTTCTCGGTCACGAGCGCCCAGCCGTTGGCGTTCTCGAGCTGGGAAACCTCGAGAGCCTTGGGGCTGCGGATGCCGCACTCATTGATGCGGGCAAGATTCAAAGCCTCGTTGAACACGTCGGAGACAGGCTTGGTCTCGTTAAAGACCTTGACGATCTTGTCGCCCAGGTCGTAAACGACCTTGTTGCCACGGCGGACGAGCTCGGTCTTGGAATCGGGTAGCAGCATGGTTGCATCCTTTCAACGATGCGATAGAAGCGACGGCGGGGGTGTGTGAAACACCCGTGCACCCCCGCCGCAAAAAACCGTGCTAAAAACTAGCAGACGGCGTAGTCCTGGGGCTCGCGGCCGTAGTAGGCGTCCAGGTAGAGCTCCTTGATCTCGCTCATGAGCGGGTAGCGCGGGTTAGCGCCGGTGCACTGGTCGTTGAATGCCTGCTCGGTCATCTCGTCGAGGGTGTCGAGGAAGTACTGCTCGTCAACACCGTAGTCGGCGATGGTCTTCTTGACACCGATGAAGTCCTTGAGCTCCTCGAGCTTCGTGATGAAGTTCTCGAAGACCTCCTTGTCGTCCTTGCCCTCGATGCCGCAGTACTTGGCCATCTCGGCGTAGTTGTGCAGCGCGTTGGGGTAAGGATACTGGGAGAAGGTACCCATCTTGACGGGCGCCTCGGCGGCGTTGTAGCGCATGACGCGGGTCAGGATGACGGCGTTAGCGATGCCGTGGGGCAGGTGATGGAAAGCGCCGAGCTTGTGAGCCATGGAGTGGTTGAGGCCCAGGAAGGCGTTGGCGAAGGCCATACCGGCCATGCAGGAGGCGTTGTGCATCTCCTCGCGGGCGTGCGGGTCCTTGGCGCCGTTCGTGAAGCTGGAGGGCAGGTTCTCAAAGACGAGCTTGGCAGCGCGCTCGGAGAGGCCCTTGGTGTAGTCGGAAGCCATGATGGAGACGTAGGACTCGATGGCGTGGGTCATGACGTCGATGCCGGAGGCAGCGGTCAGGCCGCGCGGGGCGGTCATGCAGTTGTCGGCGTCGACGATAGCCATGTTGGGGAGCAGCGCGTAGTCGGCGAGCGGCCACTTGATGCCGGTCTCCTTGTCGGTGATGATGGCGAACGGCGTGCACTCGGAGCCGGTACCCGAGGAGGTCGGGACGGCGACGAAGTAGGCCTTCTTGCCCATCTCGGGGAAGGTGAAGATACGCTTGCGGATGTCCATGAAGTCCATGGCCATGTCCTCAAACTTGCACTCGGGGTGCTCGTACATCATCCACATGATCTTGCCGGCGTCCATAGCGGAGCCACCGCCGACGGCGATGATGACGTCCGGCTCAAAGAGAGCCATCTGCTTGGCGCCGCGACGTGCGCACTGCAGCGACGGATCGGGCTCGACGTCGTAGAAGCAGTCGTGGGCGATGCCCATCTCGTCGAGCTTGGCCTCGATGGCGCGGGTGTTGCCATTCTTGAAGAGGAACTGGTCGGTAACGATGAAGGCGCGCTTCTTGCCCATGACGTTGCCCAGCTCGTCGAGGGCGACGGGCGTGGAACCCTTCTTGAAGTAGACCTTCTCGGGAGCGCGGAACCACAGCATGTTCTCACGGCGCTCGGCCACAGTCTTAACGTTGATCAAGTGCTTCACCCCAACGTTCTCGGAGACGGAGTTGCCGCCCCAGGAGCCGCAGCCCAGGGTCAGAGACGGCTTCATGCCAAAGTTGTACAGGTCACCGATGCCACCGTGCGAGGACGGGGTGTTGATGACGATACGGCAGGCCTTCATGACGTGCTCGAACAGGCTGATCTTCTCGGCCTGGGCGGGGTGCACGTACAGAGAGGCGGTGTGGCCCGGGCCACCGGCGAGCACCAGGTGCTCGGCCTTGTCGACGGCCTCCTGGAAGTCCTTGGCGTGATACATGGCCAGGACCGGGGAGAGCTTCTCGTGGGAGAACTCCTCCTTGGCGGGGTCGGTGGAGGTGACCTCGGCGATCAGGATCTTGGTCTTGGCGGGAACCTCGATGCCGGCGAGCTCGGCGATCTTGGCGGCAGCCATGCCGGGGATGCGGTGGTCGAGAGCGCCGTTCTTGAACATGGCGGCACGCAGGGCCTCCATCTCGGCACCCTGCTTGACGAAGTAGCAGCCGCGCTTCTGGAACTCGGCCTTGACCTGGTCATAGATGGTGTCGATGACGGTCACGGACTGCTCGGAAGCGCAGATCATGCCGTTGTCGAAGGTCTTGGAGTGGATGATGGAGTTGACGGCGAGCAGCACGTCGGCGGTGTCGTCGATGACGACCGGGGTGTTACCGGCGCCAACGCCCAGGGCGGGCTTGCCCGAGGAGTAAGCGGCCTTGACCATGCCCGGGCCACCGGTGGCGAGGATGATGTCGACGTCGCGCATGACCATGTTGGTCAGCTCGATGGAGGGGACATCGACCCAGCCGATGATGCCCTCGGGGGCGCCGGCCTTGACGGCGGCGTCAAGCACGAGCTTGGCGGCGGCGATGGTGCACTTGGCGGCAGCCGGGTGCGGGGAGATGATGATGGCGTTGCGGGTCTTCAGGCAGATCAGCGTCTTGAAGATCGCGGTGGAGGTGGGGTTGGTCGTCGGGATGACGGCGCCCACGATGCCGATGGGCTCGGCGATCTTGGTGATGCCGTAAGCCTCGTCGCGCTCCAGGACACCACAGGTCTTGGTGTTCTTGTAAGCGTTGTAGATGTACTCTGCGGCGTAGTGGTTCTTGATGACCTTGTCCTCAAGAACGCCGCGGCCGGTCTCCTCGATGGCCATCTTCGCCAACGGGATACGAGCCTTGTTGGCGGCCATGGCGGCCTCATAGAAGATCTTGTCGACCTGCTCCTGCGTGTACGTAGCAAAAAGCGCCTGGGCCTCTCGCATCTGAGCGAGCTTGGCCTCAAGCGCCTCTACGTTGTCCACAATTGCGGGAGTAGTGTTTTCCGGTGACTTTTTCACCATTTGTGTCTCCTTGCGATCGGAGATTTACCCTACAAGATGCATGATAGCAAGAAATAAATCGGTGAACGGTCAGATTCCCGTAAAAGACAAACTAAAACGCTTCAATCAAATGAACCGTTTCAACTAAAACTATGCTCAATGCATCGCCCCGCTCATTGGGGACAGACTTACATGAGTGCTTTCACTCATTTGGGACAGACATAGATTTACCATTTTGCCGTTCTGGGCCTGTTATTGCCGCTTATTGGATATAAATAGGTTGCAGGCTCAGCATTTCGCGTTGCTTCTCTCCTTTTAGGTGTTGCCTGAACAGTTTTGAAAGGAGAGATTATGCCCCGATGCGCCCGCCCCGTTTCGATCACCGGCTATTACCACGTCTTTGACCGCGGCAACTCCAAACAGATTATTTTTGAAGATGACTCCGACCGTTATCGTTTCTTATCGGATATCTCGGACAGGTTTGCGCGCCATGACGTGGCAGTGTTGGCTTGGTGCCTTATGGACAACCACTTCCATTTGATGGTTGATGACCCATATGACAACCTTTCAAAGGCAATGCAGTGCGCACTGACGGCGTATGCTAAGTATTTCAATGGGAAAACGGGAAGAACGGGCCATCTGTTTGACAATCGCTATTCGCGTGTTGCGGTTGAGTCAGACACACAGGCGGTGCAGCTACTCGATTATATCCATCTCAATCCCGTGAAGGGTGCGCTTGACTCGCTCGAGGCGTACCGCTGGTCAAGCTATAAGGCGTATCAGCTGGGCTATGATCCCTTTGACATCTGTGATGCGGCCCCTATGCTCGATATTGTCGGAGGCTCCCGTTGCTATTGCGAGCATCTCGAGGAAGTTGCTGGGCGCATCTGGGCAATGGAGGTTCTTCCACGCCGGCGGATCTCCGATGAGGAGGCCCTTTCCGTTGCGCGCGAAGTTCTGCCGAGCATAGATCCTGCGCTGCTCAAGGCCCTGCCACGCCCCGAACGCGATGCCTGCCTGCTGAGGCTCAGGCGGGCACATCTCACGGTTAAGCAAATTGCTCGTATCACCGGTATCGGCGCCACGAGCGTGACCAAGGCAACTGCAGGCTGGAAGGATGCAGCGTGAGGCAGGGGCCGGAGTCAGTCGGTGCGCCGCATACGTACGTCATGTCTGTCCCCAATGCGTGAAAACACTCATGTAAGTCTGTCCCCAATGAGTGCAAAAAGGCGCCCTCCACAAGAGAGGACGCCTTTGGTAAGTTCTATATGAACGCGAGGTCTTTGACCCGGAGAGTCCGAGGTACTTGTTGGTAAGACCTTATTTAGGAGCGCGCAACCTTGCCGGACTTGAGGCAGGTGGAGCAAACGTTCATCTTGCGACGGTGACCATCGACGACGACGTAGACGCGCTGGATGTTGGGGCGGAACTTACGGTTAGTGACGCGGTGAGAGTGGCTGATGGAGCGACCGGCAACGGGGAGCTTACCGCAAACTTCGCAAACTTTGGACATAACTGACCCTCCTTGGGCGACAAACGAACATGTCGCGTTAACAAACAAGCCTGAACTATAGCACAGAAGCAGCTCCCTGTGCGTAATCTACACAGAGATATTTCTCTTTTGGCGATAGTGCTCACGCCACGGCCCTGGACGTAGATCCGATTTGCGTGCAGCAGAGGGGATTATGCCAGCTCGTGCGTGCGTTTTCAAGCTCGTCCCACAAATATATATAGGTTTATTGAGCATTGGGCTCCGTTTACGGATTGCTCTGTATTTATGCTCGCAATTAAGTTCGAGGTTGGCTACACTATCCCTTGACCATTAAAGGGGTACGAGATACCCACATGGAATTACATAGCTGTCAAAGAGCAGCCTTTCCTGTGGGTGTCTGGTCCGCTTTGAGCGGTCGGGCATCTATTTTTTTGACTGTGTCAGCAGTCAAGACATGTGAGGAAGGAGATCGATGGGCACGACTTCCCCCAAGGCGGTCATCATGGACGAGACCGCCGTCAACCGAGCGATGACCCGCATCGCGCACGAGATTCTCGAGCGCAACGAGGGCTGTGAAGACCTCGCTCTGGTCGGCATCGTCACGCGCGGCGACCTTCTGGCAAAGAAGCTCGCCGAGGAGATCAAGGAGATCGAGGGCGTCGACGTTCCGCTCGGCAGCCTGGACATCAGCTTCTACCGCGATGACTATGCGACCAATTTCGCTCCCGCGATCCACGCTACCAACATTCCCTTCAGCGTCGACGGCAAGCGCGTCGTGCTGGTGGACGACATCCTGTATACGGGCCGTACCATCCGCGCCGCTCTCGACGCCGTTATGGACCTGGGCCGTCCGAGCCGCATTGAGCTGGCAGTCCTCGTTGACCGCGGCCACCGCGAGCTCCCCATCTCGCCGGACTTTGTCGGCAAGAACGTTCCCTCGTCGCATGAGGAGAACGTGCACCTATATATGAAGGAAGTCGACGGCCACACCGCCGTCGAGATTAACGACGTCGCGCCGGGTTCCCACGTGGGCTCCGCGCCGCTGGGAGGTGAGTAGTACCGTGGCGTTCAACCATAAGCACCTGATCGACATTACCGAGTACTCCGAAGAGGACATCAAGCTCATCCTCGAGACCGCCAAGGCGTTCTCCGAGGTCAACGAGCGTGCGATCAAGAAGGTCCCCACGCTCAAGGGCAAGACCATCGTCAACATGTTCAACGAGCCCTCGACGCGCACCCGTAGCTCCTTCGAGCTCGCCGAGAAGCGTCTTTCGGCCGACAGCCTTAACTTTGGTGGCTCCTCGACCTCCACGGTCAAGGGCGAGAGCCTCGTCGACACCGTTGAGACCCTCAACGCTTATAAGATCGACTGCATTGTCGTGCGCGACAAGCACGCCGGCGCTCCCTACATCGTCACGCAGAACTCGCCCGCAAGCGTCATCTGCGCCGGTGACGGCAAGCACAACCATCCCACGCAGGCCCTGCTCGACCTGTACACCATCTGGGAGCACAAGGGTGACTTCCACGGTCTGAAGGTCGCCGTCGTCGGCGATATCGCCCACTCCCGCGTTTGCGGCTCGCTGATCCCCGCCCTTAAGATCATGGGCTGCGAGACCTACGCCGTCGCCCCCGGCACGCTGCTGCCGCCGGCGCCCGAGGTCCTGGGCTGCGACCACGTGACGAGCGACCTCGATTCCGTCCTGCCCGAGCTGGACGTCGTCTACATGCTGCGCGTGCAGCAGGAGCGTCTCGAGGGTGCCCCGTTCCCGACCATTCGCGAGTACCACAAGCTCTTCGGCCTGACCAAGGACCGCGAGAAGCTCATGAAGCCCGACGCGATCATCTGCCACCCGGGCCCCATCAACCGCGGCGTCGAGTTCGACTCCTATATGGCCGACCACCCGCAACGCTCCGTCATCCTGGAGCAGGTCTACGCCGGTATCTGCGTGCGTATGGCTATCCTGTATCTGCTGCTTGGAGGTGCCGATAATGGCCTTGCTTCTTAAGAATGCCCACGTCGTCGACCCGTCCGTCGAGCTTGACGGTGTCGTTGACGTCCTGATTGACGGCGATAAGATCGCCGAGGTCGGCGAGAATCTCACCGTCGAGGGAGCCGAGGTCCGCGACCTTTCCGGCAAGTACCTCGTCCCCGGCCTGGTGGATATGCACGTTCACCTTCGCGAGCCCGGCTACGAGGTCAAAGAGGACATCGAGAGCGGTACCCGCGCAGCTGCCAAGGGCGGCTTTACCGGCGTGTGCTCCATGCCCAACACCGATCCCGTCACCGATAACGGTACCGTCGTGGAGTTCGTCAAGTCCCGTGCTGCCGAGGTCGGCCACTGCCGCGTCTATCCGTCGGGCGCCATGACCCGCGGTCTAAAGGGCGAGGCCATGTCCGAGATGGGCGATATGGTCGCCCACGGCGCCGTCGCCTTCACCGATGACGGTCGCGGCGTGCAGGGCGCGGGCATGCTCCGTCGCTGCATGGACTACGGCAAGATGTTCGGCAAGGTCTTCATGAGTCACTGCCAGGACGAGGATCTGGTCGGCCATGGCCAGATCAACGAGGGCAAGGTCTCGACCCGTCTGGCCCTCGAGGGTTGGCCGGCTGCCGGCGAGGAGCTCCAGATCGCCCGCGACATCGAGATCGCCAAGCTGACCGGTGCCAAGCTGCACATCCAGCACATCTCCACCGCCCATGGCCTGGAGATCGTGCGTGCCGGTAAGGCCGCTGGCGTTCAGGTTACCTGCGAGGCTACCCCGCACCACATGTTCCTGACCGAGAACGACCTGGACGAGACCTACAACACCTCGCTCAAGGTCAATCCGCCGCTGCGTACCGAGGAAGATGCCGAGGCCATCCGTCAGGGCGTCATCGACGGCACCGTCGACGCTATCGTCACCGATCACGCTCCCCACACCCCGTGGGAGAAGGCCCGCGAGTTCGAGCTTGCGCCCTTTGGCATGATCGGCCTCGAGACCTCGCTGTCACTCGTACTCACCGAGCTGGTCAACACGGGCAAGATGAGCATGGGCCGCATGGTCGAGCTTATGGCCATCAAGCCGCGTGAGATTCTGGGCCTCGACCAGGTTCAGGTCAAGGCGGGCTCCGTTGCCGACCTGACCGTGTTCGACCCCTCTGCCACCTGGACGGTCGGCGAGGACGGTTACGAGTCGCGCGCCGAGAACTCCGGTTTTGCCGGCCGCACGCTTACCGGTCGTGCCACCGATGTGTTTGTCGGCGGTAAGCAGACGCTCGCCGACGGCTGCATCTGCTAGCATAGCCTTATCGCTTTTGTGCGCGGTGCCCTTGCGGTGCCGCGCTTTCTGTTCGTTTTGACCATGCAACCGCATGGGGGATTGGAGCGTCTATGCCCACACCTTCCACTGCACGCATGCACGACTTCGAGGTCGTCTCGAACCGGGAGATCGCCGACGGCATCTTCTCGCTCGTCATCTCGGCCCCCAAGCTTGCAAGTGCGCTCAAGCCCGGTCAGTTTGTGAACATCGCCGTGCCCGGCGATGCTTCCTCTCTGCTTCGCGTGCCCTTGAGCTTCTATCGCGCCGACGCCGAGGCCGGTACCGTCGAGCTGTGGTACGCCGTCGTGGGCGACGATACTCGTCGTTTGTCCCAGATGGGCCCTGGCTCCACCTCTAACCTGCTGGGCCCCGGTGGCCGTGGCTGGATGGTACCCGAGGGCACCAGGAAGGCCCTGCTCGTCGCCGGTGGCATCGGCGTTCCGCCTGTGCTGTGCCTTGCCGGCATGCTTGCCGAGCAGAGTGTTGATGTGGACGTGTGCCTGGGCTTTGGCACCGCTTCCAAGGCCGTGGGCATCGACGAGTTCCGCGCGCTGGGCGCCACGGTTAACGTGTGCACCGACGATGGCACGCTCGGCACGCACGGTTTTTGCACCGACCCGGCAGCCGAGCTGCTCGGCGAGGGCGGC
>CABSDO010000009.1 GCA_902476475.1 uncultured Collinsella sp. | reverse complement strand
ACCGAATGACAGTACGAGCATCCATTCGGCTTCCAGGGCAGCCACGGGCAGAACAGGCAAACAGGAATAGGCGGCGACCCGCTACTCCCCCGCCACGCTTGCGCGCAGCTTGGCGGCGATGGGCTCGGATGCCAGCAGGAACACGAGCATGACCACGGAGCACGCCAGGCACACAATCCAGGTGCTCGCAAAGGAGCCCGTGGCATCGAACAGCACGCCCGAGACAATGGCGCCCACGGTGCCGCCGACCATCTCGAGCGAGGTAATGGTGCCCGTGACCTTACCCAGGTCGGCCATGCCAAACTGCTTGGACGCGGCGATGGTAGGCGTGATGGTGCCCATGCACGTTCCAACACCAAAGCTCACAGCGGCGACAATAGGACCGAGGTCCGTCGTCGGGAAACACAGCGCCACGCAGGCGATAATGCACGCAACGGAGCCAAGGATATTGCCAAAGCGCAGGCCAAAGCGGTCATAGATCGCACCGAGCGAAATCTTGGCAATAACGACGGTGACCATGTAGGCCGAAAGTACGGTACCCGCCCACATGGGATCGTGGCCGCCCGTGACGATCTTGGTGCCGTTGACGGTGACGCTCGTCATATTCGTAACCTGGTTGGGCAGGATGGCGCCATTGACAAGGCCCATAAAGAGGAATGCCGCGACGAGCAGCCAGAATGCCGGGCTCTTCTTAATGCGCGACCAACCGACGCTGACCTCTGGGGCCGTATGCTCGTCCTTATCGCCCGCGGTGGAAACAGACGGATCGCCCGGGTTCTCGCCGAGCGGCTTCAGGCCAATCTCGGAAGGTTTGGTGCGGAAGGAATACGCCGTGATGGGCAGCGCCGCCACAATGCAGACGGCGGCAAGCACCAAGAAGGCGGAACGCCAACCCACGCTCACGATCAGCGAGCTTACGATCGGCGAGAGAATGGCACCGCCAAAGCCCGAGCCCGAAAGCGCAATGGAGATAGCAAGACCGCGCTTGGCCGTAAACCAGTTGGCAGTGACGAGGCTAATGAGCAGACGGGTCGA
The DNA here is from genome assembly GCA_902476475.1 of uncultured Collinsella sp. Lineage (GTDB taxonomy): Bacteria > Actinomycetota > Coriobacteriia > Coriobacteriales > Coriobacteriaceae > Collinsella. The sequence continues at coordinate 33,021 of CABSDO010000009.1, read as the reverse complement.
GGCCACGGCGAAGCAGCCCGAGACGGCAAAGAGCACGTAGGCCTGCCAAAGCTCGCCCACAAAGCTCATGCCGACAAGCACGGCAGAGGTGGCGATAACGGTGAGGGAGCCCAAAACGCGGCCGCTCACCTTATCGGCGACATGGCCGATCACAAGCGAACCCACAACGCTCACCACGGTGGAGATGGCATTGGAGATGTTGTACTGCGCAAGGGAAATGCCCAGGTCGCTGACGATCAGCGGCTGGAACAGGCTCATGCAGTTGACGAAAATCGTGTAGCACGTGGCCATGATCACGAAGCCAGAGGCCACCACGAGCCAGCCGGGGAAGAACTTACGTTGCTGGGACATGGATTACTCCTTGTGGTCCGCAATGTATCCGAGAGCGACGGCGGCATAAGCCGCGGCGCCGAGGGGAAGCTCGGCATCGTTAAAGCGCGCCTTGGGATGGTGCTGGGCAAAATGCTCATCCGTATCGGTTACAGCGGCGCCCACGGTAAAGTACGCGCTCGGGATCTCGCTCGAGATAAGCGCAAAGTCCTCGCTCGCCATGGCGTGGAATAACGGCAGGAAAGCTGCCTTGGGCAATGTCGTACCCACATAGCCCAGCGATGCCTGGGTCATATCGTCATCGAGTACGAGCGGCGGAACATCCGAGAGTGTCTCGATGGTCGCCGGTGTGCGATACGTTGCCGCGACGCCATTGACGACCTCGGCGATGCGGGTCTTAAGATGCGCCATGAGCTCGACATCGAAGCCGCGCAACGTTCCCTCGAGCACGCAGGTGTCGGGGATGACGTTGGCCGCCAAACCGCCAGCGAACTTACCCACGGTAAGCGCGACCTCCTTGGCCGCCGGCACCTCGCGAGAGATAAGCTCCTGAAGCGCCAGGTGCACATGCACGCCGGCCGTGATGGGGTCGATGCAAATCTCAGGGCTGGAACCGTGGCCACCCTTGCCCTGCAGCGTGATGCGGAAACCGTACACGCCCGAGAGCGCCGGACTCCCATAGAGCACTAGGCCGAGCGGCGACTGGCTGTTGACGTGCATGGCAAAAGCCGCCTGAGGACGCGGGTTCTGCAGCAGACCGTCGGCGATGGCGGCGCGGGCGCCCTCAAAGGTTTCCTCGCCCGGCTGGAATAGCAGCTTAACCGTGGCATTGGCATCGACAAGCTCGGTCTCGCGAGACTTGAGCAGGCGGGCGGCACCAAGCAGGGCCGTCGCATGCATATCGTGGCCGCAAGCATGCATGCAGCCGTTGACAGAGGCAAAAGGCTCGCCCGACTCTTCCGCGACGGGAAGGGCATCCATGTCACCGCGCAGCATGATGACCGTGCCGGCCTGATCGTCCGTGCACGTACCGTTGCCCTGGGCCGCCACGGCCGCACCGGCACCGATGAGGCCCACAACACAGGAGCCGTCGACGAGCGTGGCGAACGGGATGCCCATCTCGGTCAGACGTGCCTGGATATACGCAGAGGTTTGCGGAAGGCAATTACCCAACTCGGGCGTCTGATGCAGATCGTGGCGCCACGCAGCAAGCTTTTCTGCAAAAGCTTGAGCCTCGGCAACAAGACCGTCACCGATAGCGGCTTGCGCTGCCGGGGTGGCCTTGGGCGCTGGTTGCGGTTGAAAATCGGACTGAGCTGGTGCCATAGATGCCCTCCAGTATTATTTGTGCAGCAAACACTTTGATGGTCTAAAGTGCAAGGTATAACTGTAAGGGCGTTACATAAAAAACGCCGCCCCAGGAGGGCGGCGCAACAAGTTGTTTACAATTGCGGGCGCGGCTTTTTGCGCAAAAAATCAAAGTGAGTCTCGCTCAAGATAATCGACAGGAAGATAAGCACGAAGCCGGCGAGCAGGCGCGAGGTGAGCGCCTCCCCCATCAGCAGCACCGAAAACAACACGCCCGAAGGCGACTCCATCGAAAGAAGCAGTGAGCCCGTCGAGGCGGGGACATGCGCCAAACCGACGTTTTGGACGAGCAGCGCCACGCATGTGCAGCCCACCGAGAGGAAAACAGCCACACCGATAAACTCCGGCGTCCATGCAGAGAGGGGCGCCTGAGTCTCGAATAGCAGCGACGTGATTAAACTCAAAACGCCATTGCCCACAAACATCCAAAACGTGATGACGTTGATGTCCATCTTGCGACCGTACTTGGCAGTCACCGCCATCTGGATGGCGAAGAAGATCGCGCCGCCCAAGGTAATAACATCGCCGGCATTGAACTCGACGCTATCGAGCGCTACCAGGCCAATACCCGCCAGGCACAACAACGCTGCACCCAGGTTATACCGGGTAAGCTTTTCACCGCTCAGGACATAGCTTGCAAACGGCACAAGGATGCAATACGTGCCGGTCAAAAAAGCGCTCTTGCCCGCCGTGGTCTGTGCCAGGCCGATCGTCTGCAAACCGTAGGCACCCCACATGAGCGCACCCATGCCAAGCCCGACGATCAGGTTGCGGGCATTGAAATGAGCGATGATGCGCTTATGGAAAATTGCAAACATAACCAGTGATGCCGGGAGAAAGCGAACATAGACCAGCTCGAACACCGGAATGGTGTCGAGTGCGTCCTTCATAGTGGTAAAGGAGTAGCCCCAGATAATCGCCACCGAAAGCAGTAGAACTTTCCAGAACAACGGCGAGCGTGCGCCGGCACCCCGGGGAATACCACCCGCGCCCAAATCCTCACGGGCTACAGGGCTATCGGGCATGTTTTCGATTTCGTTGGCAGCGTATTGGGCCATGGAACATCCTCGCACTCAATCTGGGCGTGGTGTCCGCACGCGTATGGCTGCGTGCCGCCTCATGGTCAAATAAAAACGGGACGCGCCGGACCCCCGGCACGCCCCGCTACTGTAGCAACAACCAAGCAACCCACGCAATTCACTACGCTAAAGCGTCGGTACAGAAAACCTCGATGTTCCGGCAACGTCAGCGAAAACGCCCCTAAGCGAGCAAGGCGACGTGAAATGAAAGGGCGCTGACCTTCTGGTCGCGCCCTTGAAATTGAACGTCAGATTGCCGCTTAGGGACGTTTGCAGCGTCGAGCCGTTACGCGGTTTGGTAAAACCGCGTAACTAAATAAGCTTTGTTGACTCCAGCTTTTCGATAATCCAGTCGTTGGCTTTGATGACCGGGCGGCGGAAGACGACGCCCAGTGCCAGCGACGGAATCAGATAGCTCGCCAGAATGCCAAGTTCAACCCAGTACTCCATATGGTAGGCGCCAGCCATGGCGGCATGCATGGCGTTGATGCCGTGGGTGAACGGCAGGAACGGATAGATCGCCTGGAACACAGGGCCGGTCATCTCGATGGGGAACGTACCGCCCGAACCGCCGACCTGCATAACCAACAGCACGACGGCGAGCGCCTTACCGATATCACCAAACGACACGGTTAGCGTGTAGACGATATTGGAGAACACGAGACTCGCGACCCAGCCGGCAAGTACAAACTGCAGCGGGTTGTCGCATTGGATGCCAAAGAACAGGATGTCGCCCGCGCACACGAGTGTCGCCTGCAGCAGGGCCAGACCTCCAAAGAACAGGTAGCGGCCCAGGTAGATCTCGTGCAGGCGCACGGGGATCAGCTCGTTGATGAGTTCGTCGTCAACCGAGACCTTCATCATGGCTGCCAGCACGATCGAGCCCACCCACAGCGACAGGATCGTATAGAACGGCGCCATGGCCGAACCGTAATTGCGGATTGGATAGACCGGCTTACGATCGAGCGCGACGGGACCGGAAAGCGACACGGCCAAACCCTCGGGGTCGTTGCCGATCATCGTCTTGATCGTCGCCAGGTCACCCGACATCAGGGCGCCGTCGAGCTCGTCCTTGAACGCGCTGATCTTGTCCGATGCCTCACCCAGCTGGTCAGAAGCCTTGTTGACGAGCCCTGCAGCCTTGGAGAGACCCTTCGCGAGCGAACCAGAGGCGTCGGTCAGACCGCTCACGGCGCTATCCAAGTCACCCGAGATACCGTTCAGGGAATCCAGAACGCCCGAAATGGTCTTCTTGAGCTCCTTGGCCTTAACCGAGAACGTGGAATCGTAGTCGGACTTGGCTCCCGAGATACCCGCCTTGGCATCGGCGATGGCCTGGTCGGTTTCGGCGCGGACATCGTTAACCTTTGCCATGCTGTCCGAGAGCGACGTCGCGATGCTCGTCAGCTCCTTGGCATTGTTGCGGTACTCCTCCGCAGTTCTGCCAAGAGACGTAGCAACGGTCTCGAGACCTTCCTTGAGCTTGTCGTTACCCACCTGGCCGGCAAGGCTGCGGAGCTTATCTGCCGCAGCGTCAATCTCATCGGCACGCGCATTGAGCGACGCGGCGCCATCGTTGAGTTGCGATACTGTCAGACCAACATGCTGGTTCGCGGCGTCAAAGGCCTTTGCGAGCTCGGTGGACACGTTGTCGAATGACCCAGCACTTCCATCAATCGCGGCATCAATGGCATCGCTGGCAGCCTTGAGCGCTTGCTCCGAATCACTGATACCGCTCTCGGCATGCTCCATCAGCTGCTTCACCGACTGCTCGGTAGTTCCGGTCTGCTTGAGCAGGCCGCCCGCCGACGTCAGCGAATCGGAGGTCGAGCTTAAAATGCCCGCAAGCGAAGTAGCGCTGGCCCTGATGTCCTGCAGGTCCTCGACCGAATCGCCAAGCGTCGAGGACAGGTTGGCGATAAAGTTGCTGACCTGGTCGGTGCTCATGTAATCGAGCAGGCTGGAAACCGTCTTAAGACCGATGGTCGTGATGGTCTTGGTAAAGGTCTCGTTAACCTGGCTCTGAACGGCACTCGAGCCCTTTTCGGTCACGATCTGGGCGATGGCGTTGGCCTTCTGGTTCTCATAGAACTCGATATCGGCGTGTTTCACGTCGGTCGAGAAGAGCGTCATCATGTCGGAGCTAAAGCTCTTGGGGATTACGACGGCCGCATAGTAAGCGCCCGACTTAACACCGTCGATAGCCTTATCGCGATCGTTGAGCACAACCCAGTCAAAGTTCTCGTTACCGCGCAGAGCGGCGGTAACGTTTTCGCCCACGTTGACCTCGACGGGAATCAGATCGCTCTCGTAACCCTCGTCGGTATTGACCACGGCAATCTTAAGGTTTCCGGTATTGCCGTACGGGTCCCAGCTGCCGGCGATGTTAAACCACGCGTACAGGCACGGCACGATAATGAGGCCCATCACGACAACCATGCCGATCACGGAGCGAGACACGTTTTGGACGTCGCGCTTAAACAGATGCAGGATGTTCTTCATTTATGCCTCACCTCCTTTTGAGTGCTTGCCGAGCGGGGCGCCATCCTCATTCATCACAAATGTGTCGTCCCCGTTCGCGGGCACATGGTGCATATCGTGGCGAATGGACTGGTCGGCAGCCTGATCCTTGGATTTAGAGCCTCGCTCGCTGGCATTCAGGCCAAACATGCGACGGGCGGCCGGAATGGCGGCCGTGTGCTCGCGCATCTCGCGGCGCAGGTCCTCGTCCGAAAGCGCCGAGATGCGCATCTGGGTGTTGAGGCTTGCGCGGATGTACTCGACATTGATCAGCCAGCCGCAAATGGCAATGACCGAGATAATCCAAATGACCAGCAAGATGATCTTGCCGTTATTGTCGACATCGAGAACCGTCGAGAGCACAAAGATCAGCACTTGCACGCCCACCACGGCAGCAAAGCCGCCCTTGATGTAGTACGGGTAACGATGCTCAAAAGCCACTGCATGTTCGAGCAGCTCGCGGCGATACGAATCGGAATCGAGCATGACGCGCATGGCCGTGCGCAGCGAGTAGCGCTGGCGCGGCAGGTCATTGGACTCGCAGATCATCATACCCGTCGTGGAAAGCTGCTTATCAAAGAGCAGGTTGAGGTTGAGCAGCAGCGGACGCAGCTGTAGGCCAATAAAGAGTGCGATGGCAAGGAACACGCCCAAAATGCACAGGTTGAACAGGTAGTTGTACGAGTACATGCCGCCGACGGTCTCGCGCAGCAGATTGATGCCGTAGGTAAAGGGTAGCAGCGGATGCAGCCATTGGAAGAAGCCGGGCATCATCTCGATGGGGTACATGCCCGACGAACCCGGGATCTGCACGATGACGAGAATGACGCCGATTGCCTTGCCGATATGCTTAAACGTGGTGGACAGCGCATAGATGATGTTGACGTACGTAAACGAGATGGCGATACCGCCCAGCACGAACAGCAGCGGGTTGACGCACTGCACGCCAATCACCAGATCGCCCACCGTCACGATGATGGCTTGAAGCGCGCCCAAGATCACCAGGAGCATCCAACGGCCGAAGTAGCCCTGGCGCGCCGTAAAGCTGCCAATGCCCTCGCGATCGACCTCGAGCTTGTAGATGGCGATGAGTACGTAACCGCCCACCCAAAGCGCCAGATTAGTGTAGAAGGGAGCGATGCCCGAACCAAAGCTCTTGACCGGATAGATCGACTTGGACGTCAACTCAACCGGAGATGCCATGAAATCTGCCACGTCATTGACATCGACGCCCATCAGATCAGACAGCTCGCCCATGGACTCGGAGGTCTGCAGCGCCGCGATGTCGTTGGCAGCGGTCGCAAGTTTGTCCTGAACCTTGGCAAGTGAGGCATCGGTCTGGGACAGCGTGGTCTTGGCCTGCTTGAGCGTGGCATCGAGCTGCGATAGCGTACCACGCGCATTGGCGATTGTAGGCGTGAGGCCCGACACGATACCGGTTAGGTCGCCCGATACAACCGAGAAAGAGTCGAGCGCGCTGGAAGCCTTCGGCAGCGCATTTTGACCAAGATCCGTCTGAGCCTGGCTAATGTTGGTCGTGCCGGTCTGAATTGCAGTATTGATAGCGTCGCTGGCGCTCGAAACGGCCGAAGCGTCATTCGCAATCGCACTCGACTGCGCCGAGAGATTGTCCTTGACGGCCTGGAGGCTTTCGTTTTGTCCTCGAAGCGTATCGATCGTCGACGCGATGAGCGCGTTGATTTCCTCCGAACCCGTCGGCACGCTGTCCGCCAACTTCTGCAGGCGGTCGATCAGCGCGTTGTTGTGGTCAATTGTCGTTTGAAGCGATTCGAGCGAGTTGTCGATGCGAGTGGTCGTAGACGTCAAGGCGCCCGTCATCTTTCCGACCGCAGCGTTCGCCGAAGCCGACGTCTTGGACAGTGCAACACTTCCCTCCGAAAGCGCCTTTGAGAGCGAGGTGATCGATTTGCCCGCGGTGGTGCGTGCTTCGCCCAACAGGTCGTTGCCTTGGGAGATCGCTTGAGCCAGCGAAGGCGTCTGACCCTGCAAACCGGCCAGCGCGCCATCCGCCGAGGCGATAGCGCCGCTCGTTTTGTCGATAGCGGTGTTCATGTCGTTGATCGAATCTCGAACCTCGCTCAAGGTACCGGATGCCTCGGACACCGAACTCGTCAGCGAATCCTGAACCTGGGCGGTCTTATCCTTAAAATCGATGCCGGCATCCTTGGCGATGCCCGCTACGGTCTCGCCCACCGTGGAGACAAACTCCGAATTGATCTGCTCCTCGATAGTATTGGCGCCGGTATCGGTTACCTTGGGCGCGATGGCGCTCTTCTTCTCGTTAACGTAATACGTAAGCTTGGGCTGGCGGTAATTGCCATCGAGCATCGAGACAAGATTGTCGGAGAAGTTCTTGGGGATCACGATGGCTGCGTAGTACTCCCCGCTCTCGACGCCCTCTTTGGCATCGGCCGCCGAGTCGACGAAGGTCCAGCCCAGCTGATCGTTTTCCTTGAGCTGATCGACGACCTGGTCGCCCGCGTTGAGCTCGCCCACCAGGTCGTTCTGAGTGCCCTGGTCGTTGTTGGCGATAGCAATCTTGATGCCCTGGGTGTTTCCATACGGATCCCAGTTTGCCACGATGTTGTACCAGGCATACAGCGAGGGGATAACGCACACGCCCAAAGTAACCACCAAGGCGACGGGGTTCACAAGCAGTCGCTTGATGTCGCGCTTAAAGATCGCAAAGGAGACCTTTGCGTTGGATAGTTTGCTGCCGAGACTCACGCTTGGACCATCCATCCTGTCGTTGAATCGAATCGTACTATCGACAACCATTGTAGTAGGCGCTTTAACGTCTCAAAGCACAATGGTGTTGAGTTTTGCGGGTAGCAATATACTACGAAGATGAGTTAACGTACAGATGTACAGTATCTTAAATTTCAGCAGGTCACAAAACCACAACCCGCACAAATTAGCAATTCAAATAGCATCGGGGACGTTCTTAAACGACTAGTCAAACAAAAACGTCCCCAATGACTACTTAGGACCACGAAAGCGTCGCTGGTTGAGCATAAGTCAGCGAAAACGCCCCTAAGCGAGCAAGGTGACGTGAAAGAGGAGGGAAGCGTACTTCGGTACGCGACCGACGATTGAACGTCAGATTGCCGCTTAGGGGCGTTTGCAGCGTCGAGCTGTTACGCGGTTTGGTAAAACCGCGTAACTACCTAACTACATCAAGTTGCAAACAGCCGCCGCGAAGGCAACGGGGTCCTCGGGGAGGATGCCCTCGACCAGCAGGGCCTGGTCATAGAGCAGACCGGAGTACTGCTTGATCTTGTCAGCGTCGCCCGCCTTCTGGGCAGCGACAAGCTTGTCGAAGACCGGGTGCTTGGCGTTGAGCTCGAGTACGCGCTGGCTCTTGGGCATGCCGTCGGGCGCGCCCTCGGGTCCCTTCTGGAGCACCTTCTCCATCTCGAGCGAAAGCGGGCCCTCGGTGGTGATGCATGCGGGGGCATCGGTCAGGCGCGCGGAGACGGCAACTTTCTCGACCTTGTCACCGAGCGCCTCCTTCATAGCGCTAAAGAGGTCCTCGTTTTCCTTGGTGGCGTCCTCGGCCTCCTTCTTCTCGTCCTCGGTCGCCAGGTCAAGGTCACCGGTCGCGACGTTCTTGAGCTCCAGATGACGATCCTCGACCTCGGGCTCGGCACCGTCGGCCACGGCCTTTTCGGCAGCCTCGCGAGCTGCATCGTCCTCGTAGATCTTGGGCATATCGGCGGCAACGTACTCACGCATAGCCTGGAACGTGAACTCATCCACATCCTGCGTCAGCAGCAGCACGTCATAGCCGCGGTCGAGCACGCCCTTTACCACGGGCATCTTTGCCAAGCGCTCACGCGAGTCGCCGGCGGCGTAGTAGATGGCCTTCTGATCCTCGGGCATGCCCTTGGCATACTCGGCCAGGGTAATCATCTTCTGTTCCTTGGCAGACCAGAACAGCAACAGGTCGGCGAGTTCATCGGCCTTCATGCCATAGCTCGAGTAGATGCCGTACTTAAGACCGCGGCCAAAGTTCTCAAAGAACTTCTCGTAGGCCTCGCGGTCGTTGTCACGCATATCCTCAAGGTCGGCGGTAATCTTCTTTTCCACGCGCTTGGCGATGGCCTTGAGCTGACGGTTCTGCTGCAGGGTCTCGCGCGAGATGTTGAGCGACACGTCGGCGGAATCCACGACGCCGCGGACAAAGTTGTAGTAGTCGGGCAGCAGGTCGTCGCACTTCTCCATAATCAGAACGTTGGAGCTGTAGAGCGCCAGGCCCTTCTCGTAGTCCTTGCTGTACAGATCGAACGGGGCGCGGCCCGGCACAAACAGCAGGGCGTCGTACTCGAGCGTACCCTCGGCATGGAAGCTGATGGTGCGCGCAGGATCGTCAAAGTCGTGGAACGTGGACTTGTAGAACTCGTCGTAGTCCTTCTGCTCGACATCGGAGCTGCGCTTCTTCCAGATCGGTGTCATGGAATTGACGGTCTCGAGCTCCTGGTAGTCCTCGTACTCGGGCTTGTAATCGTCGCCAGCATCCTCGGGCTTGGGCTTTTGACGGCTCTTGGACACCATCATCTGGATCGGGTAGCGCACATAGTTGCTGTACTGCTGAATCAGGCTCTTGAGGCCCCACTCGGTCAGGAAGCGATCGTAGGTCTCGGCCTCGCCGTCGGCATCGAGCTTCTCGTTCTCGCGCAGCGTCAGGATGACATCGGTACCGTGCTCGGCGCGCTCGCCGTCCTCGATGGTGTAGCCCTCAAGACCGTCGGATTCCCACACATGGGCGACATCCTCGCCATAGGCGCGGCTGACGACCTTTACGTGGCTGGCAACCATAAAGGCGGAGTAGAAGCCCACGCCAAACTGACCGATGATGTCGACATCAGAGCCCTGCTGCTCGGCGTTCTCGGTCTTAAACTCCTCGGAGCCGGAGTGGGCGATGGTGCCCAGGTTGCGCTCGAGCTCCTCGGCGGTCATGCCGATACCGTTATCCGAAATCGTGATGGTGCGGGCATCCTTATCAAAGGAGACGCGAATGGCCAGGTCGCCCTGGTCGATCTTGACGCTCGGATCCTGCAGGCTCTTAAAGTTGAGCTTGTCGACGGCGTCGCTCGCGTTAGAGATAAGCTCGCGCAGGAAGATTTCCTTATTGGTGTAGATGGAGTTGATCATGAGGTCGAGCAGTTTTTTGCTCTCGGTCTTAAATTGACGCATGTGCAGTCCTTTCGCGCTACCCCCGTCCGCAAAAACGGCCCGGTCGCCCGAGCCGCATCGCAGACCTGCTATGTTCAGACTTAGATTTTATAACCCATTAGCGCGCATATATACATACGGAATCGAAAAACTGTATGTCTAAGCGCTCCGATGCGCCAATTGCCAAGAAGTGTCCCCAACTGCCGGCAGAAAAGGAACGTCCCTATCTGCCATCTACGCGCTTGGCCATCCAGGCATGAGGCTGGCCTTCATCCTCATAGTCCACCGGGGCAATCTGCGTGTAGCCCGCCTTGACATAGAGCGGTAGCACGTATTCCTGAGCATGCAGCTTAATGAGCTTGGCACCGGCATCACGCGCGGCGGCATCACTGGCCTCGACAATCTTGCTCGCCAGTCCGCGACGACGCATAGCCGGCAGCACAGCCACACGCCCCATAATATAGGTCTCCCCCGCCGCGATGCCTTCGTCCAAGTCGCACGCCGGTGACACCGGCGCCTCTGCGTCAGCCGCGCGCTCAAGCTCTTCGGGAAACACACGCGAGCAACCGGCAATCTCGCCGTCTACATAGAGCGTCACATGAATGCAGTTCTGATCCTCGTCGATAGCGTCGAACTCATTCTCGTAGCCCTGCTCGTCCATAAAAACGACGCGGCGCACCAACGCCGCGTCATCAAAGCATCCCGTCTTAAGTTGGATATCCATGGCTGCCCTTTCATTCAATGCGAACATTAGGGACAGATTTTAGCGAAAATGAGCTCCGCGCACGCTAAACTTCGCGCGAGCCTTCGCCAGGCAATCGTAATGACCCACGTTATGGGCATCGCTCGCGATGAAACTGTACAGGTTCTGATCAAACAGACGCTGTGCCGGCTTTTTCTCGCGACCAAAGCGACCGCCGGCAATAAAGTCCGCCGAAGCCTGCAGCTTGCAGCCCATATCGACCAGACGCTCCGCCACGTTTACATCCTTTTGAACCGCACGATAGCGCTCAGGATGAGCGATGATCACCTGGTAGCCACGGCACTGCAAATCGTAAATCGTGTTCTCGTACTCTCTAAACGCATACGCATCGGCATGCGTCGAAAGCTCGAGCAGAAACTCGTTGGTTCCATCGAAATGCAAGTGCTCCGCAGCATCGATACCAAGCTCAACAAGCTTTCGATGGTTGACCTCGAAGCCCATCTGGAGCGGAAAACCGTCAGCGTTATCACGCAGCAGCTCAAAGGCATCCCACATCTTGTCGTAATCAAAATAGGGATCACGGCAGTGAGGAGTGCAAACGATTCTGGTTACACCGGCCCGCTTGGCAGCCTCGAGCATCGCCAAGCTCTCATCGAGATCGGCGGCGCCGTCGTCTACACCCGGCAAGATATGGCAATGAATGTCACGCATAGGTCAGCCTTAATCAACTAAACGTTTGCTCGGTTGGTGAAGATGCCCTTTTTGGAAGTCCCCTGATCGTCGGAGCCCTTCTTCACCTTCTTACCGTCCTTGGTGTAGTAGGAGTAGTAGTACTCGCTGGTCTCGGTCTCGCAGTAGTTCATAACGGTACCGATGAGCTTGACCTTCTCGGACTTCTTAAGCTGACCGATGGCGTTGAGCGCCTCCTCGCGCTTGGTGAAATCCTCACGCACGACAAAAAGCGCACCGTCGGTCAGACTTGCGATCTCGGCAGCATCGATGAAAGTGCCGACCGGGGGAGCATCAAAGATGACGTACTGGAACTTGGCGGACAGTGCCTTTACCAGCTTGGCAAAGCGGTGAGAGACGATGATGTCGGCAGGATTGGGAATATGCGGCTCGGCATCGAGGAAGTAGAAGTTCTTCTGACCCGTCTCGACAATTGCCTGGTCAATGGAGATCTGCTCGGAAAGAACCGCATAGAGTCCGCCGCGCGAACGAACGCCGAGCATATCGGAAAGGGACCTGCGGCGCATATCGGCCTCGACCAGGAGCACGGACTTGCCGCTCGTGGCGATTGCCTGAGCAAGGTTAATGGAAACCGTAGACTTGCCCTCGTTGGGAATCGAGGACGTGACGGTGATGGTGCGAATGGGGTCGTCCACACTCGCAAAGCGGATGTTGGCCAGAAGGGTCTTGGCGGCATTCTGTACAACGAGCTTATCGGTGTTCTTTGCCTTAGCCATGCCTATTTACCACCTTTCATAGCCGGAATTCGGCCAACAACGGGAATACCCAGGAGCTCTTCTGCCTCTTCGGCACCGCGGATGCGGGTGTTGAGCATGTCTGCCAAAACGACATAGGCAACTGCGATAAAGATGCCCGCGAGGAACGCGACAGCAACGTACAGCATACGCTTGGGACCGCTGGGGGCTTCGGGGGTCTTAGCCTCGTCGATAACGTTGATGCTCTGGGCAGCGCCGACGTTCTGAGCGACCGTACTCACCGAGCTGGCCATGGCCTTTGCGACCTTAGCCGTCTCTTTGGCATCGGTGCCGGTAACCGAAAGCGTAATGACACGCGTGGTGGTCTCGGAGGAAACAGACACCTTGTAGTCATCCAGATCGGTGAGGCCCAGTTCATTGGCTGCGCCGCTCTTAACGCTATCGCTATCCAGCAGCGTGGCGATATCGTTGGAAAGCATCTGACTCGCCGAGAGATCGTTGTAGCTCATCTGACCGCTATCGTCGGTCTTGGCGAGAATGTACATGCTCGTCGTCGCGGTATAGGTGTTGTCCATCGCAACGAAGGACACGATGCCCATGGCGATCGCGCAGACCACCGGAAGGGTGATGACCAGCTGAAGGTGCTTCTTCAGCAGCTGGAACAGTTCGAGAAGGGTCATGCAGCTTGCCTTTCATTTCCCCAGTTCGGATTGACAAAACTGTCCGTATGTTATCGCATCTTTTTACCGAGACCAAACTCTATACATAAGAAACAGGCTCTCCTGTAAAAATGTCGGAAGCAATCGTAAAATTGCACAACAACGCCGCACCCGAAAGTCAAATGCGGCGTCTGCATCAATATCTATGTTGTATCGCTATGCGAATGGCTCGTCCTGCTGTATGGGAAACGTCACCGTAATGGTGGTTCCCACGCCCAACTCGCTCGACAAATCGAGCGTGGCGTGATGATACAGGGCCGCATGCTTGACAATGGCAAGCCCCAGGCCGGTTCCGCCGCGTGCCTTGGACCTACTCTTGTCCACGCGATAGAACCGCTCAAATACCTTGCCCTGTTCTTCAGGCGCGATACCGATTCCCGTGTCGGCGACCGCGAGGAACGGATGGCCTTCGTCGTTGGTGCCGCACTGCAGCGTAACCGTACCGCCGGGCCGATTGTAGCGGATGGCGTTGCTTGCCAGATTATAGATGAGCTCGTCGATCAAGCGCGACACGCCTTCGATGACCACAGGCTTGGTCTCATGACTTATCGTCACATTCGCCTGACGGGCGACCTGTTCAAGACGCTGCTCAACCGCGTAGATGGCACGCGAGAGCTCAATAGGCTCCGTGGACCCAATGGGCACCGCCTCGCCCTCAGTTGCACGCTCGGCCTCGTCCAAGTTAGACAGCGTAAGGATGTCGTTGACAAGCGCCGCCAAACGGCCCGCCTCACGATAGATGCGACCGCCAAAGTTGCGCAGGTCGTCCTCGCCCTCGACCATACCGTTTGCGATGAGCTCGGCATAGCCCGAAATCGCCGTAAGCGGCGTCTTGAGCTCATGGGTGATATTCGCCGTGAACTCGCGGCGCATACGGTCGTTGTCCGCCAGCACCGCCATTTGGCGCTTGAGCTCCTGGCGCTGCGGCTCAATACGCTCAAGCATGGGGACCATCTCGGCATAGGCGTGCTCATAGCTACGGCGTGGGTGGTCCAAATCCACCTCTTGCAAAGGCGCGATGATGGCACGGGACTCGCGGCGCGCCATAAAAAACGAGAGTACCGCACCCGCTGCTGCGATAAGCAGCATCGGCGCCACCATCGACAGCAAAATCGCCGCAACGCCAGGCTGGGCCTGCGCCAAGCGGACAACCTGGCCGTTATCAAGGGCGACGGCGCGATACAGCATAATCTCGTCGAGCGTAGAGCTTGCGCGCTCCGCGGAACCCGAACCACTCTCAAAGGCCTCGATGACCTCGGGGCGATCGCCATGGTTGGGCAGTGTGGAAGGCGACGCCTCGTTGTCGTAGGCAACCGATCCATCCTTGTTAATCAGCGTGATGCGCAAGTCCTCTCGATCGAGGCTACGCAAGAACGGGATGGGCTCCTGCTGCTCGTCGAGGGCGGCAGCAATGAGCTCGGTTTCTTGCGCCAGGTTGGCACTCGTGGCATCCGCCAAGGTGTTTTGCACAAAGAACGCACCCAGCACCGTAAACGCCACGATAACCGCCATGGCGCAGACAAAGATCGTCACAAAAACGCGGTGCGACAGCGTATGTTTTCCCTGGGGGGCGAAGACCACGGGTTACTCCTCCGATGCGGTGGCCGCGGTGTCGTCACCTTCGGCACCATCACCGGCAGAAGGCTCGGCCAAGCGGTAGCCCACGCCGCGCACGGTCTCGATGGCGCTGGCATGCTCGCCGAGCTTTTGGCGGAGCGTCTGCACGTGAACGTCGACGGTACGCGAGCCGCCGTCGAAGTCCCAGCCCCACACGCTCTGCAGCAGCGACTCACGGGTAAAGACCACGCCGGGCTTGCGCATAAGATATTCGAGCAAATCGAACTCGCGCAAGGTGAGTTTGAGTGACTCGCCGGCAACGGTCACCTCGCGATGGCTGGGCGAAAGCACGATATCGCCCACGCTGAGCACATCGCTCGCCTGTTTGACCATACCGCCGCGGCGCAGCAGCGCACGGCAACGACTGGCAAGCTCCATGAGCGAAAACGGCTTGGTCAGATAATCGTCGGCACCGCCATCGAGCGCCATCACCTTATCGAGCTCGGTATCCTTGGCAGTGAGCATCATGATGGGCACCGTCGCCGTCAGGCGGTCGGCGCGCAGGCGACGCATAATTGCCAAGCCGTCGGTATCGGGCAGCATGATGTCGAGCAGGACGGCATCGGGCACCCGTCGAGCCACGGCGGCCTTAAACTCGCCATCGCACGAAAAGCCCTCGGCCTCGATCCCCTGCTTGCGCAGCGCATAGACCGTCAAATCCCTGATATTGTCATCGTCCTCGACGTAATAGATCATGTTGAACCCCTTTGCGACCGGCATGACCGCATCTTAACCCTAAAGGTGCCTGTACTAGATGGTATCAGCCAAAACGTCCCGTCAAATAATCCGCCGTGCGCAGATCAGTCGGATTCTTGAAGAGTTGCGCGGTAGGCGCGTGCTCCACCAGCTCACCCAGCAAAAAGAACGCAACCGAATCGGAAATACGCGCAGCCTGCTGCATGTTGTGCGTAACGACCACCAGCGTGCAGGTCTCCCTGAGCTCGCGGGCCAGCTGCTCCACCACCAGCGTCGATACGGGGTCGAGCGCCGAGGTCGGTTCGTCCATCAGCAGAATGTCGGGCTGCACGGCCAGCGCACGGGCGATGCACAGACGCTGCTGCTGGCCGCCCGAAAGACCCAGACCCGATTCTTTGAGCTTGTCCTTGACCTCGTCCCACAGGGCGGCGCGTCGCAGGGAGTCTTCGACCAGCTCGTCGAGCACGACGCGGTCGCGCACTCCCATGCCGCGAGGACCGTAGGCGACGTTGTCGTAGATGCTCATGGGAAACGGGTTGGGGCGCTGAAACACCATGCCCACGCGCTGGCGCAAACGGCAGATGTCGTAATCGCCCAGGATATCTTGACCGTCGAGCGCGATCTTGCCCTCGATACGGCAGTCCTTGATGTCGTCGTTCATGCGGTTAAAGCAACGCAGCAGCGTCGACTTACCGCAGCCCGAAGGACCGATAAACGAGGTGATCTGCTTGTCGCGAATCTTAATGGACACGTCCTTGAGCGCGTGGTGGTCGCCATAGAACAGATCAAGGCCCTCGACGTCGATGCGCGTCGGCGAGGCGGCAAGATCCTGCGCCGTGGGGCGAGTCGCATCCCCGACTTCGCGCTCGTGCGCAGCCTCGGCCTGCGCCTCCATTAGCTCCTCGAGCTCCGTGGGCTCCATAGCCGCAGCAGCCGTCATACCGCATACCTCCACATCGATATCAATTCAGCAGTATCGATAGTAGGAATCGCGGCTCATATGCACGTGAGCGCATTGTCAAGTGTTTGTAAGGGCACACTGGCTATGCGGCGGGCAGCTCGATGGTGAATATCGTGTGTTCGGGCGTCGATTCACATGCAACGGTACCGCCGTGCGCGCATACGATCTCCTTGGCGATGGCAAGCCCCAGTCCAGCGCCGCCGCGATTGGTCGCACGCGCCGCATCCAGGCGATAGAACTTCTCAAAGATCACCTTGAGCTTTGCCTCAGGGATGGGATCGCCCTGATTGATAAAGCGCACGCGCACGCCACCGCCGTCCCGGCGTCTGGCCTCGATCGTGATGGTCGAGCCCTCATAGCTATAGGCAATAGCGTTTTTCATGATGTTGTTGAACACGCGAGCCATTTTGTCGCCATCCACGAGCACCGTCAGGTCCTCGCGAATATCAACTTGGACTTCCTTATGCTGCTCGTTGAGGATGGGATAGAACTCGTCAGCCACCTGAGCCAGCAGCAACCCCAGATCAACATAGCCGCGCGTGAGCACGATATCGTGGAAGTCAAAGCGCGTGATATCGAAGAACTCTTCGATGAGCGTATCGAGCCGGTGCGCCTTGTCGAGCGCCACGCCCGTAAAGTGCGCACGTTGCTCAACCGGCAGCTCGGGAGCCTCTTGCAGCAGCGAAAGATAGCCCACCACACTGGCAAGCGGGGTGCGTAGGTCATGTGCCAAGTACGTGACCAAATCGTCCTTGCGATGCGACTCGTCACGCAGAGCTTGCTGCACCTTGCGCTCACGGTCACGCACGCGGTTAAGGGCGCCCTCGACCTCCAAGAAGTCGCCGTCGATGTTATCCCAGGTGTCGGGGTGATCGATCAGGCGATCTTGAATACGAGCGGCCAGCACACAATCGGCATGCTGCTCGCCCTGCTCGTAGCCCTGGTAGTACAGGGCGCGGCCACACAAGAACAGCACGCACGCGGCAAGCGCCAGCACAAAGCCAAGCATGTTGAATACAAAGCCGGCATCGAACAGCACCGGCCCTTCGATGCCGCCGAGCGCCATGGCGCCAATCGCCAACGTCATGGCCCACGCGGCGCCGCCAATCACCACGCAGCGGCACACGATCTCAAATCGATCGATCAGCAAAAAGCCGACAAGCAGCACCGCCAAGATTCCGACGATGTTGTCGATGCCAATCAGCAGCAGGCTCAGCAAAAAGAGCAGCACCGTTGCAAGCGCGCGGTTGTCGACGACCGACCTCACGTATTCAAAGAGCCGATCGGGCACCTCGAACGCTTGTCTATCGTCTTTTGTCATATCAAGATCCTCACAAGCGAAAAGCGTTATTCGATGATGTAGCCGACGCCCCAGACGTTTTTGATAAAGCGCGGCTTTTGTGCGTCGTCGCCGATCTTTTCGCGCAAGTGGCGAATGTGCACCATCACCGTATTGTTGGAGCCGGGCATAAAATCCTCGTTCCACACCGCGCGGAACAGGTCCTCCACGGCCACCACACTGCCGCGATGCTCGACCAGATACAGCAAGATTGAATACTCGGTGGGTGTGAGGCGTACCGGTGCACCGTCCACCGTCACGGAACGAGCGTCGCGGTTGATCTCCAAGCCGTCGAGCTGAATGGTCGGCGACTCGGCCGCCTGTGCACGGCTACCGTAGCTGGTGTAGCGGCGAAGCTGAGCGTGCACGCGCGCGATGAGCTCCAGCGGGCGGAACGGCTTGACCACGTAATCGTCCGCGCCAAGCGAAAGGCCCTCGATCTTGTCTTGCTGGGCATCGCGCGCCGTCAGCATGATCACGGGATAGGTATGGCTGGAACGGATCGTACGCAGCAGCTCAAAGCCATCGATATCGGGCAGCATGACATCCAGCAGCGCCAGATCGAACTCCTGCTCCAAGATTGCCTTGGCAGCATCGGCCCCGCTATAGGCAATCTGGACGTCAAAGCCTTCTTTTGTAAGGTAGATGCCCACTAGGTCGGCAATGGCCTTCTCGTCATCAACTACCAGTATGCGCTCGTTCATGCGTGCTCCTCTCGCGCTCCATTATGCCTGAGGCGACGCACGCCACACACAACAAGCGTGGGTGATTAAGTCGGCCTTAAGCACCCTTGTGCCCGTTCGGGTGCGGATGTGGGCCACGCGCGCACGCGATGATCGCCGACGCCGGCAAACGATATACTCTAGTTCCAGAAGAGACCATCCCGTCGAAAGCGAAATCCGTGAAGTCCCTCACCTCTTTTGCAAAGCGCTCAGCCCAGCTTGCCGCCAGCTTTGTCTGCGCTATCGCCCTTGCCGCCGGCGTGCCCACCGTCGCCGGCGCCCAAGTGCTCACGACCGACAATGTTTGCGGCAAAACCGCCGATGCGCGCGGCATCACGGCCGAAAACCTGCCCGATATCGATGCGACCAATGCCCTCGTCATGGGCAAAGACGGCACCGTCTACTATGGGCGCGGCGCCGATG
This sequence comes from uncultured Collinsella sp., assembly GCA_902476475.1. Classification (GTDB taxonomy): domain Bacteria; phylum Actinomycetota; class Coriobacteriia; order Coriobacteriales; family Coriobacteriaceae; genus Collinsella. The sequence goes on along the minus strand of CABSDO010000009.1, from coordinate 13,903 downwards.
AGCAGGTCAAGATTGCCTCGATCACCAAGGTCATGACCGCAATCCTAACCGTCGAGAATTGCAAGATGGACGAGAAGGTCACGGTGAGCAACGCCGCAGCCACCGTGGGTAATTCGACCGCCGGCTTGCTCGAAGGCGACGAGCTTACCGTGGAGCAGGCACTGCGCGGCCTGATGATTCCCTCGGGCAACGACGCCGCCATCGTGCTCGCCGAATATGTGGGCAAGAAGATCGACCCTAAGACCAAAAACGCCGAGACCACATTTGTGAAGGCCATGAACGAGCGCGCTAAGAAGCTCGGCTGCACCGGTACGCTTTTTGAAAACCCGCATGGTCTGGACTTTGATGAGTGGGCTGGCGATATGCACTCAACCGCACACGACGTAGCGCTGATGATGCAGGAGGCCATGAAAAACGACACGATCCGCGAGGTCGTAGCGAGCGAGGATTCCTGGATCGAGGTCACGGGCGCCGACGGCACCGACCATTCGCATTCCATGGACACGCATAACTATTTGCTGGGCCAAGATGGCAACATCGGTGGCAAGACCGGCACCACCGACGATGCAGGCTATTGCTTTACGGGTGCCTACAACCGCGATGGCGACGAGATCTACACCGTCGTTTTGAACTCCACCACCACCGACCAGCGCTTTAGCGATACCGCAACCCTTGCCAATTGGTACTACGGCCACAAGGTCACGGTCGCGATCGCCAACACGCAGGAAAAGACCGCCAACGGCAACCCGCTCATGGCACGCATTAGCCAGACAGATTGGACGGACAAGACGATCGACGCCACGCTCGCCGACCCCACGGCGCAAGCGACCGTGTTTTCCCTTGCCGGCGAGGTGACCGAAAAGGTTAGCTACGACGATCTTTCGGGCACGGTGCATGTGGGCGACAAGGTGGGCAGCGTTACGCTCAAGCAGGACGGCACCAAGATCGCCGTCATGGACCTGGTCGCCGACGAGGAAGGCTCGGGGCCGAATCCCATTGAATGGATACTCGTGAAGCTCGACCGTCTGGGCCGTCGTATCGACAACCGCCCACTTGCGGCAGAGAGCGAGACCGTCGCTAAGGCTCCTGAGGTGTAGGGCGCAAGAATAATAAGTCCACTGAAAGGAGGCGTCCGAAAGGATGCCTCTTTTTTGAGGGTTCGAATTCCCAGTTAACATTCTTCTAATTAAAAAAGGGCCCCAAATGGGACCCTTCTTCAAACTCGTACTGGCGGAGAGCTGGGGATTCGAACCCCAGATGCCCTTTTGGGGCATACTCGCTTAGCAGGCGAGCACCTTCGGCCTCTCGGTCAGCTCTCCGTAACAGCCGTTCTATAGTAACCAAACAGCCAAGGATGAGCAAGAGGAAATTTTCTAATTGCCTAGCAGCCTTTCCTTCTTGAAAGCTTCGCCTACCCCAGCGAGCGGTTGAGGGAGCCGAGCTCGTCGTTGCCCATGGTGCGCCACATTTGGAAGATACAACCGCGCGCCAGGAAAAAGAAACCGTTGTCGACCAGTTGCACAGCGGCATCTGCCAGCTGATTCGTCACGGCGGACACTGGCGGCAGCTCTAGTCCAGCCTTGTGGATGGTCTCGACCGCTTCCTCGAACGTCGGAGGCCCGCTGACGCCCATCTCGTTCATAAGGCCCTGCATTTCTTCCAGCGCGCTGCTGCCCGACTCCTCGCCGCGCGGCACCAGACGGTAACAAGCCAGCGCCAGGTCGAGCTGATCGCAATTCCAATAGGCAAACGCCAAGCGATAGAACAGGTAGCCGATTGCAGAACGATCGCTGGCAATACGTAGGCCGTGGCGCGCCACCTCGATAATCTCGTCAAAGCGCTCCAGACGCGCAAGCACGTTGATGAGCGCAAAGTGCGACTGCATGGACGAGCGCGCCAGATCGTAAAGATGGCGCACCTCGGGCAGTGCTCGTTCAAAGTCCTCTTGCTCGGCGTAAAAGCTGCAGATCTCGTGCTGGGCAAAGTACAGCGCATCGGGCGCACGAAGGATTCGCACAGAGCGGTCTTCTTCCAACACCGGTAGCACCATGCGCACCAGCTGGTTATCGCAAAACTGCGTTTGAACCGGACCTGTCGCCAAAAGCTCGGCGACGGCGCACTTAGCCTCCAACTCCTCAACAAGACGGGAAAAGCCTTCAAAAGCACCTGTACGGTCGACTTTTGCCTGCTCGCGCAATTCAACAACACGGGCCACGTATGGGTCGTCGTCCTCTTCCATGACCTCCAGCTCGTCAGCCGTATCGGCAAGCAGCAGATCGCGCAGCGCCGGCGGCAGCATGCGATGGTCATCACGCGGACGAGCATGAACCTCCGCCGGTTCAATCGTCTCCGGAGCGGTTGACTCATACGCCTCAAGCACACGCTTGCACGGCATATCGTCCATGTCCATGCTCTCAAGATCCTTGGCGACAGACACGCAATCGGCCAGATAGGCCGCGCGCCCAAAGAAATATGTTGCGACAACGCGCTCGCCCTGCCCACTGTCGGGAGCAGCAATCTGCACATAGCAGCGCGTGATGCAGGTGCCCGCGGCAAAACACGCTGCCGCAAGCGTGAGCGCCACGCGCGCATCGTGCTCCACGGCCCAGATCGCGCGCGTGTCCTCGTCCAGCTCGCGCCAGGCGTCATCTTGGGCGTCGTATTCACGTTGAGGCATAGCATCCGCGACAGAGTGCCCAAACCGAACGAGCATAATCCCCTCGGCAACGTTTGCCCGATAGGTATAGTCGAGCCGTGTGACCACGTTTAGTGCCTCGACAATACGCGCGAAGCGGGTACGCACATCCCACTCACCGCCCGGCTGGCACGAAACCGTTCCCGGTTTGGCCCACGGGTTATCGCTCGAGGCCGTATCGAGCAGTCGGGGAACATCGTTGGTCGTCTTAGCGATATGCCACGAATCAAAGAGCGCACAGCCCTCAAGGCTCGGCGACGAGGCCGCGGGGGCCAATCCAGCCCCAATGCGCTCAAGGATGCCGGAGAGGCGGTTGAGACGGCACTCGATGGCGAGCAGCGTGTCAATCTCGTCCTGGTCTAGCAGACTACGATCAAAATTGAGATAGAAAAGCTTTGAGCGATCGATGCGAGCCAGGCTCATCTCGGACTTAGCGGCGATGGTGCGCAAGCGGGGCAAGTCAATTTCACTCATAAGGGCGGCGGCATAGCGCTCGATACCGCTCGGATTCTCGGCATGGTCAACGCGGTAGAGCAGCGTCTCGATAGCGTCAGGTAGCGGTGTCGTGTTAAAGCCCAAAAACACCTCGACCGGCTCGGGCAACTTTACGAGCTTGATCTTGTCGACAACGTTTTGCATACCCTCGTCGAGTCCGTCGGCGTCCGCTGTGCTCGCAATGGTATTTTCGGAGTCAGCGAATATCACGTAGCGCAGGAACATCGATGCCATGAACTCACCGTAAGGAAGGGAGCGGGCCGAATTCCATGTCTCGTGATCGGACTGTTCGCGCATGGGACCTTCGGGAGAGCCGACGGTTCGCGCGCACGCGCGCATCGTGCCGTTTGCTCCCCTCACCATAATCTCACCAATACCGGAGTCCGACTCGTCAAGGACCAGTTCCATGTCGGGATCGTTGGGCAGCGGAGCCTCGCTGACGGGGCGGTCCACCTTGTACACCTCACCCGAAACGCTTACGTAGCCCAAAAGCGACACATGGCTTTTGCCAACGAATTCGACGACATAACAAGATTCATGCTGATCCTCGCCAAAGAGTTTCCAGACCACGCCATATGAGCGTCCCGCAGGCTGCTCGGGCATCGCCGGAAAGCGCTTCTTGGGATCGAGAAACCTGAGCTTGTATGTCGGACGCTCTGCCACGAAATATCACCCTGATCGGTCGCCTAAAGAAAGAGCGCGCCGCGGGCTCACCGAGACGCTTACTCGAAATCTTACACGAGTCGATAAGAAATGGTCCCTTTGACGAAGGTTCGAATCCATGCGGCGTTTGCCTAAAAGAAAAGCCCCCGTTGCCGGAGGCTTTGATCTCAAGTGGTGCGGCGTATAGGATTCGAACCTATGACGTTCTGATTCGTAGTCAGACCCTCTATCCAGCTGAGGTAACGCCGCGACTTGTTGATTATTATGCACAGGGACTGAATAATGGTCAAGCATTTTTTCAAAAAAAGTTATCGAATTTGATTTTTACTCATTTGATGCAGTCGATCGACTCGATACTTTCAAACACGGCGAAAGCAACTCCTCAAGTATGTCGACATATAAGAAAAGCCTCCGTTACCGGAGGCTTTAAAGTTCAGTTGGTGCGGCGTATAGGATTCGAACCTATGACGTTCTGATTCGTAGTCAGACCCTCTATCCAGCTGAGGTAACGCCGCAACGCACGGATTATTATGCACGTGACCCCTCGATGGGTCAAGCGACAATTTGGAAAAATTTTACGAAGTGATGATTAAGACGCTCGCGCCTCGACCGAGGTTCGAATCCATGCATGGTTTCCAAAAAAGAAAAGCCCCCGTTGCCGGAGGCTTTCAATTTCAATTGGTGCGGCGTATAGGATTCGAACCTATGACGTTCTGATTCGTAGTCAGACCCTCTATCCAGCTGAGGTAACGCCGCAGCGCAAGACATATAAAACCACTTTAGCTTATTGGAGTCAAGCACAATTTCAAACTTTTTTGTGGAACGCAGTCTTGTCATGCTGCTCCGCATATACCGTCGTTCCCCGTACGATCGATTGGCTTTTCGATCACGTCAAACTTAGCATCAAGTTCCCTCAGGAGCGATCTCACCCGCTGGGCACAATCATAATCGGCAAACGAGATACTCAACATGCGAGCAACCTGGTTAGATGTCCGGACCCCATAGAAATGCTCCAGGGCCACAAGCCCCTCGTGCGCCACAAACGTCTCAACCACATGAGGCGACTCCTCAAAGCACCATTGGGTCAACGGACCCCCGCTCGTCTGTCGAACCACCAGGCCACCCATGCCAGACGGCCCACACGTTACAAGCAGGTACTCCCCGCCCTCGTCGCTCTCAAACAAAACCACCCGATCATCAAACAGCTCCATCGCGTCCCCTTTCTCTCGCTCTTATTTAGCAAAAGCATAGCAGGTAGATTGCTGTATACAGAACGTTTGTTCGTGTGTTTTCTATCGAGCTGTCCGCACGGCATGGTATGGACCTGCGCACGAAATAGGGCGCCCCCGAAGGAGCGCCCTTGCATATCCCCTATGCAGCCAAGTTACGCGACCGGCTCGATCTTCTCGAGACCGCCCATGTAAGGACGCAGAACCTCGGGGATCGTGATGGTGCCGTCGGCGTTCTGGTAGTTCTCCAGAATGGCAGCCATGGTACGACCAGCCGGCAGGCCGGAACCGTTAAGGGTGTGCAGGTAACGCGAGCCCTTGAAGTTCTCGGGGTCGCGGTACTTGATGTTGGCGCGGCGGGCCTGGAAGTCGCCGCAGTTGGAGCAGGAGCTGATCTCCTTGTAGGCGTTGTAGCTCGGCAGCCAGACCTCGACGTCGTAGGTCTGACGGGCAGAGAAGCCCAAGTCGCCGGTGCACAGGCTAATCACGCGATACGGAAGGCCCAGCTGCTGCAGCAGATACTCGGCCTCGGCGGTCATGCTCTCGAGCTCCTCGTCGGACTCCTCCGGCTTAGCGAACTTGACCATCTCGACCTTGTCGAACTCGTGCTGACGGATGATGCCACGGGTATCGCGACCGGCGGAACCGGCCTCCTCGCGGAAGCAGGGGGTGAAGGCGGTGTAGCGACGCGGCAGAGTGTCGGCATCGAGGACCTCGCCGGCGTGCAGGTTGGTAAGCACGACCTCGGCGGTGGGGATCAGGAAGTTGTCGCCCGAGACGTGATAGGCGTCGTCCTCGAACTTGGGCAGCTGACCCGTGCCAAACATGGTCTGACGCTTGACGACGATGGGCGGCCACCACTCCTTAAAGCCACGGCTGGTGTGCGTATCGAGGAAGAAGTTGATGAGGGCGCGCTCCAGGCGGGCGCCAGCGCCACCGAGAACGGTAAAACGGCTGCCGGAGAGCTTGTTGCCGCGCTCGAAGTCGAGGATGTCCAGATCGGTGCCCAGATCCCAATGCGGCTTAAAGTCGAAGTCGAACTCGCGCGGGGTGCCCCAACGACGGCGCTCAATATTCTCGTCCTCGTCCTTGCCGTACGGCGTGGCCTCGCAAGGAATGTTGGGCAGGTGAGCCATGAAGTCGTACTGCTCCTGCTCGAGAGCAGTACGGCGCTCGGCCAGACCGTCAATCTTCTCGTTGACGGCGCGCACGGCCTCCTTGGCGGCCTCGGCCTCGTCCTTCTTGACCTCCTTCATCAGGGCGCCGATCTTCTTGGACTCGGCATTGCGCGTAGCCTGGAGCTCCTCGACCTCGGTGATGACGGCACGGCGCTCGTCGTCGAGCTCAAAGAACTTCTCGCGATCCCAAGACGTCTGGCGGTTAGCCATGGCGACATCGATGGCATCGGGGTTCTCGCGAACAAACTTGATATCAAGCATTAGATCCTCCGGCGATATACATTCCATTTAGGTTGCAACCTTGTACATGTATGGGCAAGTATATACTTATGAGCGTTTACGACCCAACTCAACTACGCAAGAAGGCACCCAATGGACGCAGTTTTTTCCTTTTTGTTTGGCACCCGCACCGGTTTTGCCATCCTTTTCGCCGGCGGCATCCTGTTATTTGCGATTCTTGCCTTTGTAATGGAGAAGCGTACCCATAAGATGTACGTCGACCGCGGACCCAAGTCCGAGGATGAGGAAGACAGCTTCTGGGACTAACCTGCCAAAAAGGGACAGGTTTATTTTGGTCTGTTTTATCTGGGCAAACGCAAGCGCCCCGCAACTGGAATTGAGCCAGTTGCGGGGCGCTTTTCGCTAAAAGGACAAAACCGCAGAAAATACCTGCCAATAATAAACCCTTCCTTTTTTTTGGTCGGTTTTACTGGAGAGTTGCGTCGATTGCCTTGACCAGGGCGCTGCGCATGCCGGCGTCCTCGAGCGCAACGACGCCCTTGATGGTGGCACCACCGGGCGAGCATACGGCATCCTTCATCGCCGCAGGATGCTGGCCAGTTGCAAGCTGCAGCTTTGCCGTACCCAACACCATCTGGCTCACAATGCGATAGGCATCGGCACGCGGGATACCGTGCTTGACCGCTGCATCGCCCAGGGCCTCGATTGCCATGGCGACAAATGCCGGAGCGCAACCACCCACCGTGCCGCCCACAAACAGCAGGCTCGTATCGAGTTCGACCACCGCACCGAGCTTGCCAAGCAAATCAAGCACCACTGCGCTCTGCTCATCACTAAGCGTGGAAGCCTTCTCGCAAGCGATGACGCCCTCGCCCACCGAAACCGGTGTGTTGGGCACCGTCGAGATATGCGCGACGCCCGGCAGGACCTGCTCCCACTTGGCACTGTCCCAGGTCCAGGCAACCGACAGAACGACCTTTTTGGCAAGAGCATCCTTGAGCGGGGCGAATACCTTCTCGATCATGTACGGTTTGACCGCAGCGACCACGATATCGGATGCGGCGACAACCTCGGCGGCATCGTGGCAGGCGACCATGCCGCGCGCCTCGCAGCGCTCAACCAGTGCGTCGTAGCGACCCGCGCAGGCGCACATGTCGCTCGCAGCTACACCGGCAGCGATCCAGCCATCGGCCATAGCGCTCGCCATATTGCCAAAACCGACAAATCCAATCTTCATATCTCATAGTCCTTTCAGACACATTCCTCAAAACGAAAGGTATTGTCCCACGCCATTGTTTCGTATTGCCGACCTATTTGTGATACGGCTCGCCACGGCTGATCTTGCAGGCGCGGTAGATTTGCTCCAGCAGCACCACGCGCGCCAAGTTATGCGGCAAGGTAATGCGTCCAAAGCTGAGCATCTCGTCGGCGCGGGCGCGCACCTCATCGCTCACGCCGTCCGAACCGCCAATCACAAAGGCGATGTCGCTGCTGCCTCGTAGCATAAGATCGTCGAGCCTCGCCGAGAGCTCCTCACTCGAACGCTCCTTGCCCTCGATAGCCAGCAGGATCACATGCGCTCGAGACGGCAATGCAGCAAGAATTGCCGCCCCCTCCTTGTCGCGCGCGGCATCCACGCCGCCCGCCTTAGCCGGGTCGATATCGGCCACCTCGCGGATATCCACCTTGGCATAGGCGCCTAGGCGCTTGGTGTACTCAGCGCACGCGTCCTTCCAAAAGCGCTCTTTGAGCTTGCCAACACAAACGACGGTGTATTTCACGCGTGCCTACTCCTTTGACTCGTTCTGAACCTTACCGGCAGCCAGCATCTGCTCGAACATAGAGGCCGACTGCGAAAAGTCGCTCGGCAGCACGACCGTCGAGGTTTTACCCGTGCGAGCGAACTCCGTCATCATCTCGGACCACTGCGTAAACATGAACAGTTGGTTGGCCTCGTCATTGCCGACACCCGTCTCTTGGATGATCTCGAGCGAATCTTTGATACCCAGCGCGATGGCCTTGCGCTGGTTGGCGATGCCCTCGCCCGCCTTTTCCATAGCCTCAGCCTCGGCGGTCGCCTCGGTGACGCGCTTGATGCGGTCGGCCTCAGCGAGCTCCTGTGCCGCAGCGCGCTTGCGCTGGGCAGCGTTGATGTCGTTCATGGAGTTCTCAACCTCGGTCGGCAGTGCGATTTTGGTGATGAGCGTCGACACGAGGGTGAAGCCGTAGGCGGCCATCTGCTCGGAAACGGTAGCGTTGACATCCTTGGCGATGTCATCCTTCTTGGCAAAGACCTCATCGAGTGTGTAGACGGGGATCGAAGAGCGCAGGGCGTCGGTGATGAAGTCACGCATCTGGTCGACGGGCTCCTGCAGCATGTAGTAGCTCTTGTAGATACCCGAATCTGCCGGGCCGGCGCCCATGTCATAGCTCACGTGGTACTGAGCAGAGACCTCAAGGCCGATGGTCACGTTGTCCTGGGTCTTAACGTCGATGCCAAAACCGTTTTTCATGGTGCGCAGGCTCACCGTGGCGGCCTTGCGGTCGATCACGGGCACCTTCATGTGGAAGCCCGCGTTGACGATGCGGTTAAACTTGCCCAGGCGCTCGATGATCACGGCATGCTGCTGTTCAACGACGTAGCAGGCGTTGGGAAGCAGCAGCAACAGGATGATGATGGGAATCAAAAGGCTGGTAAGGGCGGCGATGATACCGGACAACAGCATGGTCTCTCCTCTGATAGGCACACGTTGGCATTAGGATACCCGCACGAAGCAGCAACGTGACATCAACAAGAGGCCCATAACAAAAAGCTCCCATTGCTGGGAGCTCTTTCAATCAATGGTGCGGGCGAAAGGACGTCCGCGTATCCGCTTCGCGGATCCGCACCGGCTTCGGCCGCCTGCCGGCGTCCTCGCCAGCTCGCTAAAAACGCTCCGCGTTTTCTTTACGCTCGCTCCTTCACAGGTTCAAGTCCCTGTGATGGGCCCATAACAAAAAAGCTCCCATTGCTGGGAGCTCTTTAATTTAATGGTGCGGGCGAAAGGACTTGAACCTTCATGGGGTTGCCCCCATACGGACCTGAACCGTACGCGTCTGCCAATTCCGCCACGCCCGCGTGCAGGAATTAGAATAACGGAGCGCCACCACGAACGCAAGAACTATTTTTGAAAAAGTTTGCAGGCATTCTCCCAAGCGGCTTGCACGATTGTTTCGGCGTCCTCACCCGTGCGATCGACACGGTCGTTAACCAGCGCGTTTGCCGTAATGGAGATCATTGCGGGCTCGCATTCAAGACCGCGAATGGGCTCCGGCGCCATATACGGGCAATCCGTCTCGAACAAAATGCGGTCGAGCGGGGTCGCCGCAAATGCCTCGCGCACGTCGTCGTTGCGCTTAAAGGTGGCCGCACCACCATAGGCGATATAGCAGCCCAGTTCCACAAAGCGCTCCATCGTGGCGCGGTCCTCGCCAAAGCAGTGCAGCACGCAACCGGCCTGAGGCACACCCACCTCGCGCAGCACGTTGTACGCATCCATATGCGAGGTGCGCTCCCCATCCGAGTCCTCGTGCCGCAGGTGCAGCTCCACCGGCACATTGCGGCGCACGGCAACTTCGAGCTGACGCGCCATGCAATCAATCTGCACACTGTGGGACGCCGGCGCGATGTCGTCGTCGTAATCCATGTGGTAGTCCAGACCGATCTCGCCGATACCGGCGCACAAAGGGTCATCGAGCGCAGCAACAACCTGCGCGTGAATGTCATCGGTATAATCCGGCGCGCCATAGGGGTGAACGCCAGCGAGATACTTGATCTGCGGAATATCCCGCATCGGCAGAATTTCGCGCACGAGCCAGTCGCTATAGTCCGTCACGCTGCGCTTGTCGGCGATGGGGTCGAGCATCGTCACCAACAGGTCGACGCCCGCGGCTTTGGCGCGCACGAGCGTCTCGGGCACTTCTTTCCCCCAAAACGAAAGCAGATGCGCATGCGTGTCAGCAAGCGGTGCCAAGGGCACGGGACAAGCAACCGTCTTCTTTTTCTTGGTAAACGTCACGCGTTCGGCATTAGGCATCATGGATGAGCTCCTGAGCCAGGCGGATAAAGTCGGCAACATCAAGCGTTTCTGCGCGCGTGGTGGGTGCGATACCGCAAGCCTCAAAGGCGGCGTCGAGCACGTCCTTGGCAAAGCCGTTGGCGCTCATGGAATTGCGGATGGTCTTGCGGCGCTGAGCAAATGCAGCATCAATCACGCGGGCCACAAACTCGCGATCGAGTCCTTCGGGCGCCACGCCGTCAACACGGTCGATACGCACGACGGCCGAGTCCACGTGCGGTGCCGGCATAAAGCAACGTGGCGGCACCTCAAAGCGACCCGTAACCTGCGCATACAGGCCGAGCTTTGCCGTGTAGCCGCCATAGGTCTTGTTACCCGGCACCGCGGCAATGCGATCGGCAACCTCCTTTTGAACCATGACCACGGCACGCTTGAGCGCGGGCATCGTCTGGAAGAACTGCAGGATGATCGTCGCCGCCACGTTATAGGGCAGGTTCGCGACAAATACCGTCGGCTCACCGCCTGCAGCCTGCTCAATCTGCCCCGTCGTCACCTTGAGCGCGTCGCCCATGATAAAGCGGAAGTTGGCATAGTCGGCGGCATGGGCATCGAGCACCGGTTCGAGTTCGGGATCGGCCTCGATCGACGTGACGCACGCCGCCTCCTGCAGCAGCGCGAGCGTGAGCGTACCAACGCCCGGGCCAACCTCGAGCACGCGCTCATCGCCCGTGAGCTCGGAAAGCTCGCAAATGCGCTCAATTACATGGTTGTCGATCAGGAAGTTCTGGCCCAGGCGATGCTTGGTCGCAAGGCCAAACTCCTCCAGCAGCTCCCTTGTTGCCGTGGGGTTTGCCAAAGGCGAAGTTGTCATAGTTGCCTCCTTAGCATGATGGCGGCGTCTTGAAACAAAAGGGCATGGACCGTTGCGGCCATGCCCTTACATCTAAACAGCAAATTGCCGATATGGCGCGCGGCGTCTTAGCCCAGACGCGGGAACAGCGGCTCACCCTTCTCGACGGGCTGACCACCGGCAAGCAGGCCCCAAGCGCAAATGCCCTTGAGGTCGTCGCTCGCGGCCTCGTCCTCGCAGGACAGGCGGCGCAGGGCTTCGGCAGAGGTCTGAGGCATGAGCGGCATCAGCAGGTGAGCGGCAATGCGGATGGCCTCGAGCAGGTTGTAGATCACAAATGCCAGCTCGTCAGCCTTAGCCTCATCCTTGGCAAGCGCCCAAGGCTCGGAGTCCTCGATGTAGTGGTTGGCGGCGTGGATGAGCTCCATAACCTCGTCCTTGGCTCCGCCGTAATCGAGCACGTCCATCTTGGCCATGTAGCGCTCGACCAGGCCGTCGGCGATCTTTGCCAGCGGGTTGTCGAACGCATCGAACGATGCGGGCTTGGCGGGCGCGCAGCCGTCAAAGTACTTGCCGCTCATGTTGAGCGAACGCGAGATGAGGTTGCCCCAGCTGTTGGCCAGGTCGGCGTTGTAGACCTGCTCCATGCGATCGAAGCTGATGGCGCCGTCGGTGCCGGGGACGACGTCGGTCATAAAGTAGTAGCGATAGCCCTCGACGCCCAGCATGTCGATAACGTCCTGCGGAGCGATAGCGTTGCCGCGGCTCTTGGACATCTTCTCGGCCTTGCCGGTCTCGGCATTGCGCACGGTCAGGAAGCCGTGGGCAAAAACGTGCTCGGGCAGGGCCTCGCCGATGGCCATGAGCATGGCGGGCCAAATGACGCAGTGGAAGCGGATGATGTCCTTACCCACGATGTGGAACTGCGCGGGCCAGCGATAGGCCAGCTCGGCACGCGCCTCGTCGGTATCGACACCGTAGCCGACGGCCGTCATATAGTTGAGCAGCGCATCGAACCACACGTAGGTCACGTGGCCCTCGTCAAACGGGACCTGAATGCCCCAGTCAAAGCTCGTGCGGCTCACGGAAAGGTCGTTAAGGCCGCCCTCGACAAAGCTGCGCACCTCGTTCATGCGGAACGCAGGCTCGACAAAGTCAGGATGCTCGTCATAGAGCTTGAGCAGCTTGTCCTGGAAGGCGGAAAGCTTAAAGAAGTAGGACTCCTCCTGCACGCGCTCAAGCGGACGGTGGCAGTCGGGGCACAGGTGCTGGCCGACGCTGCCGTACTCCTCGTCGCCCTTCTGGACCTGCGTATCGGTGAAGTAGGTCTCGTCAGGCACGCAATACCAGCCGTCGTAGCTGCCCTTATACAGGTAACCGGACTCCTTCATGCGCTCCCACAGGTACTGCACGGCATGATGCTGGCGCGGCTCGGTGGTGCGGATGAAGTCGTCGTTGGAAATCTCGAGCTTGCTCCAAAGCTCCTTGAAGTGCGGGGCCTGGCTGTCGGTCCACTCCTGCGGCGTCATACCATGCTTGGCTGCGGCCTCGGCGACCTTCTCGCCGTGCTCGTCCATGCCGGTCAGGAACTTGACGTTATAGCCGGCGGAGCGGCGATAGCGAGCCTGAACGTCGGCGATGATGGTGGAATAAGCCGTGCCCAGGTGCGGATCGGCGTTGACGTAGTAGATGGGCGTCGTGATAAAGAACGAAGGCTTGCTTTGATCCATGGGGTTTGTCCTCCAGAAAAACGTTGCATACAGGGGATGATTCTAGCGCAAGGGCTGGATATCCTCCATCTATTGCATATCGAGCACCATGGCATAGACATCGCGCTTGCGGCGCGAATACTTCTGAGACAGGCGCTTGGCCACCGCAGAGGCGGGCTCCCCCTCCTCGAGTGCGGCGCGGATATCCTCGCGCAGGGCCTCATCGGGATCCGCTGCCGCGGCGCCAACCGGCACGATGCCGGCCTCCTCATCCTCGCTCGGCGGCGCGATGACCAGCGCAATCTCGCCCTTTACCTCGCCGCGAGCACGCAGCTCTTCGGCGAGCTGGGCGGCGGGCCCGCGCAAGACCTCCTCGTGCAGCTTGGTGAGTTCGCGGCAGACGGCAACCTCACGCTGGGGAAAGACCTCCGCCACGGCCTCGAGCGTCGCCACGATGCGATGTGGAGACTCGTAGAAGATGAGTGCGCCGGGCACCACGGCAAGGCGCTGCAAACGACGCACGCGGTCGCCGTGCTTTCGGCCCAAAAAGCCCTCGAAGAAAAAATGCTCACAGGGAATGCCGGACGAAACGAGCGCCGTGACGCAAGCAGAGGGCCCGGGGATAACTTCGACGGGCACATCGGCCTCACGTGCCGCCTCGACCAGCGCCTGGCCGGGATCGGACACGCTCGGCATGCCGGCGTCCGAGGCAAAGGCGAGGGTCTCCCCCGCCAGCAGACGGTCGACCAGGCCGGCGGCGCGGCTGGGGATCACATTCTCGTCGCA
>CABSDO010000008.1 GCA_902476475.1 uncultured Collinsella sp. | reverse complement strand
CTCAAGGCTGAGAGCTTCCGCCAGGCTATGGAGAAGCACCCGGAGAAGGTCATCGAGCGCGCCGTTCGCGGTATGCTGCCCAAGACCACCCTCGGCCGTGCCCAGATGACCAAGCTTAAGGTCTACGCTGGTGCCGAGCATCCGCATGCTGCCCAGAACCCCACGAAGATTGAGCTGGAGGCTTAAAGATGGCTGAGAACACCGTTGTCTACCAGGGTACCGGCCGTCGTAAGAACGCCGTCGCCCGCGTCCGTCTCGTCCCCGGCACCGGCAAGGTGACCATCAACAAGCGTGACGCCGAGCAGTATTTCGGCCGTCATCAGCTCGTTGAGAACGCCCTTGCTCCCTTCAAGGTGACCGACACCGCCGGTCAGTTCGACGTTATCGCTCTGTGCGATGGCGGCGGCATCTCCGGTCAGTCCGGCGCTCTGCGCCTGGGCATCGCTCGCGCTCTTCTGAACGCTGGCGATTACCGTGCTGACCTCAAGAAGGCCGGTTTCCTTACGCGCGATGCTCGCGTGGTCGAGCGCAAGAAGTACGGCCTCAAGAAGGCCCGCCGCGCTCCCCAGTTCTCCAAGCGCTAAGGTTTTATCTCCTTACGAGATACAATGTACAAGCGGGGCCTGCCGATTGCTCGGCGGGTCCCGCTTTTCTTTTTCGACTAGGGTGGGCGACTGCGTTTTGCCCACTTGGGAAGGAGCGATCCTATGCCCCAGAACATCTTCGGTACCGACGGCGTCCGTGGCGTCGCCAACGCCGACCTTTCGTGCGACCTCGCATTTCGCCTTGGCCGTGCGGCGACCAAGTTCCTTGGTCCGGACATTTGCATCGGCCGCGACACGCGTCTTTCGGGCACCATGCTCGAGAGTGCTCTGACCGCCGGCATTATGGCCGAGGGCGGCCGCCCGCACTGCTGCGGCGTTATCCCTACGCCGGCCGTGGCGCTGCTCACCGTCCAAAACGAGCTCGATGGCGGCATCGTCATTTCTGCTTCGCATAATCCGCCGGAGTTCAACGGCATCAAGTTCTTTAGCCGCAAGGGCATGAAGCTTCCCGACGCGGTTGAGGAAGAGATCAGCGCCTGGGTCATGTCCGAGGAGGCCATGGCTGCCGACACGCTGCCGACCGGCGCCGGTGTGGGTCACATCATCAAGATGAAGGACGCCCGCAAGGCATATGTCGATCATGCCATCAGCACGCTCGACGGCCTTAAGCTCGACGGCCTGGTTGTTGCCGTCGACTGCGGTCACGGTGCTTCCTGCCAGACCACGCCCGCCGCGCTGCAGCGCCTGGGCGCCACGGTCCATGCCATCAACACCGATTACTGCGGCACTGACATTAACGTTGAGTGTGGCTCCACGCACCTTGAGCCCCTGCGCGAGCTCGTGCTGCGCACCCACGCCGATATCGGCCTTGCCCACGACGGCGACGCCGATCGCGTGCTGTTCGTGGACAGCGAGGGCAACGAGATTGATGGCGACTACATCCTGGCTATCTGCGGCTCCGACCTTGCTGCTCGCGGCAAGCTCGCCAACTCCGAGATCGTCTCGACCGTCATGTGCAACCTGGGCTTCTCCATCGCAATGAAGGAGCAGGGCTTTGAGATGGTCCAGACCGCCGTGGGCGACCGCTATGTTCTTGAGCGCATGCTCGAGGACGGTGCTGTTATCGGTGGCGAGCAGTCCGGCCACATCATCTTCCTGGAGCACAACACCACCGGCGATGGTCTGGTGACGGCTCTGCAGCTGCTGGCCGTGCTCAAGCGCACCGGCCGCACCCTTACCGACCTTGCCGGCATCATGAAGAAGTACCCGCAGGTGCTCGTCAACGTGCATTCGGACAACAAGGCCGGCCTGGACGATTGCCAGCCCATTTGGGACGCCGTCGCTGCCGCCGAGAAGGAGCTTAACGGTCGCGGCCGCATCTTGGTGCGCCCGAGCGGTACCGAGCCGCTGGTTCGCGTTATGGCCGAGGCGGAGACGCATGAGCTGACCCAGCGCGTTGTTGACGATATCGTCGAGGTTGTCAAGCGCGAACTTCCCTAATGGCCAAAAACGGGTGCCAAGTGGTAAACTGACAAGGTTATTTTGATTGATTGGTATGTCCGAGGGGGAGCATGTTCACTAAAGTCCTAAGGTCTTTTGGTATGCGTGGTCGAGTCCTTACGCTGGATGCTCCCATCTCGGGCGATGTCATTCCGTTGTCCGAGGTCAATGACCAGACGTTTGCCACCGGCCTTTTGGGCCAGGGCGTGGCGATTCAGCCTACTGGCACGCGCGTGATTGCGCCGGCAGACGCCAAGGTCGAGGCCATTTTTCCCACTGGACACGCCGTTGCGCTCAACACGGTCGATGGCCTAGACGTGCTCATCCACGTTGGTTTGGACACTGTTCAGCTTGAGGGCAAGCACTTTACCGTGCATGCGCAAGTGGGCGACATCGTCCATAAGGGCGATGTGCTCATAGAGTTCGATCGCGAGGCAATCGCTGCCGAGGGCTACGATGTGACGGTTCCTATCTTGGTGTGCAACTCCGTTGAGTTCTCGAGCATCAAGGGCTCTATTGGCGAGCATGTCGAGGAGATGGACCAACTCATCGTCGCTCGCGAGCGCTAGTGAGCGCGCTCGGCCTTTAGCCTACAATTCAAACACGTTTACGGAGGGCGCCCTTGAAAGAGGGCGCCCTCCGTGGCAAGATGGGATTTGTCCGAAGCTAAACAGCTTTGGGTCACCGTGGACGGGCAGGGGCCTCGACGCGGCTAGACACGAGACACATACATTACGCGACCTCGCCCTGGTGGCCGCACACGTTGGTTGCGGCCGACGCGGGCCGCGGGCAAGTGCTTGTAAGGGAGCCTTGCCTCTCTTGTACGAGAAAGGACGCGTAATGAAGATCATTAAAGCTAAAGACTACGAGGATATGAGCCGCAAGGCCGCCAATATCATCTCGGCCCAGGTTATCCTCAAACCCGATTGCGTGCTGGGTCTTGCCACCGGCTCCACCCCGATTGGCGCCTACAAGCAGCTCGCCGCTTGGTACGAGAAGGGTGACGTCGACTTTGCCGAGGTCAGCACCTACAACCTCGACGAGTATCGTGGTCTTTCGCACGACGATCCCCAGAGCTACCACTACTTTATGCGTGAGAACTTCTTCGATCACATCAACATCGACCTGAACAACACGCATGTGCCCGATGGCTCCAATCCCGACGCTGCCGCTGCCTGCTCTAAGTACGACAAGATCGTCGCTGCTGCCGGTTATCCCGATCTGCAGCTGCTTGGCATCGGTAACAACGGTCACATTGGCTTCAACGAGCCCGATGACCACTTCTCCAAGGGTACGCACTGCGTTGACCTCACCGAGAGCACCATTCAGGCCAACAGCCGCCTGTTCGACAGCATCGACGACGTGCCCCGTCAGGCCTACACCATGGGTACCCAGACCATCATGTATGCCCGCATGATCCTGGTTGTCGCCAACGGCGAGGCCAAGGCACAGGCCGTGCATGACATGTGCTATGGTCCGGTTACCCCCGAGTGCCCTGCCTCGATCCTGCAACTGCACACCAACTGCGTTGTCGTTGCCGACGAGGCCGCCCTTTCGCTCTGCAAGTAGCGAAAGCCTATCACCTCGACATAGCTTTGCCGAAGGCCTCCGCTTTGCGGGGGCCTTTTTGCTGAGCGCGCGCCGTGTGCTTGACGAAAATCTTGCAGCGAACTTGACGGGTGCGTCTGGTGCAGCATGATTCATTCCATAACAGATACTATGCATAAATGCTATGAAAAGGTCGCAGACGGTAGCTAGCGTTAGGTGAGTTGCGCAACACAATTGAACAGCGCTCATTTGAGGTACACTGCCAAAGGATGGGACAAGCTGGCAAGCGCATTGACCTGCGCAAAGACTGATTGGTTGGGGGATAAGTTTCAATCGGACCACGCTGAACAAAAACTTGCCATTTGCGTACCAACAAACATCCTAAACCGTAGCATCGCTCTATTCATCTAGCGATACATATGGTCTAGCGTTACGGTGTCCATGTGGTCGAGTTGAGGAGCGGGCATGGTTAACGATTTGGGCAATACGGACGACCTCGAGCTTATGCCGCTGGGCAGTAGTTATACGGTGCGGCGCGATCGCTTGATGAACGAACTTATCGCCAAGGGCCGAAAGGCCGGCATCGTAGTCCTCTACGCGCCTGATGGCTTTGGGAAAACCTCGGTGCTGCTGCAGTATACCCAAGAGGTTAAAAGCGATCCGACGCGAGGTCCCGTGCGGATCATCGAGGCAGACCGTGCTATTGGGCGCGAGGTGTTTATGCAGCTCGAGGTCGTTACCGATGAGCTTAAGGACAAGCCGCACTCCCTGATTGCAATCGATAACGTGCCTAATCTCAGCCAGAGCGAGACCGAGGAGCTGATCGACCGGATCCGAAGCCTGCGTGCTATGGGGGTTGGGGTCTTTTTGAGCTGCCGTCCTTCGAATCGCCAGCTGATTCATGGACTGGGCGATTCGATTAAAGTCAACGCGCAGATGCTCAAGGTGCATGCCTATGAGTATTCGGCGTGGGCATCGGCGTTCTCGATCAGCACATCGCTCGACTTCTACCAGCTTACGCAGGGCGTGCCCGAGCTCGTCTCGGCTATGCAGTCGGGACTCTACGGGCAGGGAGACGTTGCCCAGATGCTCGAAAACGAGATCGTTAATATCTACGGTGCGGCACTTGTTGATCTGGCATCGCTCGAGAACAACGCTCTGTTTAGCGTGGCATGCTTGATGGTCTTGATGGGTGAGGGCAACATTTCGGAGCTCGAGGCTTGCGGTGTCAGGCTTTCGGCGATTGACCAGTCCTATCTTGTCCGCGATTATCCCATTTTTGGCGTTGATCCGGCCGACCGGAGCTTTACCTGTTTGGGCACCGAGGACAACGCACGCCTGCGATTGCGCAAGCTGGTCGCCGAGATTCGCCCCGAGCTCGTTGTGCGGGCGGCACGTATTTTGATTAAAGCGGGGCGCTGCGATACCGCGATGGACCTTGCCGATGCGTTTTTGGACCGCAGCGCGGTGTTGGAACTTGCCGGGCAGTATGGGGTTGATCTGGCTCTGACAGGGCATGGAGGGGATGTCTGCCGCGCGGCGCTGGGAAAGACCGAGGCGGATGGCCAGGCCTCGGAGCCGACGCCTGACGAGGCGCTCGGCATCTATCTGGCAGCGGTGAGTGTCTCCAATACAAAGCTCGCGCGGTATATGGCCTCGATTATCGAGCGGGCGGGCGAGCAGGCGATTTGCGAGCTCGATCCCGTGTCTTGGAAGGTAGCGCACGCGCTTACATCCACCTGTTATGGAGATAGCGGACTGGGGCTTCCGGCATGCCATGCCGCGTTGGAGAGTGAAGCGACTTGCGCCGCACTCGACATGCTGTCCGCGCATGTCGAGATAAAGCACAGCCTGACCGAGCGGGCGAGGGGTGGCGATGTCCTCGCGGGGCTCAAGACAGATAAGGCCTACGATTGTGAGCTCGATATCGCGGGGACGTTTGTGCGGGCGGACCGCATGCTGACGGAGTTATTTGACGGGTCGTATGCGGGGATTGACGAGCGTGATGACGAGATGGCCCTGACGCTCGAGGCACTCGAAGCGCGCGGAATCCGAGCGCTTGCCATCTGGGTGCGCATGGTGTTATCGGCGCGGCGCCTGCTTGCCGGCATGCCGGTGACCGACGAGCAGGCATTCAATGAGCTCGACCGTTTTGCCGTGCGCGTGCGCGACAATCAGGTTCAGTTGTTTGGCCTGATACTGGAAGGATGGCAGTCGCTGGCGGAGGGGCGTCCGGTTAATGCCAAATTCCGTGCGGTGCAGGTGCTCCGACTTGCAGAGGAATCGATTGGATACATGCGCGACAACGCACTGCTGCTAGAGCGTGCGGCGTACCTGCGTAATACATCGATGGTGTCGGTGCGCGAAGAGGCGGAGCTACTCGATTTGAGCCGGACGCAGGTTGGCGGTGCGGAGGCTTGGATGGTGGCGCTGCATTTGGCATCCGCGGGCCGTGATAGCGATCTTGCAGCTTGGATGTCCATGAATCGCCCGGGGATTCTGGACCCGTCGTATCGGCTATTTGCACGTCTTGCCATGCATTGCCTGGGTGAGCCGGCTGCTAGAATTCGAAAGAAGCTCCCGGTGCGCGAGCTGTCGCGATATTCGCTGCGTGACGACTTTGAGGGCGAAGGCGAGCGTCTGTTCCAGGCCGGCGATGCCGAGGGTGTCGATGTGATTGACCATATCGAGATCCGCATGTTTGGGGCGTTTCGCGCCGAGCGCGACGGGTTTCCCGTCACGGATAAGATGTGGCGCCGCAAGAAAGCGGCGACGCTTGCCGAGCGGCTTGCGCTGGGTATGGATGCACTGGTCGACCGCGAGACGCTGGCCATGGAGCTGTGGCCCCATGCCGAGTTCAATAGCGCCCGCAACAACCTGTACTCGACGATATCGCGCTTGCGTTCGGCCTTGGGGCCGACACCGGACGGCAAGTCGTGTGTGCTGATCCAAAACGAGTGCATTGGGCTTAACGGCGATTACGTCAAGACCGACGTGCGGTTGTTTGATCAGATAAGCCGCGAAGTTTTGGGAAATCGCACGGGTGCACGCGGACCCCATCTGATTGAGCTGTGCCTTAAGATTGAGCAGCTTTACGCCGGCCCGTTGTATGTTCCCAATGGCTGTAATCCCACCTACTTTTTGCGTATGAGGCGCATTATGGAATCTAAGTATATCGACTGCATGATTCGGGGCGCGAATGCCGCCCTAGAAGAAAACGACCTGCAGTCGGCGGTATGGCTGGTGGAGTCGGGGCTGCGGCAAGAGACGGCGCGCGAGGACATGGTGCGTTGCGCTATGCGCGTCTACGGTGCGGCGGGGCGACGACGCGATATCGTCGAGCTGTACAGTGGGCATATGCATCACCTGAGGGAGCAGGTCAATGGCGTGCCCGAGCCCGAGACGCGGCGTCTGTACGAGCGCTTGGTGGAGGGTAGGCTTAACCGCGTGCTCGTCGAACGATAAAAAATGAGCGTCCGAATTGCTCGGACGCTCGCAAGCTTGATGTATGTTGGCTCTTAGACGAGCTTAATCTTCTCGATGTCCTTGCGCGAGGACTCGCGATACAGCGAGAACTTGCGGCCGATAACCTGGACGACCTCGGCATGGCAGCGATCGGCAAGCTCTTCGGCGGCCTCGCGGGCGGAAAGGCTGGAACCATCGAGTACGGAGCACTTAACGAGCTCGTGCTTCTCCAGGTAGGCGACCGTCTGCTCGACGGTGCCCTCGTTGATGTCGGACTTGCCGATGATGATGGCGGGGTTGAGGTGATGGGCCATGCTGCGAAGCTGCTTGACCTGGGCTCCTGTCAGTGCCATGGGTTCTCGCTTTCTATGTTATGGGGCGCCCCGCGATGGGGCCTTAATCTACGTGAGCTGTCCCACGATAGCGCAGGAACGGCGCGGTGTGGGGCATGTTTGCCCAGTTCAAAAAGAATGCGGATGCCGAGCGGGAGAACAGCGCGGGTTACAGGCGGACGTGTACGGCGGCTGAAAGCGGTCTATGGACGGCCCGAAGAGACCGGCTCCCATGCAATAAACGCCCAACGGACCTTGCGGACGTGGTCGAGCATGTAGCGCCCCTGCGGCACCCCTTTGGACCCTGGCTCGCCGGCATGGGGATTCTCAATCATATGCTGAGCGATGTAGTCGCGCAGACGGTCGATCTTATCCTCATTACCGTGCTCGAGCATGCGGGAGAAGTCCGCTACGCCCGCCTCAAGGCTATCGAAGGTATCGCGACGAGGCGATTCAAAGTACGTAACCTGCGGCAGGGCACCCATCTGAATGAGGATATTGAAGGCATACACAAAGCCATTGCTGCAGGTAACCGAGGCACCGATGGCGTTCATCAGGTGAAGGTCATAGCGCGGGCTGGAGTTGGCGACCATCGTGACGGCACAACGCCGACGAGCCGTTCGATCAAGCTTGGCAAGCGCGTCTTTTAGGTTGGTCGTGGTGACAGAGCGACTGGCAAAGGCAACATCTACCGCTTTCGCGACCGGTCCAACCAAATCCCAGTCATCATCCCAAGCAAGCTCAAGCGGTGTAATGCGATCCTCGAGCCCATAGTACTCAATGCCAGCATCAAGTGTGCCCAACATAGCAGGGGAAAAGTCAGCAGCAACCACAGGATGCCCAGCCTGAGCAAGCGGAATAGCAATCGACCCAGCCCCACACCCCATATCCAGCACGGATTCGCCAGGCTTTAACGCCAGCAGCTTCATAAAGTCCCGGGCATACGGAGCGGTTTCAAGCGGCCGAAAATGCCGAGCCCTTTTGTCCCACTCAAAAGAATCATCAGCCCGCCGCCGACCAGCCTGCAAGCGCATCCATTCGCCATTCCAATCCGCAGAAAGCAGCTCAGAACGATTCTCCCCATCAACCACGGGCCAACCTCCTAGCAACAAAAAAGCGACTCCTCCCAAAAGAAGAGCCGCAACCAGCATATATCAGAAAGAACCGATCCAACGCCAAGCCGCCATACCAGCAAAGTGGTGCAGGAGCGAAGCAACTGCAACCGGGATAGAATCCAACCGAGGTCTCGTTATGCGGGAGCCCCGGGGAGGGCAAATATATAAGGTCGATCGCGAGTTCCGCACGAGCCGGAGAGCACTTAATGTGCTCTCCGTGCGAGTCAGGACTGTCCGAGCAGGCGACTTCATATGCCGCCGGGCGGCCGGGGCGAACCCCTCCAAAGATTTTCAAAAAAGTTGTTGACGCGCGCGTAACGACTCGTCTAATATATCCCTTGCGCGATGGACCTGTAGCTCAGTTGGTTAGAGCGTCCGGCTGATAACCGGGAGGTCACAAGTTCGAATCTTGTCAGGTCCACCATCTTCTTTCGCAATAAACACCCCAGCGAGAGCCGAGTCGCCGCTGGGGTGTTTATTACTGTCTCCGTGGGGGTTTAGCTCAGCTGGGAGAGCGCGGGCTTTGCAAGCCTGAGGTCAGGGGTTCGATCCCCCTAACCTCCACCATGATGGACCTGTAGCTCAGTTGGTTAGAGCGTCCGGCTGATAACCGGGAGGTCACAAGTTCGAATCTTGTCAGGTCCACCATCAAAACTGTTAAAAGCCTCGGGGCAATTGCCTCGAGGCTTTTTTCTTAGCCATAGAAGGTAGTAAAAAAGCTCTGTCCCAAATTAACTACTTTGATTTTGTGTGCTACGCGAAAGTTTGGGTAGTATAGCTATTCAACGCGGCGGGCCGCCGCGTGTTAACCGCTACGTACCGGAGGTGTTCCATGGTTCGTGTCGACATAGAGACCATCGTCATGGCCGCCGGTCCCGTGCCATCGCTTATCGTACTTCGCGAGCGCTGCAGCAAGTCGGATTCCCCCGCGCCGCTGCGCTCCCTCTCCATCCAGACTGGCTCGTTTGAGGCTGCTGCCATCAGCCGCGGCATCGACAGCGGACGCGCCGATCGCCCAATCACGCACGACCTGCTGCTCGACACCGTCGACGCCCTGGGTGCCAAGCTCGAGCGTGTCGAAATCGTCCGCGCCGAGCCGCCCGTGTTCTACGCGACGGTTGTCGTGTTGGCCGATGGCAGCGAGCATAGGATCGATGCGCGTCCGAGCGATGCCATCGCCCTCGCCGTACGCAGCAATGCCCCCATGTTTGTGGAGGACGACATCATGAATCGCCTGGGCACCGTCTCGCCGCACGCCGAGGAAGTCGACGACGAGCAAGAGTTCGAAAAGTTCGATGAGTTCGTCCACACGCTCTCACCCGATGATTTTTAAATGCTCGACAAGCACGCGACGGAGTGCGCGCTCATGAGCGCCGGAGTTTCTGCCGAGGCGGCTGCGATCGCCCGCGAGGCCCAGATGCGCTCCGAGGCGTCCGAGGCGGCACGCATTGCCTATGTGACGCAGGCCCGCACGCTTCGCGAACGCCGCGGCTCGTTTATCAAGATGGTTGTCATCTCCGCCCTTGTCGCGGCAATCTGTTCGCGCCTTCGTGGTACAGTTGGTGCGCTTGGGTTTTCGATCTCTACGGGCTTGGTGATCTGGGGTGTGGTCGACGCGGTAATGCTGACCAATCAGATCAAGGTACTCGACAACCGCGCGATGGATATGACGCGCGCCCGCGACGCTGCCGCCAGGATCGCCGCCGAGGCACAGGAACTGTAACGACGCCGGACTCGATGGGAAGGTCTAAAGATGGCACAGGATATGCAGGACGCCGGTAACGTCTCCGCCGAGCTCGACGCCATGGTGTGCGATCTGATCGGCGCCTTCTTGGACGACCTGGCCGCGGGCGAGAACCCGGGCGTGGTCGTGGCAATCGAGGATGCCGCTTCCAACCGTTATCTGGCGGCGCTCGACGAGGATGGCGAAGAGGCGTGCCTCGAGGCGGCCACCAACTTTATCTCCGAGCACAAGATGGGTCTTAAGGACGAGGGCCTGGGCCGTATCGCCCGTTACGCCATCGGCTACACCGGCTGCGTCGAGATTGACGGCGGCTATCACGATGCTCTGCTCGTGAGCTTCTTCGAAACCACGCTCGAGAGCGGTTTTTCGGCATATGTGCTGTATGAGGGCATGGGCGCCGGCGATGGTTTTATGTGGAGCGACCCTGAACCTGCAGGTGAGGAAACCCCTCTTATCTAAAATCGCTAAAATAAACGAGTTTTCGGTAAAAGGCTCAATATTCCCGCCGAGCGTTGTGTTGCTAGGCGGGTCGCATACGCGTGCCGTTTGTGTATAGATAGAAGATAGGGGAACTACATGCGCGTAGACAATCTGAGAAACATCGCCATCATCGCCCACGTCGACCACGGCAAGACGACGATGGTCGATAAGCTCCTGCGTGCCACGGACGCCTTCCGTGCCAACCAGCAGGTCGAGGACCGCGTCCTGGACTCTAACGACCAGGAGCGCGAGCGCGGCATTACGATTCTCGCCAAGAACATCTCTATCGAGTACAAGGACGTTAAGATCAACGTCATCGACACCCCGGGCCACGCCGACTTTGGCGGCGAGGTCGAGCGCGTGCTGCGTATGGCCGACGGCGCCCTGCTGCTGGTCGACGCCTTTGAGGGCCCCATGCCCCAGACCCGCTTCGTGCTGCGCCACGCTATCGACACCGGCCTTAAGATCATGATCGTCATCAACAAGATCGACCGTCCGGGCGCCAACCCCGAGAAGGCCTATAACGACTGCCTGGACCTCATGGCCGACCTGGGTGCCACCGACGACCAGCTTGAGTTCGCCATGGAGCACGTGGTCTACGCCAGCGCCATGAATGGCTTTGCCCGCCTTGACCCCAACGACGGCAACATGGACATGTATCCGCTGCTCGATATGATCATCGACGACATGCCCGCCCCCGAGGTTGATGAGAACGCCCCGCTGGCCATGCAGTGCGTGACCATCGACCACTCCAACTTCGTTGGCCGCATCGGCATCGGCCGCGTGTACTCCGGTACCATCCATCAGGGCGACCAGATCCTGGTTGTGAAGAACGACGGCTCCAGCGCCACCGCTACCGTCAAGCAGCTCTTTACCTTCGACTATCTGGGCCGTACCGAGTGCCAGGAAGTCGGCGCCGGCGATATCGCTGCTGTCGTGGGTATCGACCGCACCGATATCGGCGATGTTTACACCGACCCCGAGAACCCCGTCGAGCTCGAGCCCATCGAGATCGACCCGCCGACCCTGTCCATCGTCTTTGAGGCTTCGACCTCCCCGCTCGTCGGTCGCGACGGCGACATCGTGGGCGCCCGTCAGCTCAAGGAGCGCCTGTTCAACGAGGCCGAGAACAACGTGACCATGAAGATCGAGGAGCTCGAGGACAAGAGCGGCGTCGAGGTCTCGGGCCGCGGCATTCTGCACCTGTCCGTTCTGATGGAGTCCATGCGCCGCGAGGGCTTTGAGTTCCAGGTCGGCCGTCCCCGCGTTCTGTTTAAGAAGGACGAGAACGGCAACAAGATGGAGCCCGTCGAGCAGGCTGTCGTCGAGTGCCCGGACGAGTACTCGGGCAAGGTCGTTGAGGTCTTCGGCACCTCCGGCGGTATCATGACGAGCATGGACACCTCGGGCATCGTGACGCACCTTGAGTTTAAGATCCCGACGCGCGGCATTATGGGTCTCAAGAACCGCATCATGAACGTTACCCACGGCGAGGGCGTGTTCTACCACACCTTCCTGGAGTATGGTCCTTACGCCGGTGAGATCGGCAACCGTCAGAACGGCGCCATGATCTCCATGACTACCGAGAAGGCCGTTGCCTACGCTCTGGGCACGCTGCAGGAGCGCGGTCAGCTGTTCGTTGAGCCGGGCACCGAGTGCTATGAGGGCATGATCGTGGGCGAGCGCAGCAAGGCCGGCGACATGGTCGTCAACATCGCCCGTACCAAGAACCTGGGCAACCAGCGTTCCTCGACCTCCGATATCTCCGTCCAGCTGGTGCCGCCCCGCACCTTCTCGCTGGAGGAGGCGCTGGAGTATATCGCCGACGACGAGCTGGTCGAGATTACTCCCAAGAACATTCGTCTGCGCAAGCGTCTGCTCAACGCCACCGACCGCAAGAAGGCCGCCGTCCGCGCCGGTCAGGTCAACAAATAAGCGCTGGTCTTTATAGCGTCTAACAAGAAAGGGCGTCGACCGTGATGGTCGGCGCCCTTTTTGTGCACAGGGACTGAGCTGGTCTGCATCACCACAAAGGTGCCTGGCCCCTTTATGGTGGTTGGCGGCTAAGCGGTGGGGAGTTCTGGCGTGTTAGCCGGCTGCTGCGGCTTAAGGTGGGCGTTGCGCCAGATGATTTGGATGATGTAGCCGAGCATAAAGACAAAGGCCACGCCGCTGATGAAATCGCCTACGAGGGGGATTGCCGTAAGCGCGCCCGCGGCGATGCCGCCCACGGCCGCCATGGCGTAGCGGTTCTGACTATGTCCGACCATGCGGGCGATCGCACATCCCGCAAAGGCGCTCGACACCAGCGCGATGCCGATAGCGCCGCACAAGAGGGCTCCGGCAAGCGACAGACCAGCGATGGAGATAATCAGCAGTAGGACGGCGGGGGCTATAGCAATCGTACCCAGAAGACCGCTCACCCACAGGGGCGTGGGGCGCTGGTGGAGCATGCCGGCGGCGCTGGCGGTCGCGCGCGGAAAGACGAGCTCGAGTAGCAGGGCGACAAAGCAGGTGGAAAGCGCCGCGGCGACGATACCGCCGATGACATCGTTAACGGTGGAAGTATCCTCGTTCTCGGTGCGGTCGATCTTGAGCGCGCCTACCTCGGCTCCTGCGGCACGCTCGGGGTCCTCGGAGACGTGCGCGTTCACGGTGCCGGTGATGTGGGCGTTCTTGCCCAGGATGAGCTTGTCGGTCCAAACCTCAACATCGCCCTCGACGGTGCCATCGATAGTCACCGTATCGCCCGCAAGCGCTGCCGACTTGGTAGAGCCGCGCAGGGCAACCGTCTCGCCTATCGCGTAAAAACAGTTGGCGGTGCTGCCGGCGTTGAGAACAACGTGCTGGCCAGCGACGGTCACGCTGCCATCAACCGTGGTCTGGGCGATATCAATCGTGCGCGCCGCAAGACGAACGGCGCCGCCCACCGTGCAGTCGCGAATTGAGAGGGTATCGCCCGCAGCGATGATATCGTGGTCGATGGACGCATCATCCAAGTTGAGGGCCTGACCGGCCCAGTACAGGTCACCCTCGACGCCGGACGGATTGGCGTCATTGTCGGTCGCAAGTACGTTGCCTGCGGTGTCCGTGCCGGCGAACGACGCCGTGGGAAGCGCGGTGATCGCCAGCGCGATGAGCGCGAATGCCATAAGCAGGCAGCGACGCATCTTGTGTGACGGCGCCGCCGCGGTTTGATTGAAAGCCATGGTTGATCCTTTTGTTAGGTGTTCGGCATATACCTAACAGGGTACCCAACGTGCGGGCGCTCTAAAAGAACCTCTCGGTTGCATTTCGAAGGGTCGTGCCGTGCTGTCTACTTTTTACGGTGCAAGAAGCGCGCGATATCTTCTTCGGTGGGGCTTTTGATGTCAAAGCGCAGTGAGAGCCAGCGCAGGCCCATGGTCACGACAACGCATACGACCAGCGCGGCGACATTGCTCATGATGCCGCTCATAACGAGACACACATAGCTTGTCGATCCGGCGATGGCGGCGATGGCATAAAAGTTAGTGCGTTGGAAAATGCCCGGAACCACGCCCATAAAACCGTCGCGCAACATGCCGCCGCCTACTGCGGTAAAAAAGCCCATCATGATGCACACCGCCGGCGCAAAGCCGTAGACCAGCGCCTTGTCCGCGCCGGTTGCGGCATAGATGCCGACCGAGATGATGTCGAGCAGGGGAATGAGTTTTTCGGGCTTGTCGACGATTGCCGGGAAAATGTAGATGATGGCTGCCGTGGCGATGGAAAGCGGCAGTGCCATCGGCTGGTTGAGGATGTAGACGTTGCCTACCTGCAGCGTCATATCGCGCAAAAGACCGCCGCCCAGACCGCAGACCACCGCGAGCGCGACCGCGCCCACCAGGTCGAGCTTGTGCTCGCGCGCAACCAGCACACCCGAGATCGATGCAGCGACAACAGCGAACATCTCGAGCCAAAACGGAATAGCGACCATGGCATCCGAGGCATGTGAGGTAATGGTTATGGCAGCGACGACGGGCAAGATGGGGTCCTTTGAGTTACGGGTTTAGACAATGCCCGTACATAGTACATGTTCGGCGCCGATTGCGACCCTATTGCTCGGCAAACGGTCGGGACTGGATGCGGGCGTAGACACCAAACGTGTACATCAGCCTCCAAAGATGTCAAAAAATGTCGGTTTTGGAGGGTGATGCACATGTTTTGGTGTGGCGCGCTGGGATGACGCTACTCGGAAGGCGTGTCTTCGCCCTGCGCGCGCTTCCAGTTGCGGATAAGTGCCTTGCGCAGTTCGTTCTGCTTTCGCTGGTACTCGGCGTCCGTGCAGCGGGGCATACCGAGTGCTTCGCGAATGCTGTTCATGGCGCGGTGAAAGGCGAGCTGGCTGCCGAACTGAGCCGAAGTGAGCGTAACGATTCGATATCCCATTTGGGAGAGAACGGCCTCTCGCTCCGCATCTGCTCCCTTGCGCTCGAGCTCATCGTGAAAACCGCCCTTATATTCGATACCGAGCTCCCTGCGCTTATAGGTCACGAGCGCATCGATTTTGAGTGTTCGAGCTTTGGCGCAATGCCAGAGACGTTGAGGGATCTCGAGCGGTTTGTTGAGTTCGATACCTCGGATGCCAACGCCGCCTTCGCTTGTTGGGAGCGAGAGAGCGATTGCCGAAGCGGTCTCCATAGGCGAGGCCGAGTGATCGTAGATGTGCCTGAGCGCGAGCCGTGCACGTGTGGCACCGGGTTTGCCGGGGTGCCGATCGAGCAGTTCGGTTATTTCATCCTTGGAGGTGGTGGCTGGTTGCTCGGTATAAGGGTCAGAGGGATTGAGCCCCATGCGATAGTCGCCGCAAACTTCGTAACCATACTCGAGGTATTCGATCCTATCCATCCACTCGGCAGCGAGCACGAAGGTGAAGGCTTCGTCGGTGATAAAGATGCCGGGCGTAAGCTCGTCAATATGGTCGTAGGGTAGGTTTTGGCCGAGAACGTGGCAGGTGACACCGTTGGTGCGAATTCGCTCGAAAGCAAATACTACGGAGATGTCGATAGTCTTGAGCATGGTGGACGGAATGCCGCAGTCGGTAAGTGCCTGCCGAATGCGCGCGATGCGTTGCTGGGTAGAGAGGCCCCGCACACCTATCTGGTAGTCGCGTTGTGCGACGGCTTGAACCAGGTTTCGCGGTGCATGATGGACGAGCCACGCCGTTTTATGCGAAATGAGAACAGGAGTATCCATTGGGGGCCTCTCGCTTCGAGCTGACACCAAACTCTTATGTCCGTTGAGGTGGGGAAATATACCGGATGCAAGCAAATCGACTCATGCTCGGTGCGCGTCGTATGCAAACGTGTACATCACACTCCAAAAACGACATTTTTTGACATCTTTGGAGGGCGGTGTACATGTTTGAGATATGGGCTGGGATCGACCACGATGGGGGCGTGGTCGAATAGGAGGGATGTCCAAATTTTGAGCGGAGCTCAAAATTTATCCGGTCGGCTTACGCCGACCGCGCTGCGCTAAAAACGCGCCACGGGCGCGTTTTCTTTACGCTCCGCGCCCTGGCGGGTTCGAATCCCTCCTCCTCCGCCGTATTTGCTTGTTAGGGACTCAAAACAAAAAAGCTCCCATTCTTGGGAGCTTTCTCAACCAAAATGGCGGAGGAGGAGGGATTCGAACCCTCGTGACCTTATACAGGCCAAACGGTTTTCGAGACCGCCGCATTCAACCACTCTGCCACCCCTCCGCGTGGGGTAAAAACAAAGCAGGCTCGAAGGCCTGCTTTGGAATTAACTGGCGGAGAGTCAGGGATTTGAACCCTGGAGACGCTTTTGACGCCTACACGATTTCCAATCGTGCTCCTTCGGCCACTCGGACAACTCTCCGTTAAATGCGAAAGTCAGTATACACGAGGAATCGCAAAGTGCAAACAGAAAAGTTGGCATTTTTTAAAACGCTTGGCTGCGCTTGTCGTTGCAGTGGGGTTTGAGGTGCCAAAAAACGGCTTCCGACCAGCGTGGTTGATTAACTCAATTGTTCAAAAGGGGTATTCATAAGCGACTTGGCAATGAATTTAAAAATCTTTGGGTGGTGCTGTGGACCACTGGTATGCATTTTGCGACCACGGCCTTGTGTCCGTTGACCTGCGGCTTGGCTCAGCTTGTCCCCGCGGCATCGTATCTTGTCCACAAATCCGTCAAGCTCTTGGTCGGCATTTGGTTGGAATGCGCATGAAACGTGGTGCGAGCATGGGCATATGTGGAGGTCATGAGGTTGTAGCTGCATATTCTTGCGGCCTGGGAGGTTGAAAGATATTATTACCAAGTCTTTTCCTGCTTCAGGCGCACCTTCACGACCTGAAGCCACATTTGCCCAGAGGAGGTGACAATATGAAGGCTTATGAACTGCTGTTCTTTGTTGACCCGTCGCTCGACCCCGAGACTCGTCTCGCTGTTATGAAGCGTATCGATACCACGATCGCTGAGGGCGCTGGCAAGGTCGACTCCGTTGACGAGTGGGGCAAGCGCAAGCTCGCCTACGAGATCAACGACCTCACCGATGGTGACTACACCCTCATCAACTTCCACGCAGATCCTACCCAGATCGCCGAGCTTGATCGCGTCCTGCGCATCACCGACGCTGTGGTCCGCCACATGATCGTCCGTCGCGACGACCAGGAGTAAGACTGTCGTTTTGGACTGGGCTTGTGCCCCAAGAGGAAGTAGTGAGTTATGAGCATCAATCGAGTGAACATCACCGGTAACCTCACCCGCGATCCCGAGCTGCGCGCCACCGCCGGCGGAACCCAGGTTCTGTCCTTTGGCGTCGCCGTGAACGATCGTCGCCGCAACGCGCAGACTGGCGAGTGGGAGGACTATCCCAACTTTGTCGACTGCACCATGTTCGGCACCCGCGCCGAGGCCGTGAGCCGTTTCCTGGCAAAGGGAAACAAGGTCGCGATCGAGGGCAAGCTGCGCTACAGCTCTTGGGAGCGCGACGGCCAGCGCAGGAGCAAGCTTGAGGTCATCGTCGATGAGATCGAGTTTATGAGCTCCCGTGGTGGCCAGGGTGGCTACGATCAGGGCGGTTACGCCCCCGCAGCTCCCGCGCCCGCAGCACGTCCTGCCGCACCGGTGGCTACGCCGCCCGCGGTCGACGTCTACGATGAGGACATCCCGTTCTAAGGGTGTTCACCTATTTTTGAGTGAGAGGCGGCTTCGGTTCGCCGAAGTTGCCAAATGAAAGGTATTTTGACATGGCTAATGATTTTTCTGCACGTCAGCCGCGTCGTAAGTACTGCCAGTTCTGCAAGGAGAACACTGAGTTCATCGACTATAAGGACACTCAGCTTCTCCGTAAGTACATGACCGACCGTGGCAAGATCAAGCCCCGTCGCGTCACTGGCGCTTGCACGCAGCATCAGCATGACATCGCCAACGCCATCAAGCGCGCCCGCGAGATGGCTCTCCTGCCGTACACCGTCCCCGTGGTTTCCTCTCGTGGCAACCGCGACCGCGGCTAAGAAGGGAGATACATCATGAAGGTTATTCTTCTCGATGAGATCAAGGGCAAGGGCGGCGAGGGTGACGTCGTAGAGGTCGCTCAGGGTTACGCTGAGAACTTCCTGTTCCCCAAGAAGCTCGCTGTTGCCGCCACCAAGGGCAACCTCAAGCAGCTTGACGAGCGTCGCAACAACATCGCCAAGCGCGAGGCCGTCCGTCTGGCTACCGCCAACGAGACCAAGGCTGCCTTCGAGGGCAAGACGGTCACCGTTGACGTCAAGGTCGGCGACGAGGGCATCCTCTTTGGCTCCGTTACCGCCGCTATGATCGCTGACGCCATCAAGGCTCAGCTCGGTATGGACATCGACCGCAAGCGCGTCGAGCTCGGTAAGCCCATCAAGGTTGCCGGTGCCCACACCGTTGCCATCTCGCTGTACCGCGAGATCAAGGCCGAGGTTGTCGTTCTCGTCGGCGTTACCGCCGAGGAGCTCGCTGCCGAGGCTGAGGTCGAGGAGGCCGCTGAGGTCGTCGAGGCCGAGACCGCCGAGGTCGAGACTGAGGCTGCTGCCGAGTAGCATTTGCTGCAACGCAACAATCTTGTTCTAAGAAGGGCGCTCTGGGAAACCAGGGCGCCCTTTTGTTTTTTTGCGCTGAGTGAGTGTCATGGCGAACGTTGCGCCGAAGTCCTATATACAGGACCGTTCATCCGTTTGGTTCGGTGATGATTGGCGGCGCGCGGCGCGTTTTGGGACCTTGGCTGATACTATGGATGCTCGCAAGCGATATGAATGAGGATGCTCATGGCATATGACGATAGGGAGACCGGGCTGACGGTTGAGGACCGCGGCTCAAAGTTGGGTCTTCCCCAAAACCAAGATGCAGAGGCCAATGTACTGGCCGCTATGCTGCTATCGCCCGAGGTGGTCGAAGAGGCCCAGGTCGAGCTGCAGCCCGATGACTTCTACCGGCCCATTCATAAGACCATCTATACCGCGATGGTCGATATGTACAACAGCCGCATTCCCATCGACTCCATCTCGCTGATCGATTACCTGCGAAGCATCAACAAGCTCGATGCCGTGGGCGGCGAAGCGTACATTTTGGAGTTGATGGGTCAGACCCTGTCGCTCGTCAACTGGCAGCACCATGCCGCCATCGTTCGACGCGACTCGATGCTGCGCGAGCTGATCGGCGCCACCAACGAGATCAACGCGCTGGCATATAACGCCCCCACCGACACCAAAGAGGTTGTCGAGCTGGCCGAGAGCAAGCTGCTCAAGGTTACGGCGCGCGAGGTCAAGTCGAGCTACAAGACGTTGACCGAGTTTATGGTCGAGGCCTATAACGAGGCCGAGGAAGTGTGCCAGGCCGGTGGCCAGGCTGCGGGCGTGCCCACGGGCTTTCCGTCACTCGACCGCATGCTCATGGGTTTTCGCGAGGGCCAGCTCATCATTATCGGCGCCCGCCCTGCTGTAGGTAAGACGTCGTTCGCTCTGAACCTGGCACTTAACGCTGCCGCTGCCGGTTATACCGTCGGCTTCTTCTCGCTGGAGATGTCGGGCAAGGAAATTGCCCAGCGTCTGATTTGCGCCTACGCCATGATCTCGATCAGTGACTTCCGCATGGGCCGCATTAGCCCCGAGCAGTGGGCCAATATCAACGAGGCCACGCAGACCTTGTCTAAGCTCGATATTCTGATTGACGATACGCCCGGCACCACAGTGACCGAGATTCGCGCCAAGAGCCGCCGCATGCTCCATAACAAGGAGAAGGCAATCATCATCCTGGACTACCTGCAGCTGGTGAGTCCTCCGCCGGGACGCCGCTCCGAGAGCCGTACCGTCGAGGTTTCGGAGATGTCGCGTGGTCTGAAGATCATGGCCAAGGAGCTCAAGATCCCGCTCATCGCGCTGTCGCAGCTCTCGCGTCAGGTCGAATCCCGTACCGGCAAGCGCCCGCAGCTTTCCGACCTTCGTGAATCGGGCTCCATCGAGCAGGACGCCGATATCGTTATGTTCTTGGACCGCTCCGCCGACGAGGCCGAGGCCTCGCGCGACGATCGACCCGACGAGGGCGTTACGCGTATCGTCGTGGCCAAGAACCGTTCGGGCCCGATCGGCGACGTCGACCTGATGTTCCTGCCGGCATCCACCAAGTTCTATGAGCTTGATGGGGCACATGCCGAGGAGTAGGACAGGCGCCCGTTGCACGGGTATACTGGGAATGTTTTGTGCTTCTGCGTGCCGGCATGGCGCGTAGACAGGCCATGAATGTAAGGAGTAAACATGCCGTCAACCGTTTTGGTCGGTGCCCAGTGGGGCGATGAGGGCAAGGGTAAGATTTGCGACCTGGTCGCCGGCGACTTCGATGCCGTCGTGCGCTACTCGGGCGGCAACAACGCCGGTCACACCATCGTCGTCAACGGCAAGAAGTACGGCCTGCACCAGGTGCCTTCCGGCATCATGTATTCCGACCACGTGTCGGTGATCGGTAACGGCTGCGTCGTCAACCCCAAGGTTGTCCTTGAGGAGATCGACATGTTCGAGGCCGACGGCATCACCACCAAGAACCTCAAGATTAGCGGCAACGCGCATGTCATCATGCCGTACCACATTGATCTGGATGGCGCCTTTGAGCAGAAGCTCGGCAAGAAGAACATCGGTACCACCAAGCGCGGCATCGGTCCGTGCTATCAGGACAAGATGGCCCGCATTGGCCTGCGCATGCAGGACATGCTGGACGAGACGCTGTTCCGCGACAAGTTGGAGACCGCTCTCGCCCGCGTGAACCCCGAGCTCGAGCTCATCTACAACTTGCCCACCTACACCGTGGACCAGATTTGCGACGAGTACCTGCCGATGGCCGAGCGCCTGCGTCCCTACATCACCGAGACGAGCCTGCTGCTCAACAACATGATCGACGAGGGCAGGGACCTGCTGTTTGAGGGCGCCCAGGCGACGCTGCTCGACATCGACCACGGCACCTATCCGTACGTGACGTCTTCCAACTGTACCGCCGGCGGCGCCATCACCGGCTCCGGCGTCGGTATGAAGAATGTCGACCGCGTGCTGGGCGTCATGAAGGCCTATATCACCCGCGTCGGTTCGGGCCCCATGCCCACCGAGCTTTCCTATGAGTCCGAGGCTGGCCACACGCTGACCGAGGAGGGCTATGAGTACGGCGTGACCACCGGTCGCCGTCGTCGTTGCGGCTGGTTTGACGGCCCTATCGCCAACTATGCCTCGCGCGTCAACGGCCTCACCGACATCGCCGTGACCAAGCTCGACGTGCTTTCGGCCTTCGACACCATCAAGGTGTGCGTGGCCTACGACGTCGATGGCGAGCGCTACACCAGCGTGCCCGAGCATCAGGTGCGCTTTGAGCATGCCAAGCCCATCTACGAGGAGCTCCCTGGCTGGAAGTGCGACATCACCGGTTGCCGCAGCTTTGACGAGCTGCCGCAGGAGGCTCAGGACTACGTGGCGTTTATCGAGGATCTGGCACACACCCGCGTGACGTTCATTGGCGTTGGCGCCGGTCGCGAGCAGATCATCAACCGATTCTGGAAGTAATCGGGACTATTTGGTTATTGCGATATACCCCTTTGCAGCCCGGACGGGCGGCCGAGGGGTATATTTGCTTGCAAAGGGCTCGCGCGGAGCGGGCCATTCATCCATAGAGGAGGCACCCTTGAAGGCGGACACTCAAACCATCGACATCCTGTTGTTGGGCAGCGGCGGCCGTGAGCATGCTTTGGCAGCTAAGCTCGCAGCATCACCGCGCGCCGGCAAGCTCTACATTGCGCCGGGCAACGGCGGCACCGCGAGCTGCGGCGAGAACGCTGTTCTCGACGACTGCGATCCTGCGGCCGTGGCGGCGTTTGCGCAGAGCCACGGATGCGGACTCGTGGTAATTGGCCCCGAGGCTCCGCTCGTGGCGGGCGTGGCCGACGCCGTGCGCGCGGCGGGTATTCCCTGCTTTGGCCCGGGTGCCGAGGGCGCCCAGATGGAGGGCTCCAAGCTGTTCTCCAAGCAGCTCATGGAGCGCGCCGGTATCCCGACGGCAGCCTACGGCTCGTTTACCGACGAGGCTTCGGCTCTCGCCTACGTGCGCGAGCAGGGCGCCCCGCTGGTCGTCAAGGCCGACGGCCTTGCCGCGGGCAAGGGCGTTATCGTGGCGACCGAACTTGAGCAGGCCGAGGAGGCCGTGCGCGAGTGCTTTGGCGGCACCTTTGGCGATGCCGGCAGCACCGTGGTTATCGAGGAGATGCTCGTTGGCCCCGAGTGCTCGCTGCTGGCCTTTACCGACGGCAAGACCGTGCGCCCCATGGCCACCTCGCAGGACCACAAGCGCGCGCTCGAGGGCGACAAGGGCCCCAACACCGGTGGCATGGGCGTCTACAGCCCGGTGCCCATCGTGACTGACGAGGAGCACGCCACGATGATAAAGGTCATGGAACAGACCGTGGCCGAGCTTGCTGCCGAGGGCATCGACTACCGCGGCTGCCTGTATGGCGGCTTTATGCTCACCCCCGCCGGCCCCAAGGTACTGGAGTTCAACGCCCGCTTTGGTGATCCCGAGACGCAGGTCGTGCTGCCGCGCCTTAAGAACGACCTGGTTGAGGTCATGCTGGCTTGTGCCAACTGCGAGCTCGATCAGATTGAACTCGACTGGCGCGACGAGTGGGCCGTGGCCGTTGTCCTGACGAGCGCGGGCTATCCCGGCAGCTACGAGAAGGGCAAGGTCATCACCGGTATTGAGGATGCCGAGGCCATGGAGAACGTGACTGTGTACCACGCGGGCACTGCCGTGGTGGACGGCCAGCTCGTGACCAATGGTGGCCGCGTGCTTGCCGTGACCGCTCTGGGCGACACGTTCGAGAACGCTCGCAACCTTGCCTACGAGGCCTGCGAGAAGATTGATTTTGAGGGCAAGACCCTGCGTCACGACATCGGCCTGCGCGCGCTGCGAGGCCGCGATGCCTGGGATGCCTAAAATCCGAGAGGAATGAGACGGATGGACGAGAAGAACGAAGAGCTCGTGGACGCGCAGATCGTCGAAGAGGACAGCCGCATGTATGGGCACGCCGAGGGCGAGCCTGGCGGCGAGGTCGCTGACGAGCCGGCGCTGGTGCTGGGCGACGACGACCCGCACGATGCCGAGCTGCACGAGAAGATTCTTTCGGAGGAGTGCGCCTGGAAGGGCAAGATCCTCGATGTCCACCGTCTTGAGGTTGAGCTGCCCAACGGTCACCGCAACGCCCGCGATATCGTTCGCCATCCGGGTGCGGCGGCCGTTGTGGCGCTGACCGAGAGCGGCAAGATCGTACTGGTGCGTCAGTACCGCACCGCCATCGACCGCGTGACGGTCGAGATTCCCGCCGGCAAGCTCGATCCAGACGAGGACCCGCTCGATTGCGCCAAGCGCGAACTGCATGAGGAGACGGGCTTTAGGGCCGGTCGTATTCGCTTTTTGACGTCGATTGTCACGTCCTGCGGTTTTTGCGATGAGATCATCCACATCTACTTGGCTACCAAGCTCGAGTTTGATGCGCCCAACCCCGATGATGACGAGTTTGTCAACGTTGACCTGGTGCCGCTGCACGAGCTGATCGACGCCGTGCTCGACGGCAAGATCGAAGACGCCAAGACCGTAGTAGGCGCCTTGGCCTGTGACAGCATCGCTCACCGACTAGGCGGGGCAGAGCTGTAACGAGCGGGGATGATCCCGCAGGTTTGTGTAAATCAGCGAAAGTGCTCCATTTGAGGCAAGGTGGCCTAAAAGAGGGGGGAAGCGTATGGATATACGCGACCGACGATTGAAGGCCAGATTGTCCAAATGGAGCACTTACAGCGTCGAGACGAAACGCGGTTTGGTAAAACCGCGTAAGGTGACTATGTTTAAGAGGTTTCTTTCGTATTACAAGCCCCAGATGGGGCTTTTTGTTGCTGATACTGTTTGTGCTCTGGTGCTTGCCGCCATTGACCTGGCGTTCCCCATTATTCTGCGCAATTTGACCGGTGGGCTGTTTACTCAGGGTCAGGCTGCCATTATGCAGGCGCTCGGCATGATCGCGGTGGGCTTGGTGTTGATGTATGCCGTCCGCTGCGCCTGCCGCTACTTTGTGAGCTATTGGGGTCACGTGATGGGCGCGCGCATGGAGTCCAAGATGCGCGAGGACCTGTTCGACCAGTACGAGCGCTTTAGCTTTGCGTACTTCGACCGCAACAGCTCGGGCGACATGATGAGCCGCGTGGTCAACGACCTGTTCGATATCTGCGAGGCGGCGCACCACGTGCCCGAGTGGATCATCATCTGCGGCATCGAGATTATCGGATCGTCTGTGATTCTCTTTACCATCGCCCCGGTGCTGGCGCTCGCCATGGCCGTGGTGACGGCGGCGTTTGCGGTCATCATGTTTTGGCAGAACATGCGCATGCGCGAGGTCTTTAGCGACAACCGCAAAAAGATCAGCGGCATCAATGCGCAGCTGCAGGATTCGCTGGCGGGCATGCGCGTGGTCAAGAGCTTTGCCAATGAGGAGACCGAACG
Organism: uncultured Collinsella sp.; assembly: GCA_902476475.1. Lineage (GTDB taxonomy): Bacteria > Actinomycetota > Coriobacteriia > Coriobacteriales > Coriobacteriaceae > Collinsella. The sequence goes on along the minus strand of CABSDO010000008.1, from coordinate 9,685 downwards.
CTTCAAGTTCCGCGCCTCCAACAATCGCTATCTTTCGTCCAAGGAGAACATGTATCACGCCATGGGCGTCTATACCGCGACGTATGGCCTGCTCTCGGGTGTGCTCTATGTGATCGTGGTGCTGCTGGGCGGCTGGCTGGTCGCCCAGGGACAGCTGCAGGCGGTCGATATGGCGACCTTCGCGCTCTACATTTCGCTGTTCTGCACGCCGCTCGAGACACTCGTCAATTCGGCCGAAACGTATCAGAAGGCTATCGCCGGCTTTAGGCGTATGGACGAGGTGCTCTCGACCGCGCCGGATATCCAGGACAAGCCGGGCGCCACGGATCTGCAGGTGACTGCCGGCGCCGTGGAGTATCACGACGTGTGCTTTAACTACGAGGATGTTGAGCTGGGCGAGGGCGATGCCGACGAGCGTCCCGTTATCGACCATATGGACCTGTCCATCAAGCCCGGGCAGACCATCGCTTTGGTTGGCCCTTCGGGCGGTGGCAAGTCCACGACCTGTTCGCTGCTGCCGCGCTTTTATGACGTGGCTGCCGGATCCATTAGCATCGACGGCCAAGACGTGCGCGATGTGACGCAGCAGAGCCTGCGCCGTGCCATCGGCCTGGTGCAGCAGGATGTCTATCTGTTTGACGGTACGATTGGCGAGAACATCGCCTACGGCAAGCCGGGCGCTACAGCGGAAGAGATCGCCGAGGCCGCCCGTCGCGCCAACATCGATTCCTTTATCGAGTCGCTTCCACAGGGCTACGACACCGTGGTGGGCGAGCGTGGCAGCCGTCTTTCGGGCGGACAGAAGCAGCGTGTTGCCATCGCGCGCGTGTTTCTCAAGAACCCCAAGATCCTGATTTTGGACGAGGCGACGAGTGCTTTGGATAACGAGAGCGAGGAGGCAGTCCAGGAGTCGCTCGAAGAGCTGGCACGCGGCCGCACCACGATTATCATCGCCCACCGCCTCTCGACTATTAAACATGCCGATGAGATTGCGACCGTTGAGCATGGTCGCGTTGTGGAACGTGGCACGCATGAACAGCTTCTCGCCCGTGGCGGCACCTATGCCCGTTACTATCGAATGCAGTTCGAAGGTGCGCGTGCGCACGAGCTCGACTGATTGATATGACAGGAAGTTTATGGCTGACAAGAACCCTTTGACTCCGGAAGAAGTGACGGAGTTATTCTCCGAAATCGATGCATCCGGTGTCTTGGATCCCACGCTTGCCAAAAAGCGAACCGAGCGCATGCGTGAGAAGGAGGCTGCGGCCAAGCGCGGTGACAAAGCTGCGCTAGCGCAGCTGCGCAGCGAGGACCGCGCGAGCCAGGCAAAACATATCGACCCGCTGTCCGAGGACGATCCTTCGGGTTCGCAGGTGAGCCATACCATTACGAAGACCGCGATGGCCGTGGTCATTGGTATTTTGGTGCTGATCGTGGGCATGCAGGTCGGCTACGGCGTGATGCGTCGTCTGAACACCGCCAACCTGTCCGAGAGCGTTTCGGTCGATACCGTTTCGACGGCGCTGAAGGGCGGCCTTGAGTGGGGCAACGGCTTTACGCAGTTCCCGCTCGACTTTACCGTCGATGAAGCCGATGAGCGTACGGGCACGGTCGAGGTGACGGTGTTGGACACATCGTCTGCCAACGAGCTCGAGCTGCTGTCCAATGGTCAGATCCAGGCCGCGGCGCTTGCGACCAACGCGCTGCTCAACGATAAGATCGACCGCGTGGTGTATAACGTTCACGCCTATATCGACGAGGATAGCAACATTCAGCACGATTCCTTCTTTGGCATGTTTCCCGCCCACGGCCACCAGAGCGCCATCCTGACGTTCGTGTGGACCAAGAGTTCATCCAACGCCACGAATATCGACTGGAAGATGCGCATCGTGAGTATGGATGACACCATCGCCGAGCGCATTCAGAAGCAGGTGAACTCGGTGTCGTCGTTGATTGAGGACCCGGTGGTGAGCCAGACCAAGATTGACGAGGAAAAGGCCGAACGTGACCTGGAGCATCGTCTGCATGGCCGCGAGATTTTCCGCGGCGGCAAGCCCGACCGAACACCGTCCGAACTGCTGGAGCAGGACAAGAAAAAGTAAGAGGCCATCATCCCGCGTGAGCCACAAGCCCACGCGGGATGATTTTTCTGGGACGGGGATTATAAAATCATTATGCATAGAAAGTCATAATTATCATTTCGTAAACATTTCAATGAAATTAACGCCATGAGGCATGCTTGCGGTTACAATACCGCGAGGCCTAACTACACACCTTTAAGCCGGTCCTGTGAGACCGGGAAGGAGAATTATGGCGAACAACCATACCGCGGGCACTGCCGCCCGCACCTTCGCGCCCAGCGAACTTTGCCAGCGTATGCTGGCCAAAACCAGCAAGGGCACCTGCGGTCCCTGCATCCTGTATCTTGAGGATGGGACCATTTTTTATGGACGTGCATGCGGCGCCGAGGGCACCGCGACCGGCGAAGTCTGCTTCAACACCTCGCTCGAGGGCTACTTTGAGGTCATGACCGACCCGAGTTATGCCGGCCAAATCGTAACCATGACCTATCCGCAGATCGGCAACTACGGTATCGACGAGACCGACGTCCAGTCGGCCTTCCCCGGCGACGCCGTGCGCTCCGCGAGCGCTCCGGCTATGCGCGGCATGATCGTTCGCGACATGTGCGCCACGCCTTCTAACTGGCGCTCGGCCGTCAGCGTGCCGGAGTACCTGCGCGCTCACGGCATCGTCGCTATCGAGGGTGTCGACACCCGCGCTCTGGTGCGCCATCTGCGCGACAATGGTTCCAAGATGGGCATTATCTCGACCGAGATCTTCGACGTCGACGAGCTTGCCGAGCGTCTGGCCGCAGCGCCCACGCTGGTAGGCGAGAACCTGGTCAAGACCGTAAGCTGCCCCGCGCCTCACGAGTTTGTGGCCGCCGACCTGCCTGCCACGCATGACTTTGCGCTTTCGGCCGCCGCTCCTGCCCGTCACAAAGTGGTCGCCTACGACTGCGGTGTGAAGCGCGGCATTCTGGAGGGGCTGGTCCGCGCCGGCTGCGATCTTACCGTCGTGCCGTGGGATACGCCCGCGAGCGAGGTGCTCGACATGAATCCCGACGGTGTCTTCTTGTCCAATGGCCCCGGCGACCCCGACGCCGTGGTGGAGACCTACGAGCAGGTGCAGCAGCTGATCGGCAAGGTGCCGGTCTTTGGTATTTGTCTTGGTCACCAGATGATCAGCCTGGCCTGCGGCGCCCAGATGGAAAAGCTTAAGTTCGGTCACCGCGGTGGCAACCAGCCGGTCATGAACCTGGTAAGCCGTCGCGTGGAGATCACCGCACAAAACCATGGCTTTGGCCTGCTGTTCCCCAGCTTGGGCAAGCTTGTCCCCGAGCTTTCCGGCGGCGAGACCGAGCATGCGGCCGATGGAGATCTGCGCGTCTGGGTGCGCCGCGGAATCGCGCCGGTCGTGATGAACGAGCGCTTTGGTCGCATTCGCCTGACACATGTGAACCTCAACGACGGCACCGCCGAGGGCATCCAGCTGCTCGACGCCCCGTGCTTCTCGGTCCAGTACCACCCCGAGGCCTCGCCTGGCCCCACCGATGCCCACTATCTCTTTACCGCCTTTACGCGACTCATGGACGGCGAGGAGAGCTACCTGGACATCGACACCGCGAAGGACCGCCTGGCTGGCTGGAATTTTGCCGAGACCGCCGCGACCGAGACCGAGGAGAACTAACATGCCGAAACGTACTGACATCAAGCGCATCCTTGTCATTGGTTCGGGCCCCATCGTTATTGGCCAGGCATGTGAGTTCGACTACTCCGGCGCCCAGGCCTGCAAGGTGCTCAAGGAGGATGGCTTTGAGGTCATCCTGGTCAACTCCAACCCGGCGACCATCATGACCGACCCGGGTCTTGCCGACCGCACCTATGTCGAGCCCATCACCGCCGAGTTTATCGAGCGCGTGATCAAGAAAGAGCGTCCGGACGCGCTGCTGCCCACGCTGGGCGGCCAGACCGGTCTGAACGCCGCCGTCGAGCTGGCGAAAGACGGCACGCTCGACAAGTACGGCGTCGAGATGATCGGCTGCGACCTGGCCGCCATCGAGCGCGGCGAGGACCGCAAGCTCTTTAACGAGGCCATGGCCGAGATCGGCCTGGAAGTCGCGCGCTCGGGCTATGCCTACAGCGTGGCCGACGCCGAGGCTATCGCCGAGCGCGTGGGCTATCCCTGCGTACTGCGCCCGAGCTTTACCCTCGGCGGCGCCGGCGGCGGCATCGCTCACACCCACGAGGAGCTCGTCTCCATCGTGAGCCAGGGCCTGGAGCTCTCGCCTGCCCACGAGGTGCTGGTTGAGGAGTCCATCGAGGGCTGGAAAGAGTATGAGATGGAGGTCATGCGTGATCACGCCGGCAACGGCATCATCGTGTGCTCCATCGAGAATCTCGACCCCATGGGCGTGCATACCGGCGACTCCATCACCGTGGCGCCGGCGCAGACGCTCTCCGACCTTGAGTATCAGCGCATGCGTGTCGCCTCGCTCGCCATCTTGGAGAAGATCGGCGTCGAGACCGGTGGCTCCAACGTGCAGTTTGCCGTGAACCCCCAGACCGGCCGCCTGATCGTCATCGAGATGAACCCGCGCGTGAGCCGTTCGTCCGCGCTGGCCTCCAAGGCCACGGGTTTCCCCATTGCCAAGGCCGCCGCGCGCCTGGCTGTAGGCTACACGCTCGACGAGATCGTCAACGACATCACCAAAGCAACGCCCGCCTGCTTTGAGCCCACGATCGACTACTGCGTCGTTAAGGTGCCGCGCTTTGCCTTCGAGAAGTTCAAGGGTACCGACCCCACGCTCACCACGCGCATGAAGGCCGTGGGCGAGATTATGGCGATTGGCCGCACCTTCGAGGAGGCCTTCGGCAAGGCCATGCGTTCGCTGGAGGACGGTCACCAGGGTATCTGCGCCGGTGGCAAGGAGGGTGCCGACAAGCTGAGCGACGATGAGCTCGCTCAGGCCGTGGCAACCCCGACTGAGCACCGCATCTTCTTTGTGGTCGAGGCCCTGCGCCGTGGCTGGGACATCGCCCGCATCCATGCCGTCTGCGGCATCGATCCGTGGTACCTCAACCGCATCAACGATATGGTGCAGGTCCAGGAGAGCATCCGCGGCCTGCGTGTGGAGGACATTGACGCCGACGCGATGCGCCTGCTCAAGCAGTATGGCACGAGTGACGCCGAGATTGCCGCGCTGACCGGCTCCGATGAGCGCTTTGTGCGCGCCTACCGCAAGGGCCTGGGCGTGGTTCCCAGCATGAAGACGGTCGACACCTGCGCCGCCGAGTTCTCGAGCGCCACGGAGTACCACTACAAGACGTACGAGAACATCTACCGCACGAGCCCGGATGCCAAGAAGTGCGTTGCCCCCGACGAGACCACGCCGGCGGACAAGCCCAAGGCGATGATCCTGGGCGCCGGCCCCAACCGCATTGGTCAGGGTATCGAGTTCGATTACTGCTGCGTGCACGCGAGCTACGCGCTGGCGGCCCGCGGCTTCGAGACCATCATGGTCAACTGCAACCCCGAGACCGTCTCGACTGACTACGACACGTCCGACCGCCTTTACTTTGAGCCGCTCACCTACGAGGACGTCATGGATGTCATCGATGTTGAGCGACCCGACGGCGTCGTGGTGACGCTCGGCGGCCAGACCCCGCTTAAGCTGGCGCGCATGCTCGAGGAGAGCGGCGTGAACATTATGGGCACCAAGCCCGATGCCATCGACTTTGCCGAGGACCGCGAGCACTTCGCCGCTCTGCTCGACAAGCTAGGCATCATGTATCCGCCGGCGGGCCAGGCCACCTCGTTTGAGGAGGCCGAGGCCGTGGCCGCGCACATCGGCTACCCGCTGCTGGTGCGTCCGAGCTACGTGCTGGGCGGCCGCGGCATGATGATCGCCTACGATGCCGAGCATCTGCGCGATTACATGGCAGAGGCTGCGCGCATTAGCCCCGACTACCCGGTGTATCTGGACCGCTTCCTGGAGGGTGCGATCGAGTCCGACGTCGACGCCCTGTGCGACGGCGAAGAGGTCTACATCGGCGGTATCTTGGAGCATATCGAGGAGGCCGGTATTCACTCCGGCGACTCTGCGACCTGCATCCCGCCGTTCAGCTTTAGCGAGAGCCTGCAGGCAAAGCTTCGCGAGACCACGCGCCGCATCGCGATGGCGCTGGGCGTACGCGGCTTGGTCAACGTGCAGTATGCCATCAAGGGCGAGACCGTCTACGTGATCGAGGCAAACCCGCGCGCGAGCCGCACCGTGCCGTTTATCTCCAAGGCCACCGGCGTGCCGCTGGCCAAGTGCGCGGCGCGTATCATGGCAGGCGATTCTATCGCGAGCCTGGGCCTGCCGAGCGACGAGCGTCAGCTCGATTGGTTCTGCATGAAGGAAGCCGTTATGCCCTGGGGCCGTTTCCCGGGAGCCGACGTTATCCTGGGGCCCGAGATGAAGTCGACGGGCGAGGTCATGGGCATCGCCAAGAGCTATCCCGAGGCATACGCCAAGACGCAGCTGGCGATCGATTACAAGCTGCCCGATCCTAGCAGCGGCAAGGTGTTCATCAGCGTGTGCGACCGCGACAAGCGCCACATCCTTTCGGTTGCGCGTATCCTGCGCTACCTGGGCTTTGACATCTGCTCCACCGAGGGCACGGCACGCGTGCTGCGCGGCGGTAACGTGACCTGCGAGGTCGTGGAGAAGATCAGCGGCCCGCACGACGGCGAGCGTCCCAACATCGGCGACCTGATCGCCGACGGCAAGATTGCGGTAATCGTCAACACGCCGTACGGCCCGGGTTCGCGTGGCGACGGCTACCTGCTGCGCACCGAGGCCGTGCGTCGCGGTGTGACCTGCGTGACTGCGATGTCCGCGGCCAACACGTACGTGAGCGCCATCGAGGCGGTGCGTGAGGACCAGCAGGGTCACGGCAGCGCCAACGACATGGGCATGGACGTCATCGCCCTGCAGGACCTGCCGCAGTACACGGTGTAGATTGACCTGTCCGGCCGGGGCGGGAGGGGCCGAGATTTCCCCCTTTCGCTCCGGCTGCAAGCAGAGTCGCTCAGTGGGAAGCTCGGCCCCCTCCGTCCCGGCCTTCGGTGACTCGGGTGCACCGTGTGCTGTGGAAGGGGCTTTGCGCGATGACTAGGGCTGAATAAAAAGTGAGTGTGGGCCCTGCCGTTCGTTCGAACGGCAGGGCCCACACTAATAATTCAGCCAACGTACGTCATGGCAATATCCGGTAGGTCGCAGGGTGGCGGCTGAGCCTTTCCCTCGGGAAACTTCGCGAAGCCCAGTTCCCGAGGGAAAGGCTCAGCCGCCACCACAAAGACCGCAGGGACGGGAGCAGCTATACTACTCTCAGTAGTTAAGGGTCGCGGATTCGCTGCGTCACCGCTCTCAACAGGAGGTCTTTGTTTATGGCAGATCAGAAGCCGGTTGTCGGGATCATCATGGGCTCCAAGTCCGATCTGGGCGTTATGGAAGGTTGCACCGCCGAGCTCGAGGCACTGGGCGTGCCCTATGAGCTCGTCATTGCAAGCGCGCACCGCACGCCGGCGAAGGTCCATGAGTGGGCCTCGACTGCTGCCGACCGCGGTATCAAGGTGATTATCGCTGCTGCTGGCAAGGCTGCTCACCTGGGCGGTGTCGTGGCTGCGTTTACCCCGCTGCCGGTTATCGGCGTGCCTATGAAGACGAGCGATCTGGGTGGTATGGACTCGCTGCTGTCGATGGTGCAGATGCCTTCGGGCGTGCCCGTTGCCTGTGTGGCCATCAACGGTGCCAAGAACGCTGCCATTTACGCCACGCAGATTCTGGGCGCATGCGACCCCGAGTACCGCAAGGTTATCGAGAAAATGAAGCAAGAGATGGCTGACGCCTAAGCGCTCTGCCAGTCCATTTGCAGCACAAGGAGAGCCATGTCCGACTATCAGGGAAAGCGTTTTTCGGCTTCTCGGATTCCCGATCCAGCCAAGTCGGGAGCAGCCCACGCGCCGCAGCAGGGTTGGACATCCTCTCCTCAGCAGCCGCGTGCGCCGCGCCCCGTGACGCCGGCGAAGCATCGCCGTCAGGATACGCCTGCTGCATATCGCCCTTCGTCATACAGTACGGCCAAGAGGTCACCTCGCTCTTCGGCGCATACCGCGCCATCGAGCTATACCGAGCCGCCGCGCAAAAAGCGCCGCTCCGTCATTCCCATTCTGCTCATCATCATCGGCATTGGCCTGATCGTTGCTGCGGCCGCCATCTTTATCAACGCTCAGATTGGCTACAAACAGGCGAGCGAGTCATATCAAAAGATCGAAAAGCAATATGTGAGCGACAAGGACGCCAGCGGCGTGCCAATTATCGACTTCAATGCGCTCGCTCAGACAAATCCCGAGGTTGTGGGGTGGATTTACGCACCCGGCACCAATATCAACTATCCCGTGGTACAGACCAACAACAACTCCAAGTACCTCAACACGCTGTTCGACGGCACTGCCAATGCGTCGGGAGCCATCTTCTTGGATAGCGACGATACTGCGCCGGGCATGGTGGATCAGCAGACCACGATTTACGGTCACCACATGAACGACGGGTCAATGTTCAACGTGATTTCGAACACGACCGATCAGGCGACGTTCGACAGCATGGAATACGTGTACTACATCACGCGCGATGCGACGTATAAGTTGCGCCCACTGGCGACCAAGGTGGTCGAGGACACGTATGCCAAGGCGCGCACGCCCAACTTTGAGGGCGACGACGGGCTGACGAATTACCTGTCCGAGATGCTCGACGGTGCCTCTGCCGTGGCGAGCGATGCCACCGATCGTGCCGCTTCGGCAACCAAGGTCGTAACGCTTGTGACCTGTCGCTCGCTGTCATTTAGCAATACGCGCGCAGTCATGGTGCTCACGCCGGTCGAGGAATAAGTTGTTCGAGAGTAGCTAATTTGGGACGGGGCTCTTTTAGCTGCCCCAGGTATGCAGAATGATTTTGCTGGGTTAGGTGACTGGGGCAGCTAAAAGAGCCCCGTCCCAAATTAGCTACTCGGCGACGGAAAAAAGGGGGAAATGATGCTTGAAAGTGGCAAATCGATGCCTTCGGTTGATGCTTGGCTGCGCGAAGCCAAGGCCGATGTTTCGGCGGCTGATTGTGGGATGTACCTGACACACAACGGCGTGGTGCGTGCGACGCCCAAGGCCGAGGTGCGTGGGGTTAAGACCGATGGCGTGGCGCCCGGACATAAGGTGGGCGGCATGGTGTTCGGCTTTGATGCCGATAAGGTGCAGGCCGCTATCGAGGCGACGCGCACGATGCCGGGTATCGGCTATGTGCGTGTGTGGCTGGCGAGTGGCGAGCTTACCGTGGGCGACGACATCATGCTCGTGCTCATTGGCGGGGACATTCGCCCGCATGTCGTCGATGCGCTGCAGGCGCTCGTCGGTACCATCAAAAATGAGTGTGTGAGCGAGGTCGAGCGCGAGGCATAGGGCTTTGTATCGACAGAAGACTCCGTTTACAAAAGAATGCCCGCCGGTACGTGTGATACCGGCGGGCATTCTTTGTTTATCAATGATATTTCGCAATAGCCAGCAATGAACGCTTGCATTGCGCAAGACG
>CABSDO010000007.1 GCA_902476475.1 uncultured Collinsella sp. | reverse complement strand
TCGCCTGCCCGAGCAGGCGATGTTGCCCTATACGCCCGCCCAGGTCCGCCGGAATCACGACAGCTTGACGATCGGTGCAAAACCTTTCATAAGCTTTTTGGTCTGGCCGGTCTTTTCGAATTGGACCTCGATCATGTCTCCAGCGACCGAGATCACGGTGCCCGTGCCAAAGGTCTTATGACTCACGGTATCGCCCGCGGCAAAGTCCTGCGATGCGCTGGCGCGATCGACCTTGCGCTCCACCGTCGGCGACACCTTGGATGACGGCTTTTTGGCTCGCGACGCGCCCGAGCCAAAGGTCGAGGCAACACGGCCGGCGTCGGGCGAAACCCCACGATGGCGCTCGGTGCCATAAGTGCTGCCGCCAAAGAAGTCATCGAAGCTCGATCCGCTGCGCGATCCAGAGCCGCCGGTCGAGCGCGTATGCGAGCCAAACACCTTGCCGCCATACATATCCGAGCCCATACCCGAGCCAAACGTGCCGTGACGGTCGCCGCGCTTCTCCCAGCCCGTGCCCTCAAAACCGGCAGAACCGATACCGCTAAACTCGATGTCCTCAAACGGAATCTCGTTGAGGAAGCGCGAGCGCGGGTTGGCAGAGGTCGAGCCGTAGGTGCGACGCGTGGCCGCATAGGTCAAGAACAGGCGCTTACGGGCGCGCGTGATGGCGACGTAGGCCAAGCGACGCTCCTCCTCGAGCTTGCCCGGATCGTCACTACCGCCAAAGTCGTGCACGTGCGGGAAGATACCCTCCTCCATGCCGGCCACGAACACCGCCGGGAACTCCAGGCCCTTGGCGGAGTGGATGGTCATCATGGTAATGGCATGCGTCTCGCCGGCCAGGGAATCCAAGTCGGAGCGCAGGCCCAGCCACTCCATGAGTGCCGGCAGTGCCTTACAGGTAAGCGGACCGTAGGTGCGCTCGATCTCGTCGGCATGTACGGCACCCACCGGCAGCTCTGTCGGCGCGGCATACGCATTGCCTGCGATGGCGGCAGCCAGGGCATCCTGCGGCGAGAGCGCCGGGGCGGCTAGGCTATCGAGCGGACTGGAGCCCGCGGCATCGCGCGCGCCGACGAGTGCCTCAAACGAGGATGCCGGAGCAGATGGCCCCGGTTCGGGCGCAGGCGCGCTCACCACGACGGGCTCGGGCTCGGCGCCGGCAGGCACGTCGGCAACGCCAGCCGCACGCAGCTCTTCTAGGCTCTCGAGCGTCCCCTCGATATCCTCGTGCGTCTCCTCAAATTCGGCGGCGACGCCCAGGAATTCCTGGATGTTCTCGGCGCGGCTCTCGGACTCCATGGTGCCCTCGGCGCGGAATGCCTGCAGCAGGCCCGTCTTGTCGACAATCATCTCGACGACGTCCTTGAGCTCGCCATCCATGCGACGGCCCTCGCGCACCAGCGACACAAAGCTCGACAGGCCATTGCGCACCTTGGCGCTAAACATGCCCGTCTCGGCCGTTGCGATCTCGCAAGCCTGGAAGAACGAGCAACGGTTGTCGCGCGCCAGCTGCTCAATCTTTTGGATCGAGGTGGAGCCGATGCCGCGGCGCGGCGTGTTGATGACGCGCTTGACGCTCATCTCGTCTGCCGGGTTCACGATCATCTTGAGGTAGGCCATGACGTCGCGGATCTCGGCACGATCGAAGAATCGCGTGCCGCCCACAATCTTGTAGGGCACGCCTGCGCGCAGGAACATATCTTCGAGGATACGCGACTGGGCGTTGGTGCGGTAGAACACGGCGATATCGTCGTAACTCGTGCCCTTGGAGTGCAGCTTTTCGATCTCGCCGGCAATCCAGCGGCCCTCGTCGCGCTCGTCGCTTGCCTGGAAGGCCTGGATCTTCTCGCCGTCGCCCTCGGCCGTAAACAGGCGTTTGTCCTTGCGCTGCGAGTTGTGACGCACCACGGCGTTGGCGGCGCTCAGGATATGACCCGTGGAGCGGTAGTTCTGCTCCAGCTTGACGGTCTTGCAGTTTTTAAAGTCCTTCTCAAAGTCCAGGATGTTGGTGATGTCGGCACCGCGCCAGCTGTAAATGGACTGGTCGTCGTCGCCCACGACCATGAGGTTTTGGTACTTGGCGGCCAGCAGGTTGGCGATCTCGTACTGGACGTGGTTGGTGTCCTGATACTCGTCGACGCTAATGTAGCGGAAACGCTCTTGGTACTTATCGAGCACCTCGGGGCGGGTGCGCAGCAGCTCAAGCGTGCGCACGAGCAGGTCGTCGAAGTCCATCGCGTTGGCGGCGCGCAGGCGGCGTTCCAGCTCCAGGTAGACCTGCGCGGCCTTTTTGTCGTTGGGGCTGTCGGCGGATTTGAGCATGTCCTCGGGGCCGATCATGGCGTTTTTGGCCGAACTGATCTTGCTGCGGATCATATTGATGGGGAATTGCTTTTGCTCAATGCCGAGCGCCTGCATAATATCGCGCACCATGCGCTTGGAATCGTCGTCATCGTAGATGGTGAACTGACCGGTGTAGCCCAGCAGGTCAGCGTCCTCGCGCAGCATGCGCACGCACATAGCATGGAAGGTGCACACCCACATGCCGCGGGTACCGCTGGGGATGAGTGCCGCCAGACGCTCGCGCATCTCGGCCGCGGCCTTGTTGGTAAACGTGATGGCAAGGATCTGCCAGGGCTTAACGCCCAGGTCGCCGAGCATATGTGCGATGCGGAAGGTCAAGACGCGGGTCTTGCCCGAGCCGGCGCCGGCAAGGACCAGCAACGGACCCTCGGTGGTCAGGACCGCCTCGCGCTGGGCGGGATTAAGGCTGTCGATGTCGACAAGCGGCTTGACGGGTTTGGGTGCCGGCGCGGGAGCGTCGTAGATGTCGAGCGGGACGAGCTCGGGCTCCGGCGCAGCGGGGGCGGTGTATGCATCGAGCGGCACGGGTTCCGGCGTGGGCGGCACGGGTACTGCGGCGTTCTTTTCCCAGGGCAAGGGCTGGGTCATGGGCGACTCCTCATCTGACGGACGGCGCGCCTGCGGGCAGCGCCATAGTTTGAGCCGTACCAGTATACCGAGCCGCGCGGACGCCGACGCAAATCACACCACGACTCCGTGCGTCACCGTCAGGCCCGCTCCAGCGGATTTGGCGCAAAGTAACCTGTCCCCATTGCACCAAAAGGGCGGCATAGACCTTTTGGTCATGCCACCCCCTTTGAATGACAAGTTGTCGCCCCGGCCGCCGCGCAGCGTCGACTAAGTTAGAGGCCGAGCATCGGCTCCAGAACGAAGAAATATGCGAGCACTACGATGCCCAGGATGATGCGGTAAACACCGAAGCACTTAAAGTCGTGACGGCGGACGAAGCCCATGAGCCACTTGATGGCGATGAGCGAAACCACAAAGGCCACAACGCAGCCCACGCCCAAGATAGCGACCTCGTTGGCGCCGAACGTGCCGCCCTTGATGAAGTACTTGACCAGCTTGAGCGCACTCGCGCCAAACATAACAGGGATGGCCAGGAAGAACGTAAACTTGGACGCCACCGAACGCGTGCAGCCCAAAAGCAGGCCGCCGATGATGGTAGAACCGGAGCGAGACGTACCAGGCACCAGCGAAAGCACCTGGAAGCAGCCGATACCCAGCGCAGTCTTCCAGCTCAGGTCCTCGAGCGTGGCGATGGAGCCAAAGTCCAGATCCTCGTCATCATCCTCATCCTCAGCGGTAGCCGCGGCGGGCGCCGCAAAGTGCGCACCGGCGGGACGTCCACCCGACACCACAGCACGCGAACCAAACGAACCGGCAACGGCCATTTCCTCGCGCTTGCTCGCGCGCCAGTTCTCGATCACGATAAACAGCACGCCGTACACAATGAGCGCCAGCGCCACGACGGGAGCATTGTAGAAATGCTCCTCCATCCAGTCGTTGAGCGGCAGGCCGATCGCCGCCGCAGGAATGCAACCGAGCACAATCTTGCCCCACAGCACCCAGGTGTCGCGACGGCCCTCCTTGCCCTTGCTGGGCGAGAACGGATTGAGCTCATGGAAGAACAGCACACAGACGGCCAGAATGGCGCCGAGCTGAATCACGACCAGGAACATATTCCAGAACGTCTCGCTCACGTTCATCTTGACGAACTCGTCCACCAAGATCATGTGACCGGTCGACGAAACAGGCAGCCATTCGGTGATGCCCTCGACCAGGCCCATGAAGGCAGATTTTAGAAGCTCGATAATATCCAAAGGGACCCCCTCGTTAGACACCCGCCGATATTGTTCTGCGGACGGTGCGGGCGATGTCCCATTATCAACCGTTGGCGGCGCGCCTGCGCCTACCCTTACCAAAAAACTCGCCCGTTCACAGAATTGCGAGCGGTCAAACCCAAATCCTTGGGTATAACTGCAACAAGATAAAGTGTCCGGCGGCCGACGCGCCCGCGCCCGCCCGATGCACGAGCCCCGCGCCCGTGCGATAGACCAAGGAGGAAACCATGAACGAGGGCTACACCAAGGTATTTGTTTCACTCGACGGTACTGAGCAGCAGGATTTTGTGCTCGCACGCGCCATCAAGGTCGCCGCGAACAACGGCGCCAAGCTAATCATCGGCCACGTTATCGATTCCACGGCGCTCGAGAGCGCCGGTTCCTATCCGGTCGATCTGGTCAACGGCCTAGAGGAGGCATTTAAGAACTCCATCGCCAAGCAGCTCGAAGAGGCCAAGGCCAATCCCGATATTCCCGAGGTCGAGGTCATGATTCGCGCCGGCCGCATTCGCGAGACGCTCAAGGACGAGATGCTCGACGTGGTTAAGCCCGACCTGGTGCTCTGCGGCGCCCGCGGCCTGTCCTCGATCAAGTATGCGCTGCTGGGTTCGATTTCGACGTTCCTGCTGCGCAACACGGACTGCGACATTTTGGTCGTGAAGTAGCGTTTCTCCCACCGGCCGCGGGGCCTGCGGGGTTTCCACGGGCACGTCCTCGCCGCGTTGCGGCTGCGGGATGTGCCCTTAGGAAACCCCTCCCGGCCCCGCGGCCTTCGCAGCCTCACTTCAACGAGTTGTCTGATAGAAAAATGGTGTGCCGTCCCGTTTGGGGCGGCACGTTTTTGTTTGGGCGGACGTCTGCCGCGTGCGTTACTCGAAGTATTGGAATTTGTTGGTCGAGAAGGCGAACGTTACGACGAAGCCTTCGCCGGGCTCGGATGCCGCGGTGACGTCGATGCCCATCTTGGAGCACAGGCGCGCCACCAGATAGAGACCGATGCCCGTTGCGCGCTTGGTGGTGCGGCCGTTGTCGCCGGTAAAGCCCTTCTCGAACACGCGCGGCAGGTCGGCCGCGCTCACGCCGCAGCCGTTGTCCGCGACGGTAAGCTCGATGCGCTCGCTCGCCAGGCCCTCGTCCAGCAACGCACCCGAAAACACGATCTTTGCGCCGTCCTCACGCGCATATTTAATGCTGTTCTGAATGAGCTGGCCCAGAATAAACTCGAGCCACTTCTCGTCGGTAAAGACCTCAAAGTCGAGGTTCTCGCACACCGGGGCCACGTGCGCCGCGATGAGCTCACGCGCGTTGGCTTTAATCGCGCCCGTCACCAAGGTTTTGAGATCCCAGCGGCGAATCAGGTAGTCGCGCTCCACGACTTCCGAGCGCGCATAGTACAGCGCCTGGTCGATATAGCGCTCCACGCGGGCAAGCTCGCGGCCCAGGTCATCCACACGCGACAGATCGTCTTCGCTGCCGTCCAGGTTTTCCAAAATCAGATGGGCTGCTGCCAGGGGCAGCTTGGCCTCGTGGACCCAGCTCTCGATATAGTCGCGATAGTCATCGGTCTGGCGCCTGCCTTCGGCAACCTCGTCACAAGCGGCTTTGCCCACCCGACGCAAGACCTCATACTCGAGCTCGCCCTCGGCATAGGTCGGACATTGCACCATCTCCTGCACCCATGCGGGACTCTCGAGCTCCTCTGCCGCACGCTCCAGCTGGCGCAGAAAACGACGACGGCGCGCGTATTCGATCACGATGCCAAGCATGCCAAAGATAAAGGACACGCCGACCGCCACGACCACGATAGAGACGGGTGCACCGGCGACCGTCAGCACAAAGCAGCTCAGCAGCACGCCGCACGTCCACACGGCGACGGGAAGCAGCGCGTCTTTAAAGAACTTGCCAAACGACATAGCCGGCCCCTAGACCGAATAGCCTTGGCCGCGGTGCGTTGTCAAATACCCCTTGATGCCGATTTTTTCGAGCGTGGTGCGCAGGCGGTTGATGTTGACGGTGAGCGTATTGTCGTCCACGAAGGCGTCGGAGTCCCACAGGTCCTGCATGATGGCCGAGCGCGAAACAATCTTGCCCGCGCGGCTCAGAAGCAGTGAGAGGATACGCAGCTCGTTTTTGGTGAGCTCGGTGCTAGTGCCGGTTTGCGTGTTGGTAACCATGGAGCGGGCGAGGTCGAGCTCCAGCCCCTTGTGGACAAGTGTGCTGCGCTCGCCTGCCGCCGCGGTGCGACGCAGCAGTGCGTTGATGCGCGCCACGAGCACACGGGCGCTGTAGGGCTTGGGAACAAAGTCGTCCGCGCCGAGCGTCATGGCCATGACCTCGTCGATCTCGGTCGCGCGCGAAGTGAGGACGATGATGGGAACCTCGGATTCGCGGCGAACCTCATGGCAGATATGCTGGCCGTCCTTGACGGGAAGCGTCAGGTCGAGCAGCACCAGGTCGGGCGCGGCGGCGAGAATATCGCGCGAAACATGCTCGAACGATTCGCAGGCCTCGACCTCAAAACCGGCACGGGCAAGGATGTCGGCAAGCTCGCGACGAATGGGCTCGTCGTCCTCAACGATATATATCAGCGCCATGGATTCCGCTCCCCTCTTGGTTGTCTTGCCACCATTATGGCTGCGAAACTGCAGGTGCGCGCCACGCACGTCGCCAAGGTGACAGAACTGTTCGCGAGCGGGGGCGTTTTGTCCGCCTTACGCTCGCGACGGGAACGGGAACCAAAATGATTTTTATCCCCGTCCCAGAATAATCGTTTAGCGGCGGGCACGGAGCTTTTCGTAGCCTTCGGCGAAGAAGGTGACCATAGCAGCGTCCGCCTCAGCGGCATCGGTATCGTCGGCAGGGACCACGCCGTGCTCGTCGCTCACCAGGAACAGCGCACCCTTGAGCTGAGCGGGGATGTCTACGCGCGTGACCGGGATGTCCTTGGTCTGGGCCAGCTGCTCGATGAGCGTCGCCGTGCCGCACAGGCACTCGTCCGCTGGCGCCACAAAGGCAAGCTCGCCGTTATCGACGGCGGCGAGCAGCTCGGGCGCCACGCCGGTTTCGTCGGCCTCGGAGCGGGCCTCGGCGGAGCGGGCACGCAGCGCCTTGGCCGACGTATCGGTTAGCGGCTCGTACTCCCCCACCGTCATGGCGGCGTTGCCGTTGACGTCGATCACCAGCATGAGCACGCCGTCGCGTGCGGTGTAATCGCCCTCGGCAAGCGACCACTCAACGTGCTGCTTGGCCCAGCTGAGCATGTTATGGGTAAGCGGCTCGCCCTGCACCAGGCGCTCGGACAGCGCGCGAATGTGGCGGTTGAGCATGGGCACCTTTTTGTTGGACATGCGCCAACGGCAGACAAGCGCGGGCTTGTCGAGTGTAAACTTCTCGACCGCCTCCTGATTGGCGCAAAAGTCCTCATACGCACGCTGATCCTCGGCATTGCCAAACAGCTCGGCATCATCAATCTGGGGCATGGTCATACCTTTCGTGTTAGTCATTCCGTCCTCTTATACCAAAAAGACGGCCCTCCAAACGGAGCAGCCGTCTTTTGCAGAGATTATTTTGTCCCGGGGCGAAACTTAGTGCCTAAAGTGGCGGGCGCCCGTAAACACCATAGCAATATTGTGCTCATTGCAGGCCTGGATGCTTTCGTCGTCGCGCTTGGAGCCGCCGGGCTGGATGATGCAGGTCACGCCGTGTGCAGCAAGAACGTCGACGTTGTCGCGGAACGGGAAGAACGCGTCGCTTGCACAGGCAAAGCCGCCCTTCTCCACGCCCTCGCGCTCGCAGAAGTCCTCGGCGCGCTCGCAGGCAAGCAGCGCAGAGTCAACGCGGTTAGGCTGACCCGGGCCCATGCCAATGCCGGCCTTGCCCTTGGAAACCAAGATGGCGTTGGACTTAACGCCCTTGCAGACCTTCCAGGCAAACTCGAGCTCGGCCATCTCGGCGTCGGTGGGCTTGCGGTCGGTGGGGAACGTAAAGGTCGCGGGATCCTCGGTCACGTGGTCGACTTCCTGCACCAGCATGCCGCCGTCGATGGAGCGCAGCTCCACCTGGGCGCCGTGGTCCACGCCGCCGGTGGCCAGCACGCGCAGGTTGGGGCGCTTGGCCATGCGCTCGAGCGCCTCGGCAGTGTAGCTCGGGGCGATGATGACCTCGACGAACTGCTTGTTCTGATCGGCAAAGTGCTCGACCAGCTCATAGGGAACCTCGCGGTTGCAGGCAATGATGCCGCCAAAGGCACTCTTGGGATCGCAGGCGAAGGCGCGGTCGTAGGCAGCCGTGATGTCCTCGGCAACGGCAGAACCGCAGGGGTTCTGGTGCTTGAGGATCACGCAGGCCGGCTCGTCGAACTCGCGGACCAGGTTCCAAGCGGCATCGGCATCCAGATAGTTGTTGTAGCTGAGCGGCTTGCCCTGGATCTGCTCGGAGCCAACGAGCGGGAACTGCGAGCTCGCGGTGTTCTCGCAGCCCTCGACAAAGCGGTAGACCGTAGCCTTCTGCTGCGGGTTCTCGCCATAGCGCAGGTCGTCGACCTTCTCCAGCGAGATCTCGAGCTTGGCAGAGGTGTCCGCCACGTCGCTTGCCTGGGCGGCAAGCCAACGGGAGATAGCCGTGTCGTAGGCGGCGGTGGTCTGGTAGACCTTCACCTGCAGGCGACGACGGGTGGAAAGCGTGGTGCAGCCACCGGTCTCGTGCATCTCGGCCAGGACGGCATCATAGTCGGCCGGGTCGGAAATGACGGTAACGCTCGTGGCGTTCTTGGCGGCAGAGCGCAGCATGGAGGGGCCACCGATGTCGATGTGCTCGATGGCGTCCGCGAAGGTGACCTCGGGGTTGGCGACGGTCTTCTCGAACTCGTACAGGTTGACGACGACCAGGTCGATCAGCTTAATGCCGTGCTGAGCGGCCTCCTGCATGTGCTGCTCGGAATCGCGGCGGGCCAGCAGCGCGCCGTGAACCTTGGGGTGCAGGGTCTTAACGCGGCCGTCCATCATCTCGGGGTAGCCCGTGAACTCCTCGATGGGGGTTACGGGAACGCCCGCGTCCTCGATGGCACGAGCCGTGCCGCCCGTAGAGATGATCTCGACGCCAAAGTCATCGACCAGCGTCCGTGCGAAATCGACGACGCCCGTCTTATCGGTAACCGAGATCAACGCGCGTGCGATCTTCACATCAGATCCCATGCAGTCCTCCTGTCTGGTACGCCGCCGTGCTCTGTGAGTCGGTGATACGTCGATCTGCAGCGCTCGCGCAGCGGCATTGAAAATACTGATTTAATGTAGCGCATCGAGCGCATCGATGCACCCCGCAACGGGCGCATGTGCAGAAAAAGTTTGCGAGCAGAGGGGATGGGCACGGCACTGGGCACGGTGAGTTCATGGAACACAGGGGCACCATAATTTGATGCCAATGGCGTGGTAGAACTGTGCTCGATATGCATCCGCAAAAGAAAGAGGCACCATGGTCTCGCGGGTTCTCTACCGACCGTTTGATACCGAAGACTTCGACGCCATCGCGCTGATTCTGCAGCAGCTTTGGCATAACAATTCGGATAACGATGAGTACAACCGCCTCGAGGCCGCGTGCGACCTCGCCTATTGCCTTTCGTCGTCGACGTTTTCACAGGTTGCGGTGATTGACGGCGAGGCGCGCGGCATTGCACTTGCACGCGCAGGACAGAACTCCGGCGTCACTATCAACGAGCATTGGATGGATACCGAACGCGCGCTGCTATCGCAGATGCGTGAGCTGGAGCCTGATGCCTGCGCCGAGTATCTCTCGTTTGTGCGCGCAACCATCCGAACCAACAACCGCCTGCTCGAGAGCAGCCCGTTGCCGCACGACAACGAGGTCACGCTGCTTGCCGTGGATCGCGATGTCCATGGCCTGGGCGTTGGCACGGTTCTGCTCGATGCCGCGGTCTCGCACCTGTCCTCGCTTGGAGCGACGAGGGCACACCTGTACACCGACTCCAACTGCTCGTGGAAGTTCTACGAGCTGCACGGCTTTAAGCGCACGGCCACGCACCGCGCCAACCGCGAAGAGCGCCGTCACGACATGCCGCGCGAAAGCTTCCTCTACGAACTCGACCTAACAGCCTAAACCCGGCAGCCATACCTAGTCATTTAGGAACGTTCCCAGTGACTAGTCGTTGGGGACAGCCTTCGTAGGTAGCGCATAAAAATGGGATGGGCTTCCCCCGACGGCTGTCGAGAAAAGCCCATCCCATGATTTACGACCGTTAGAACGTTCCGCCGCCGCCGCTGCCGCCGCTCGAGCTATCGGAACTCGAAGCCAGCTCGCGGATGGTCTCGTGATACACATCGTTGAACGAATCGAGCGGAGACTCGTTGCCGTAGTGATGGTAATACCACCAGTAGCAGGGATAATTGTCATAGAAGCCGTCGGCCTCGCGCACCTCGGGCGGCACGGCCTCGGCAAGCTGACGCAGCACTTCCTTGGAAACACCCAGCGCCACGCCCATCACCAGCAGCTTGTTCCACAGCACCAGATCGCCGGGGACGGCTTCCTTTAGACGAGTGAAGTCCTCGAGCCAATGCTTAAGTGCCTTGCAGCGAGCCGCCACCTCGGCGCCCTCCGGCGTAAAGCGGCGGAACGTAAGGCCCACGCCGATACCCACCAGCACAATCGGCACCGAGATAACCGCGGCGGTAATGTTCGCCTGTGCGCCATCGGTAAAGAAGATAGATCCCACGGGAACAAAGGCAATCAGGATACCAAGAACCAGGCAAAACACCATTGCAACAATGCCGTCCGAGGCAACGTACTCGCTATCGGCCAACCTGCCCTTAACGGTGTTCTGATAGTCCTCGAGCTTATCGCCCACGGGCGTAGCGTGCTGCTTGACGTAGTGCTGCAGCTCGTCAAACGTGCGCGAGCGATCGCCGTTCTCGTCAGGCTTAGCACCGGCAAAGAAGACCTTGAGCACCATGTGGTCAATGCCCTTGGCCGACTTCCAGCCCGCATCGCTCACCGTCACGCGATACGTCTGCTCTTCTTTTTCACGCCCCAACAGACCCTTCTTGGCCTTGGTCACGGTCGCCTGCTCCAGCTTGATCACACGGTCGTCAGTGAGCTTCATGAGCGTGGCGATATATGCCTGATCGGGCACCTCGTTCCAGCTCATGAGGGCCGAAAGCACGGCGGGATGGTCGGCCGAGGGCACATCGCGGAAATATTCGTCCTGGAAAAGCGGCTTGGGCTTGCGCTTGCGCAGCTTGAGCATAACGATTGTGCCGGTAAAGGCCACCGCCGCAACAACACTTAGCACGGCAAGTGCATTGGCAATCATGCGAGCGTGAGCGCGGCGGGCGTTAGCTTCGTCGGCCCATTCCTTCTCTTCGCTCAGGATCGTTGACATGCGCTCTTCGCCCGAGGCGGCAAGCTGCGGCACCCAGTCGCTGGGGAAGGCGATGCGTGCCTCGGCGAATTCGCCCTGATGCACGCAGGGAATGGTATAGGTGACCATGGGCTCGTCCTCATCGAGCGACACGTCGCCCGCCAGCGGACCGTGGCCCCATGCGCGGAAGTTATCGCCTTTGACGGCCGCCGTCCCGGCAGCGGCATTTGCGAAGCGCACTTCCATCTCGACATCGTCGGAATCCGCAGACCAGCCGTCGCCCACGAACTTCCAGTAGAGCTCGGCGGTATCGGCCCAGTTCATAACCGCACCGGTCATGGTGTAGCTCACGTAATAGATCGCGCTGTCGCCGCTCTCGTGGGGGCTGAACACCTTAATCCTTACGCCGTCACCGGCCTGCTCGACCGTGTAGACACCAGAATCGCCCTTGTTCGCGCTATCGACTTTGTTAAACGCGGTGTCCTCTTCCTCGACACTCAGCACGTCAACGTCCGCCGTGCCGCCCTGCTGGTTGGTGCCCGTATTGATCTCCCAAAACACGCCGTTGATGTCGTCGTCGAAATCAAACTGGCGTCCCTCGACAACGGTCAGCGATCCATCGGCCTCGACCGTGGCACTGATGTAGGTTTGGGTCATGGAGTAGCCGTCGGCGTGCGCGGCGGCAGGCAGCAGCAACAACGCAAGCGCAACGAGCGCGCAGACGGAAGCGAATCGCGCAAACAGGAGGCGCTGCCGACAGGTTTTGGCAACGGGGGCGTTCATAGGCACATCCTTTGTCTGTGATACCAGCAACGCCATTGTCCCACGTTTACGGGCGCACATGACGAACATCTAGGCCAGCGGAGTATCAAACGGGACGAAAGTCACGCCCGCGGCCGGCACCTGGGGACGTTCCTTATCTGCCGGCAATCTGGGACACTCCTTGGCATAGCCCGCTCCGGCAATAGATACCACTTCATAGCTCCGTCACAGGTGTAGCGGCTTTGTGTTGCCGCATGCGCACTGATTGAGTCCGCGAGCAAGGGGGCATAAAGCAGTTGAGCGAACACGGTTTGCCCCTTTGCCGTTCGCTTGAGGATCATGTCCCCCTTTTCCGCGGAAACCCCGGCAGTTGCGAAGAGCTGCCGGGGTTTCTGTCGTTTGAGGGGTTGGGCTGGCGGGTGGCGATCGAGCTGTCGAGCCGGTGCCTCCCCCACCTCCCGCGCTATACTCGTCCGCATGGATATCAACGCACGCAACATAGCAACACACGCCGCGGACGCACCGGCAACGGCAGAGCCCACCCCCGTCGTGGGACGCTTCGCCCCGTCGCCCTCGGGCCGCATGCACCTGGGCAACGTGTTCAGCTGTCTGTGCTCGTGGCTTTCGGCCCGCAGCCAGGGCGGCGGCATCGTGTTGCGCATCGAGGACCTGGACGATCGCTGTAAGCGGCCGGAGCTTGCCGCCCAACTGATTGACGACCTGGCTTGGCTGGGGCTCGAATGGGACGAAGGCCCCTACTACCAGCATGATCGCCTAGACCTGTACGAGCGTGCTCTGCATCAACTGCAAGACGCCGGCCTCACCTATCCCTGCTTTTGCACGCGCGCCGAACTCCATGCCGCGAGCGCACCGCACGCGAGCGACGGCACGCCCATCTACCGCGGCGCCTGCCGAGGCCTTTCTGCCGAAGAGGTTGCCCGCCGCAGCATCCTGCGCGCTCCGGCCACGCGCCTGCGCGTGCCCGTCGTCGACGACCTCGCAGACGACGTGATCGAATTCGTGGACCGCACGTACGGAGCCCAATGCGAGGCACTCGCCACCGAGTGCGGAGACTTTTTGGTGCGCCGCAGCGACGGCGTGTTTGCCTATCAGCTGGCCGTGGTGGTCGACGACGCTGCCATGGGCGTCACCGAGGTTGTGCGCGGATGCGACCTGCTGGGCTCCACGCCGCGCCAAATCTACCTGCAGCATCTGCTGGGACTTCCAACGCCGCACTACGCACACATTCCGCTGCTCATGTCGCCGGATGGCCGCCGCCTTTCCAAGCGAGACCGCGATTTGGACCTGGGCGAACTACGCGCACGCTTTGGCACGCCCGAGACGCTGCTGGGATGGCTCGCCGGGCAAACGGGCATCGCGCCGGACGCCACACCGCGCTCTGCCGAGCAGCTGGTCGAGCACTTTAGCTGGGATGTTATCCGTACGCATCGGGAGAACATCACTGTAACGGTCGAGTAGCCAGCCACCCCGCCTCTACGCAACATCCCAGGGCTGGAGTTCGTCACCCAAGCGAACGATGCAGTCATAGAGCACGGTGTGGCGCTCGGTCGGGTTGGCATCCCGATGAAAATGCCCGTAGTACCAGCGCTTATAATCCAAGCGGTCTTCCAGCTCATCGAAAAATGCAGTAAGACGATCAACGCCGGGGCAATTCCAGCCGGGTGCCGGATAGAGCGTGGGCGAGAGCATGCGCGTGGAGCAGGTGTGGGTGATTACGTAGTCGACCTTCCAATCCACGCTGTCGAGCCTTGCCCGCGCCTCCCCAAAGTTGCGCTCGTCCGGCAGCTCCTGCGGCCACCAACTGGAATACGGCACGCGATATTCCTTGTCCACGCTCGTGGCGCCGCCCATGGTAAAGATCGTTGAGCCGTCGAGTTCAAAAACCTCGCCGCGCGTCAGGCGCCGTATGGGCGAGGTATCCGACAGGCGCTGCGTCAGCCCACCGTGCCACAACTCCATGGGTCGCTCCGCCCAGTGATCGAAACGCTCGTGGTTGCCGTCGACAAACAGCACGGTGTAGGGGCGCGACTCCAGCCAAGCAATATCGGCGCACTCCTCGGCAGAAAAATCCAAGGGAAAGCCAAAATCGCCGGCGACGATGAGATAGTCGTCACTCGTCAGACTATCCCCAAGATCCCAGTCGCGCAGCTTTTGCATGTCGAGGCCGCTGTGAATATCGCCCGTCACATAGACCGTCATCGGATTACCACTTCCCTGCAAGTCGCTAGCCCACATTCTGCACGATTACTAAGCTAACCGTTCCAGCCCTTCCATCCCTTAGGGCTTACCCTTCGTTCTTCCATCCAAACGGGTCAAGCACCCAAAAAACCAGATCGAGCACGCCGCCGGTCATCATGGCGCCGGCAAGGGCCATGCAAACGTGCAGGGAACTGGTACTTCGGAGCACGTCGAATGGCCCCAGAACAGCCAGCAGCGCGACCGCTGCGCCGGCAAAGCACAGTGCGAGGCACGGCCCCGCGTCCTTGACGCACTTCTTTGCGAGATGCTTTGCGTTGTCACTCATCGGTATCGAACTCCTTAGAGGGTCATTGTTCAGACGCATGCCGCCGCGGCAGAGCGGGGCGGCAGGGTAAGTGTCACATGCCGTGCGGACACGTTTGAGTTACCCTACAAATTATTGAATTTGATAAAATGTAGGGTAACTACTCGGAAGGGAGGCTCCGTGCCCGTCTTAGAAGATGTCCTAGAAGAGGAATATGCACGCTCGAACCGCCTCTTGGGCCTCATGGAGCAGGAAATCGGTCTCCTTCCAAAGGGCAGCATCCGCATGCGAAACATAAAGGGCCACGAATACTGCTATCTCAACTATCGAGTCGGCGACAAGGTCAAAAGTGACTATGTGCCTGCTACAGAGGTTGATGAGCTGCAAGCCAAAATCGAACGTCGAAGGGCTCTTGCGGCCGCCATCAGAGAACAAAAGCAGTCTCAAAAGCTAATCATACGTGCGTTGGGAAGGGTGCCGAATGCTGACTGAACAGCAGAGATTTTCCTCTAAAACAATTTGAAAACCTTGCCGCATACATGCTGTTCGCATCCGCTGAGTCCGAGCCGCTGCCCAAGTCACCATGTGCCCGGCACACAAATAGTTACACGCGGAACTATTCCAAAACCGAAAGAACCACTGCAGTTAGTACCCGATAACCATAATGCCTTTTAACGGAACAGGCATGCGCCCGCTTGCATACAATGTTTTGAAAAAAGTTACGACCTTTTCGTAGTCTCTGCTTGAGTTGTTACCACTCTTGTACACATTACGAACGACTACACAAAGATATGCTGCATCCTGTATCATGCACGCTTCAAAAAAATCCTTCAGAAACTGGTTGTTCGCGACAGCGCGCCCGGCCTCAATCTCCACTATCGTGTTAGTGTCCCTATGGACGGCATCGACCTCAAAAGCTTTATCAATTAAGCCTTTCTCCCCATACAACACTGGCATCGATAGTTTCTCGTTTTTCTTTTTCCCCGCCTCAACATTGAAACCAAATCGCTTCAAATCGAACGCCAAAATTCGGAGCACACTATCGCTGTGCTCACTGTTTTTATCAGAACGAATCTGCTCAATATTTTTATTTACAGCTTTTACAACGTCCATTAACGGCTGCGGCGGACGACCGTTTAATGGGAAGTAAATCCAGTTGCACTCCATTGATAGTCCTTTGTCTATATTCATTCAGCCACTGCGGCTATTTTAAATTAATGTTATAAAACACCGACGACTAACGATGCCATAAACAGTCAATCGGCCAACCTTTTAGCAGTTAGCGAACCATGCAAGCAAACAGAAACCTTAATCAACATGACGGATTGGCGCTTTCGGTCATTAGCAAACAGAATCACTTGCCCATGGAGCCATTTACCCTTGGCCTTTCAATTAGGACTGGCATCAAATGCCGCATGCCTAAGTCTAAGTAATATTAAGATCCTTCCATGGCTGCCACGCAGCGGCCCACGCACCCAACAACATCCATATGTGAAACTCATACTTTTGCAACATGATTTTGATCCATATAATCCATTCGCCTTGCTTATCCCATTTCTGCCACCGCTTTACTACCGGCACCCCATCCCCCGCTATCGAGGTCCAATACTTCCCCACCGCCGCGCAAAAACTCATCCAACATTAATCTTGGCTCAAGAATCGCTTAATCTATAACCTGCACTATAGAGTTCGACCAAGGGCGGGGCGGCGCCGCGCAACGCAGGCCGCCGAACGCAACGTTCGCGCCCGGGCAAATCGCCCAGCGTCGCGCCCATCGAACGAAAGGACAGGTCATGGACGACCTCGAAAAAGTTGAAACCATCCGCACCAAGTGCAACGTGAGCTACACCGATGCCAAGGCGGCGCTCGACGCTGCCGACGGCAACGTTTTGGACGCCATCATTTGGCTCGAGTCGCAGGGCAAGACCCAGACCACGTCGGCGCACGCCGCCACCGAGTCCGCGCCAGCCGATGAGCCCTCGGCCGAGATGGTCGCCGCGCAGGCAGCCTACGAAAAGTCGAGCGAAAAGACCGACTTCTCCAAGAAGATGGACAGCGTGTGGGAGTACCTCAAAAAGCTCTTCCGCCTGAGCCTGGACACCAAGTTTATCGCCACGCGCCGCGACGCGATCATCCTCAACATTCCCATCCTGATCCCCATCGTCGCGCTGTTTGCCTGGGGCGCCACGATATGGCTGATGCTGATTGGCCTGTTCTTTGGCATGCGTTACCGCATCGATAGCGACGGCGACGTACCCGGCAGCATCAACAACCTTATGAATCACGCTGCCGATGCCGCGGACGACATCAAGCAAAATCTGAACGACGACAAGTAATCACAGACGGGGGCACGCATGGCACGGATCCTGATCGTAGAGGACGAGGAGAAAATCGCCCGCTTTGTGACGCTCGAGCTGGAGCACGAGGGCTACCAGGTGGAACATGCCGCCGACGGCCGCACCGCCGTGGACCTGGCACTGGAGCGCGACTACGATTTGATTCTGCTCGACGTGCTGTTGCCGCAGCTCAACGGCATGGAGGTGCTGCGGCGCGTACGCAAGCACAAGGATGTGCCGGTGATCATGGTCACCGCGCGCGACGCCGTGATGGACAAGGTGGCCGGGCTCGATGCCGGCGCCGACGATTACTTGACCAAGCCGTTTGCGATCGAGGAGCTGTTCGCACGGATCCGCGTGGCGCTGAAGCGCTCGGAGGCCGTGCGGGCGGCTTCGGGCGTTGGTGGCGTTGAGGCGGGCATGGCGGGCGGCGCGGACGTCGGCGCCGTCGCGATGCCCCCGGTCAGCGGCTCGACCCCGGCATCCGCCTCGCCCTCCCCCGCCGCACTCACCGTGGGATCGGTTGTGCTCGATCCCGACCGCCGCGAAGTCACGGTCGGAGGCTCACCCATCGTGCTCACGGCCCGCGAGTTCGACGTCCTCGCCCTGCTTATGGCGCATGCCGAGACCGTGCTCACGCGCGAGCGCATCGCGCACGAAGCGCTGGGCTACGAATACGTGGGCGACACCAACAACGTCGACGTACACATCGCGCACCTGCGTGCCAAGATCGAGGACGCCGGCAGCGCCCGCATCATCCAGACCGTGCGCGGGGTGGGCTATGTCTGCCGTGCGTAACGCCGAGGCCAAGCGCGTCACCTCCATCGCCCGCGCCATCAACTGGAGCTATATGTGGCGCCGTCTGATGAGCTACATCTGGCTCGATCTGTTGCTGGTAGTGATTGCGGCGGCGATCCTCGTCTATGGATACAACCAGACACTGCCCGACGACACGTTTACCGCAGGATGGATCCCCAGCGCCACCGTTCGCGGCATGTCGCTGAAGCCCGCGCGCGGCTGGGACCTGACAACGCTCACTTATACCGTCGAGTTTGCGCGTACCACCAAGACTTTCCCCCTCGCACAGGACCTCGTCACGTTATGGCCTCTCTACCTTGCCGTTGTGGGTTGGCAGGTCATCAGCGTACTCAACATGCTCGGCGGCGCGAGGCGCGTACGCCGCACCATGGCGCCTCTCAACGATCTGGCCTTGCGCGTGGACGAGCTCGGCCGCATGCAGCTCTCCGGCGGCAAGATGGAAACGCTGGAGCAGGCCATCGTGCGCGCAAGCGTCGACTCACCAAGCGTCACCACCGGCGATGCCGACCTGGCAAGCATCGAGGTCGCACTCAACCGCCTGCTGCGCCAGATGCAAGAGGCCAAGCTGCAGCAGATGCGCTTTGTCAACGATGCAAGCCACGAGCTGCGCACGCCCATCGCGGTGATTCAGGGCTACGTAAACATGCTCGACCGCTGGGGCAAAGACGACCCGGACGTGCTGGCAGAATCCATCGCGTCCCTCAAGGCCGAAAGCGAGCACATGCAGGAGCTCGTGGAGCAGCTGCTGTTTTTGGCGCGCGGCGATGCCGGACGCACGGTCCTGCGGCGTGCGGATACCAACCTGGCCGCACTGGTCGGCGAGGTATGCGAGGAATCGCAGATGATCGATACCGCGCACACGTATCAGCTGGCATACGACGCCGCGCTTGTCAGCGACCCGCGCTGCGATGCGCCCGTCGACGTGGCGCTCGTGAAGCAAGCCCTGCGTGTGATCGTGCAAAACGCCGCCAAGTACTCGGATGCGGGAACGACCGTCACATTTGGCATAACGCCGGATGCGGGCGCGGGCACGATCGACATAAGTGTTGAGGACGAGGGCATCGGCATGAACCAGGAATCCGCAGCTCACGCGTTTGAACGGTTCTACCGCGCCGACAACGCACGCGATGCCGGCGCGCAGGGCTCGGGTCTGGGGCTTGCCATTGCCAAGTGGATCGTCGATAGCCATGGCGGCGTCATCGGCGTGACCTCGGTCGAGGGCGTCGGCAGCCGCTTTACGATTCGCCTGCCGCGCTAGGAAGCCCCTCGGCATAAATAAAGGGATAGGGCCACGCGGCCCTATCCCTTTTTGCTAGCTATGGCAGCTTGTGCGCTATTCGCGGCACAGGTGCACGGCGAAACCGGCGAACTCGCGCTTAAAGTACACGAGCTTGGTGCCGCCGTCGGGCAGCAGCGCGCGCGACTCCTCGTTGACCTCGAGCCCGCGCTCGGCAAACCACTTCTCAGCTGCATCGATGTCGTTAACGGCAAAGCCGATGTGGCCCTTGGTGCCACGACCGTTCTGCTTCATGATCTCGACCAGCGAATCATTAAAGTACGAAACGGGGGTCTCGATAACGGGCAGGCCCATCATCGTCGAGAACAGCTCCGCGATCTCCAAGGCATCTGCCGGGTCAGTGGCGTTAATGCCCACATGGGCAACGCGCATGCCAAAGAGCTCGACCGGATTGGCGTTCTGCTCATTCATACAGGCAGCGCCTACTGAGCCATAACGTCGAGAACGGCCTTCTCGGCAGCGACGCGGTTCATGCCGGTCATGAAGGGCACGCCGCTCACGTACGGGCAGGTGAGGCCCTCGGGGGCAACGGTGGTGGCGATCAGCAGGTCGGCGCCCTCGTCGCAAGCGTCCTTGGCCTCGGAGATGGCGCACTGCACGATCTCATACTTGCCGGCATAACCGTTGGCGTCGAGCATGGTAGCGACCTTCTGGGCAACGAGCGTGGAAGTAGCAGCGCCAGCACCGCAAGCCAAAACGATCTTCTTCATAGGTAATATCTCCCTTCATGGTTTACTTTAGGTAAGTGTACCGCAGCGAGCGATGGCGCTCGGCCTCGATGCACTTTTATGCCAGTTTGCTTGCGCGCTGCGTATAATACATCTAGTACGTGTTGTCATACCGCTCGCTTTATGAGCGACTAAGGACCCCAATATGCCCGATTCCCGCACCCTCTGGACCGCCGTCGTTATCATCTGCATCGCCGTGTCGGTGTTCTTTAGCGTCAAAAAACGCACCACGTTCAAGCGCTTGCAGCAGCTTATGGCTGCCAAGCAGTGGGACGAGTTCGATCGTTTGCTCGACGCCAAACTCACCAGCATGCTGTACCCGCGCTATAACCGCGACTACCTGCGCCTGAACTCCTATCTGCTGCGCGAGGACCACGAGCGCGCCAGCGAGATGTTCGACCTGCTGCTGGGACTCAACCTGCCCAAGATGCAACGCGTCGACCTGGTCATTAAGGCCTTTAACTACTACGTTGGCCAGGAGGACCGCAAAAAGTCCAAAGAGCTGCTGCACGAGATCAAGGGCTTTGAGGGCGGTCAGGCCGAGGCAGTTGCGCACGAGTGCCAGCTGATGTACGACACGATGATCCTCAAGCGCCACAACGACATTCCCGAGCTGGAGCGCATGCTCGAGGGTGTCGGCAACGACCCGGTCAAGCGCTGCCGTCTGGAGTACCTGCTGGCCCTGCAATACCAAAACAAGGGCGACGAGGCCAAGTATGCCGAGTACTTGGAAAAGTCGGGCCAACACTCGATGGCCGTCAACGCGTAGCGGACGGCTTGTGCTAGACTTCTAGTCTCACGGGGGCGTGGCGGAATTGGCATACGCAGGGGACTTAAAATCCCTCGCCGCAAGGATTGTGGGTTCGAGTCCCACCGCCCCTACCACGTATTGTTTACGAGCCCGTGTTCCCCAGGGATGTGGGCTCGCTTCTTTTAGATGCCGGTGGGACTCGAACCCGCGAGGGGGCGAGCGTCAAGCGGACGCGCAGCGTCCGCAGCGAGCCGGCGAGGGCGCCGGCAGGCGGCCGAAGCCGGTGCGGATTTGCGCAGCAAATACGCGGACGTCCCACCGCCCCTACCACGTATTGTTTACGAGCTCGTGTCCCCCGGGGATGCGGGCTCGTTTCTTTTACACGCCGGCGGGGCTCTAAGTTGCGGTGGAATAGATCCTGTTTATACCGTTTACCAGCTTATTTAGGAACTATTTCACCGCAACTCAGAGGAAGACGGTTAAAGAGCACTCAGGCTCGGGGTCCAGCCGATGGTGGGGGTTGTGCCGTCGAGAGTCTCGTTGATGGTGGCGGCCATGCCGGCGAGGAGGCTGTTCTCGCTTACGGTGAGCGCATCGTAGCCGCCGGCACGCATGAGCTCGCGGATCACCACGGCGCCGGCCAGAATCACGCCCGCGCGCTTGGGCTGCACGCCCGGCAACGCGGCAATGCCTGCAACATCCAACGCAGACATGCGCTCGATAGCGGCCGAGATCTGCTCCATCGAAAGCTCGCGCAGGTGCACAAAGCTCGAGTCGTACGGCTCCAGCTCGTGGACCAGCGCCACGAGCGTGGTGACGGTACCGCCCACCGCGACCAGACGCTCTGCACGCTCAAAATTGCTCGGTAGGCCCTCAAAATAGGCGGAGAACTGCTCGCCCGCCCACGCGGCAGCAACCGCAAGCTCGTCGTCCGCGGGCGGCAACGCCGAGAAAAAGCGCTCCGTCACACGACGGCAACCGATGTCCAGTGAGCGCGTTCCCTCCAGCGCAAAGACCCCACGCTCTGGTGCGTACACGCCCGTCGCGAGCTCCGTGGAGCCGCCGCCCGAATCGGCGACGATAATGCGTTCACCGGCAAAGTCGTGCGCCACGCCAAAAAATGTCAGGCGCGCCTCAACCTCGCCCGGAATCACCTGCGGTTCGAGCCCTAGCCCGCGCAGGCCGTCCAGCAGCAGCGCGGCGTTGGACGCATCGCGCGCGGCACTCGTGCAGGTGGTGCAGACGCACGCGGCCCCAAAGGCACGCGCCTCATCCACAAATATGCGACACGCAGCGAGCACACGCTCGACAGCCGCCTCGCAAAAGCGGCCCGTCGCGTCGACGCCCTCGCCCAGATCGGTAATCTCGGTATGCTTGGACGATCCCACGATCGCCCCGCCCTCGACCTGCGCCAGCACCAGTCGCGACGACACCGTTCCCAGGTCGATCGCGGCCACCTTATATCGTTTGCAATCTGCCATTGCGGGCTCCCCTCCGGGCGCTACTCGCCTACTCGCCGCTGGACGCGACCGTCTGGCCCTCGACGCCGTTAAATCCAAACAGCATATCGAGCGTCTTGATGTACCACGGGGCGTCCTTGCCGACCTCTTCGATCTCTTTGGCCACTTCGCTGGCATTCTTGGCGTTTGAGGACTTTTTGCTCGACGACGAATCCGAATCATCGTCCAGGCCCAGCACTTCAATCCTCTTCTCGCCGGGCATCGCCATGCCCAGGCCCCGTGCCGAATCCTTAATGCCCTCTTCCGAGAACCACTTATCAGTGTCTTTTTTCATCTCATCATTGTATTGCTGACGAATCTCGACCTGCTTGGCCAAGATGTCGCTCGAGCGCTTAGCCACGTACAGGTCGCGTACGGGAAAATACAGGCTCACGAGCGCCAGCGCCACGACAATGCCGATAAACAGCGGGCGCAGAGAGCCATGCGTAAAGTCATAGATCGCCTTGACCACCGCATTGTCATTGGCGTAGCGCATAAAGTCCGAGCCCGAAAGACGGCTCGAGGGCCTGCTCGACCTGTCGTGCATCTGGGCCGAGGGACGCGACGCATGCGACGAACGTGCCGGGCGCACCGGTCCATCTGCCGAAGTATTCACATGAGCATTGGGGCGCGAGGTACTTGTCGGGCGCTGCGTGGAGCGGTCGGCGCCGGCGTAGGCGGACCCACCGAGCTGCACTGTGCGCGCACGGCGAGGCGACGGCTCACGCGAACCGGCGGAATAGTACCTGTTGTCGTAAATCTGATCCATGTGCGCCTTGTGCGGTTGAGGTTTGTTTGCGCTAAGCATTCTAGTTATAGCACGAGCGCCCGCGCCGCCTTCGCCAGCCTTTGCTCGACATAAAAAAGGCGCTGAGTCATATGGCCCAGCGCCCAATGGTGCTCAACAGTGCCCGGCGGGGGCGAGGCGGATCCGAGTCAGCCCCGCCCCCGCACACGCTGCTGCCTAGCGAATGTTGTAGAACGCAGACTTGCCGGCGTAGCGCGCGCTGCCCTCGAGCTCGTCCTCGATGCGGATGAGCTGGTTGTACTTGGCGATGCGATCGCTGCGGCACGGGGCGCCCGACTTGATCTGGCCGGCGTTGACGCCCACGACCAGGTCGGCGATCGTGGAGTCCTCGGTCTCGCCAGAACGGTGGCTCACAATGCAAGCGTAGCCGGCCTCCTTGGCGGTTTCGATGGCCTCCAGCGACTCGGTGAGCGTGCCGATCTGGTTGACCTTGACCAGGATCGCGTTGGCGGCACCCAGCTCGATGCCCTTCTTGAGGCGCTCGGTGTTGGTGACGAACAGGTCGTCGCCCACCAGCTGCACCTTGTTGCCAATGCGACGGGTAAGCTCGACCCAGCCGTCCCAGTCCTCCTCGGCCATGCCGTCCTCGATGGAGATGATGGGATAGGTGTCGACGAGCTTCTCCCAGTAATCGACCATCTGGGCACTCGTGTACTCAACACCCTCGCCCTTGAGCTCGTACATGCCGGTCTCGGCGTTGTAGAACTCGGTCGAGGCCGGGTCCATGGCGTACATGAAGTCGACGCCGGGCTTAAAGCCGGCCTTCTCCACGGCCTTGGTGATGTACTCGAACGGCTCGGCATTGGTCTTGAGGTTGGGCGCAAAGCCGCCCTCGTCGCCCACGCCGCCGCCCAGGCCGGCCTCGTGCAGCACGCCCTTGAGGGTGTGGTAGACCTCAGCGCACCAACGCAGGCCCTCGGCAAAGCTCGGGGCGCCCACCGGCATGATCATAAACTCCTGGAAGTCAACGTTATTGTCGGCATGCACGCCGCCGTTGAGGATGTTCATCATGGGCGTGGGCAGCAGATGGGCGTTGACGCCGCCCAGGTACTGGTACAGTGACAGGCCCGCCGACTCGGCAGCGGCGCGGGCGACGGCCAGCGACACGCCCAGGATGGCGTTGGCACCGAGCTTGGTCTTGTTGGGGGTACCGTCCGCGGCAATCAGCGCGGCATCGACGGCGCGCTGGTCGAAGGCGTCGAGGCCCACGACGGCGTTAGCGCACTCGTTGTTGACATGCTCGACGGCCTGCGAAACGCCCTTGCCCAGGTAGCGGCCCTTGTCGCCATCGCGCAGCTCGCAGGCCTCAAAGGCGCCGGTCGAAGCACCCGAAGGCACCATTGCGCGGCCAAAGCTGCCGTCCTCGAGCACGACCTCGACCTCGACGGTGGGATTGCCGCGACTGTCGAGCACCTCGCGACCGTAGACGTCCAAAATATCGCTCATGTTGTCTCCCTCTCACTTGGAAACGTAGTGGATGCAAGCGACCGGCTGACCGTGCACCATCGGTGCGTCTCCGTAAGTTAGCCATGTCGCACTTTTTGCATTATGCCCTAAGTTAGCCGAGGGATACACTTGATTTTCGAAAAATTTAGCGGGAACGATGAGGCGTGTCAGCCCGTCGTTCCAGCAGTCTTACTCCTCCGCCTTTGCGGCATCCCACAGGTCGTTGAGGCCGTGGGTCGAAAGCTCGGCAAGATCCACGTGAGCATCGGCCGCCATCTGCTCCATCGCGGCCCAGCGGCGGCGGAACTTTGCCGTGCTGGCGCGCAGGGCGCTCTCGGCGTCGATCCCCTCTTTGCGCGCGACGTTGACCAGGGCAAAGAGCAGATCGCCAAACTCCATTTCGCGCTCGGGCGTTCCGGGGGCCTCGGCCTCAAACTCGGCACGTTCCTCGGCGACCTCGTCCCACACGTCCTGGACCGTCTCCCACTCAAAGCCCACGGCAGCCGCCTTGCGCGACACCTTCTGAGCCTGCATCAGCGCCGGCAGATGCGTGGGCACGCCGTCGAGCAGGCCCTCGGGCGCAGCCTCGCCCGCCGCCACGGCCTTGTCCTTGGCAGCCCTCTCGGCAAGCTTGACCTCGTCCCAAATCTTGAGTACCTCGTCGGAGCTGTCGGCATCCACATCGCCAAACACGTGCGGATGACGGCGAATGAGCTTGGCGTCGATATCGCGCGCCACGTCGGCCAGCGTAAACTCGCCGGCATCCGCCGCAATTTGCGCATGCAGCACCACCTGCATGAGCACATCGCCCAGCTCCTCGCGCAGATGCGCCGCGTCGTCCGCCTCGATGCAATCGAGCGCCTCGTAGGCTTCCTCGATCATGTTCTTGCCAATGCTGCGGTGCGTCTGTTCGCGGTCCCACGGGCAGCCATCGGGCTGACGCAGACGCCAGATGGTCTGCACCAGATGCTGCAGCTCGGCCGACGCGTCGACCAGCGTGGACAGATCGCGCGAGCCCTCGGCATTTTGCTGAGCCATGTGCTGCGCCATGGTTATTCCTCCTCCAGGATCACGTGGCGGAACGCACCGCCCTCGTAGATGCCGTAGCTGTGCGTGCCGTCCTTGGGGATGCTCACGCTGCCGGGGTTGAAGAGCCACAGGCCCGGGTGCGCCTCGCTTGCCTCGTTAACCTTGATGTGCGTGTGACCGTAGACGAGCGCGGAGCCCTCGGGCAACGCGGGCGCGTGGTCGACGCTGTTGTGCATGCCGGCGCCAAAGACGTGGCCGTGCGTCAGGAACAGCTCGCGGCCGGTCTCGTCGAACAGCGTGGCGTAGTCGGCCATGACGGGGAAGTCGAGCACCATCTGGTCGACCTCGGCATCGCAGTTGCCGCGTACCGCGATGATGCGGTCGGCCAGGGCGTTGAGCAGCGGAATCACGCGCTTGGGAGCATAGTCGCGCGGCAGGTCGTTGCGCGGACCGTGGTAGAGCAGGTCGCCCAGCAGAACGATGCGGTCGGGCTGCTCGGACTCGATGGCGGTGGCCAGGCGCTCGGTCCAGTATGCCGAGCCGTGGATGTCGGAGGCGATGAGGTATT
The DNA here is from genome assembly GCA_902476475.1 of uncultured Collinsella sp. Classification (GTDB taxonomy): domain Bacteria; phylum Actinomycetota; class Coriobacteriia; order Coriobacteriales; family Coriobacteriaceae; genus Collinsella. The sequence continues at coordinate 9,405 of CABSDO010000007.1, read as the reverse complement.
TCATGGTGGTCCTTTCGGTGAGGTTGATGGGGTGGGTGTGGCGCGTCGCCGACCGTGTCACTCAAATTGCAGAGCCGCGGCTTGTGCTGCCTGCATCACGCGCTGGAGCGGCACACCGTGCTCGCAGGCAAGGCGGGCGCAGTCCTCGTACTCGGGCGCTGCACGCTCGCTGCCGTCGGGCAGGGTGGCCACCTTGACGGACACCTCGCCCCATGGCGTCGTCACCTGCTCAAAGCGGCGTGGCAGGCAAACGCGTTCCATGACCTGGCGACGAATGCCGTTGGTCGTGGTTTCCAAGAAGATGATCGTCTGCAGGCGCTCGATATCCTCATGCGAGCAGATCACCTGCAGCTGCCAGCCGGGACGGCCTTTCTTGCAATAAACGGGCAGCCAGTGCACCTCGCGCGCACCGGCCTCGCGCAGGCGGTCGGCGGCGTAGGCGAGCACCTCGGGCGACGCATCGTCGATGTCGCATTCCAGCTTGACGATGGTCTCGGGCGCATCGGTCTCGCGGGACAGCGGAGATTTGCTATCGCATGGCATACGGTCCGGCTCCTTTCCGCACGGGCTCGTTTTGTTCATCCAAACGCTAGCACATCGCGGGCGGCGTGGGGGCGGCGTCATGGGATGGGCGAGACTTTTGCCCGTCGCGGACGTCGGCATGCGCCGGAATCGTCCTCGCCCCTATCCAAACGTGTACGTCAGCCTCCAAACATGTCATTTTTTGTCGGTTTTGGAGGCTGACGTACATGTTTTGAGGCAGGGTCGATGTCGTGCGGCAGCCCTTGCGCGCCGCCTGCCCTTTCCAGTCGGTTTCGACTTGTGGCGTTCCCGGCGCGCCAGGGGTCGCGCCATTACAATGGAGCGGATTCGCCAAATGCAAAGGAGTCGCCATGCCCGCCAGCCCGCTGGTCGATTGCCATACTCATACCTCGTTTTCGGATGGCCATGCCTCGTTTGAGGACAACGCCCGCGCTGCTGCCGCCGCCGGCTGCCGCGTTATGGTCTCGACTGACCACCTCACCCTGCCCGCCAGCATGGACGCCAACTGCGAAGTGCAAGTTGTCGAGGGCGACCTGACGGCGCATCGCCTAGCATTTGAGGATACCCGCAAGCTTGCCGCGCAGATCGCGTCGGAGCTCGAGCTTATCTATGGCTTTGAATGCGATTGGTACGAGGGCTGCGAGCCTTTGGTTGAGCGCTGGTCCCAGGGCGCCGTCGTGCGCCTGGGCAGTGTGCATTGGATTGGCAACCCAGGCGATATCATGGCCGGCGCCGCGGGTACGGCGGGAACGGAAAACGTCGCTCGTCCCGATACGCCCGATTCGCGCTGCGGTTGGATCGACGATGACACCAACCTGCACGTTTGGGAAAACCTGGGGGTACGCGGCGTGTGGGAGCGCTATGTCGATGACTGGTGCCGCGCCTGCGAGAGCCCGCTCAACTTTGATGTGATGGCTCACCCCGACCTGGTCATGCGCTTTTCGAAGGAAGGCTTTGCGCCCGATTTTGACCCCGCACCGTTTTGGCAGCAGATGGCAGAGTGCGCGCACGATACGGGCCGCCGCGTTGAGGTCTCGACGGCCGCACCGCGCAAGGGCTTGGGCGACTACTACCCCGCAACCGGTCTTTTGCGCTGCTTTGCCCATGCCGAAGTGCCGATCACCTTTGGCTCGGACGCGCACCGCGCCTGCGATATCTGCTGGAACATCCGCGAGGCCCAGGCGCACGCCTACGACTGCGGTTATCGAACCTTCGACATCCCCCACGCCACCGGCGAATGGGAATCCACGCCCCTCGCCTAGCCATCCCTTCATAAGTTGCGGTGAAATAGGGATTGTTTTGCTTGATGAAGCGCTTAAACAGTCCCTATTTCACCGCAACTTCCATGACCCCGTTACACCAACAAAGACTGTCCCAAACGACTAGTGGCGGCGGGCGTTGAGTTCGCCGGCAAGCTCGTCGAGGGTGATACCGTAGCGCTCAAGGGTTACGAGCAGGTGGTAGACCAGGTCGCCGGCCTCGTAGCGGATGTGATCGTGATCGTTATCCTTGCAGGCCATGATCACCTCGCTCGACTCCTCGGCAAGCTTCTTGAGCAGCTCATCCTCGACGTCGGTCAGCAGACGCGCGGTATAGCTCTCCTGCGGCGATGCATCACGACGACCGTGAATCACCTCGGCCAGACCTGTCAGCGTCTCACCGATATTTCCATCCTGAATGTTTGCGGTGCGCACACCCATAGTTCAATCCTTTCTGGTGGCCGAGCGTCTAATCGAGCGCCCGCCCTACGCGAGTTTCTTAAAGAAGCAGGTACGGTTGCCGGTGTGGCAAGCCGGGCCCGGCGAGTCAACCTTGACCAGCAGCGTATCGCTATCGCAGTCGGCCCAGAGCTCCTTGACCGCTTGCATATTGCCGCTCGTCGCGCCCTTGTTCCAGAGCTCCTGGCGACTGCGGCTCCAAAACCACGTGGTGCCGGTCTTGAGCGTCAACCCCACCGACTCCTCGTTCATCCAGGCAACCATAAGCACCTCGCCGGTGTCATACTGCTGAACCACACAAGGAATCAACCCACGGGCGTCGTACGTAAGATCCGCCGCTTCTACTACCTCAGTCATCATTTCTCCCAAGTCATAAACGAAACCCCACAGGTCGGCGAGGGTTGTCCAGGTGCCCGAGATTCCGAGCGACAAGCCCGACGACGCGTACTTAAGTACGCGAGGAGGGTTGGAGCCGGAAGGTCGGGTGCCTGGGCAAGCCGCAGCACTAGAAGTCCAACCTCACAGGAATGCCCTGCGACGCCATATACTCCTTCACTTGGCGAATGCTGAAGGTTCCAAAGTGAAAGACGCTGGCCGCCAGCACGGCGTCGGCCTCGCCCTCGATCACGCCCTCTGCAAAATGCTCGAGTGTGCCCACGCCGCCGCTCGCGATGACGGGAATCGGCACCGCGCGCGCCACGGCACGGGTGAGCGCCAAATCGAAGCCGGCCTTGGTGCCGTCGCGATCCATGCTGGTCAGTAGGATTTCGCCGGCGCCACGACGAGCCGCCTCCTCGGCCCACGTCACCGCATCGATACCCGTGGCGTTGCGGCCTCCCGCGGTAAAGACCTCCCACCTGTCGGCACCCGGCTCGCCGGGGAGCCCCACACGCTTGGCATCGATCGCCACGACCACGGCCTGGCTGCCAAACGCCGCGGCGGCCTGGCTGATCAACGACGGATCGCGCACGGCGGCAGAGTTAAGCGACACCTTGTCGGCGCCGGCGGCAACCATGGTCCGCATGCCCGCCAAGTCGCGGAAACCGCCGCCCACGGTATAGGGAATAGCGAGCTCCTCGGCCGCGTGCGCCGCCATCTCGATGGTCGTCGCGCGGTTGTCGCTCGTCGCGGTAATGTCCAAAAATACGACCTCGTCCGCACCCTCGCGGTCGTAGGCGCGGGCCAGCTCCACCGGGTCGCCCGCATCGCGCAGGCTCACAAAGTTGACGCCCTTGACCACGCGGCCGTCCTTAACATCCAGACAGGGAATCACGCGTTTGGTAAGCATGGGCTACTCCTCCCCTCGGGCGGCGGCCAGCGCCTGGGCCAGCGTAAAGTTGCCCTCGTAGAGCGCGCGACCGGTAATGGCACCTTCAATCGCGCCCTCACCCACCGCGGCAAGCGCGCGGATGTCGTCGAGCGTCGAGATACCGCCCGAAGCCACAACGGGAAAGCCCGCGACCTGCGCCACATGGCGATATGCCGCCACGTCGATGCCCGTCTGCATGCCATCGCGCGCGATATCGGTATAGACCAAGTGTTTAAAGCCCAGCTCGGTGAGCTGCGCCACGGCGTCGTCGAGTGCCACGCCCGCGCCGTCACGCCAGCCGTTCACCTTGACCTGACCGTCGCGCGCGGCGATGTCTGCCACCAACAGCTCGCCAAAGCCTTGGGCTGCCACCTCGGCAAAACCCGGCTCGGTCACGAGCACCGTGCCGAGTGCGATGCGACGCGCGCCGTAGACGGCCAGCTCGTCGATCCGCGCGAGCGAGCGGACGCCGCCGCCCACGTCCACGGACAGACCGTCGACGCTGCAGATGGCCTTAATCGCTGCCGAGTTGGCAGCGCACGCGTCCTCGTCCTCGCCAAAGGCAGCGGACAGGTCGACGACGTGCACCCAGCTCGCGCCCTGCTCGGCAAAGGAGCCGGCAACGGCCACGGGGTCGTCGGAATATACCTTGCAGCGGCTCCGGTCGCCGCGCTCCAGGCGCACGACCTTGCCGCCGATCAAATCGATTGCGGGAAACAGAATCATCGGCCGGCCCCCTCGACGATGCTCACGAAGTTCTTAAGGATGCGCTGACCCAGCGCGGAGGATTTCTCGGGATGGAACTGGCAGCCCCACACGTTGCCGTGGCGCACGATGCACGGGAAGCTCCGCGTGTAGTGCGTGCGTGCCAGAACATCGGCGGCATCGGCATCGTCGGCCACCGCATAGCTGTGGGTGAAGTACATATTGGCGCCCTCGGCAAAACCGGCGAGCAGCGGATCGGCCGCACCGGCGAGCGTCATGTGCACCTGGTCCCACCCCACGTGCGGCACCTTCAGGCGGCTCGACTCCAGGCGCGTGCACGAGCCGCGCATGATGCCCAGGCCATCGACCCAGGGGCCACCGGCCTGCTCGGGGGCGTTGCCGTCGGCAACCGCGCCTTCGTCCGCCAGCACGCCCTCGTCGCCGCGCTCAAAAAACAGCTGAAGACCCAGGCAGACGCCGAGCAGCGGAGTTCCGGTGGCGACGGCATCGAGCACCGCGTCCGCCTCGCCGCTCTGGCGCATAAAGGCGATCGCGTCATAGAACGCGCCCACGCCCGGGATGACCAGGCCGTCGGCATTGCGGATCTGCTCCGGATCGTCCGACGTGCAGGCGGCGGCACCGGCGCGCGCAAGCCCACGCGCAACGCTCGACAAGTTGCCCTTGTGGTAGTCGACCACCACGACCTTCGGTTCGCCCACGCGACCCTCCTTTTCCCCATTCAAAACCTGCCAAAAAGGGACAGGTTACAGTGAACCCTTGGTGCTGGGGATGCCCTGCACGCGGGGATCGAGCTCGCAGGCGTGGCGCATCGTGCGGCCCACGGCCTTAAAGGCGGCCTCGATAATGTGATGCGAGTTGCCGCCCGCCAGCTCGCGCACGTGCAGCGTGAGCTTGGCGTCGCGCGCAAAGGCGTAGAAGAACTCGACGGCCAGCTCGGTATCGAAGCTGCCCACGCGCCCGGTCGGCACGGGCAGCTCGCAGTAGGCCTGCCCGCGGCCCGAAATATCAACAGCAGCCATCACAAGTGTCTCGTCCATGGCGATCGCCGCGTCGGCAAAGCGCGTAATGCCCGCCTTGTCGCCCAGCGCCTGGCAAAACGCCTCGCCCAGCACAATACCCGCGTCCTCGACGGTGTGGTGCGCATCGACCTCGACGTCGCCCACCGCGTGCACCGTCAGATCGAACAGACCATGGCGGCCAAAAGCGTTGAGCATGTGGTCGAAAAACGGCACGCCGGTCGAGATATCGCACACGCCGCTTCCGTCCAAGTTGAGCTTTACGACAATGTCGGTCTCGCCCGTCTTGCGGGTTACCTCGGCATAGCGGTCCATCTACATCTCCTCCTTCACCAGCGTGGCAAACGCGGCCAGCACCTCGTCGTTTTCCTGCGGGGTACCCACGGTAATACGTAGGCAGTCCGCGAGCCCCGGCGCATAGCTAAAGTCGCGCACCAAAATCGAATACTCGTCGCGCAGACGCTCGCGCATGTGCGTGGCATGCGGCGTGCGCACGAGCACAAAGTTCGCCGCGCTCGGCCACGCCTCCACGGGCAGACCCTCGGCAGCCATTGCGCGTAGGGCGCACAGCTCGCGCTCGCGCTCGGATGCAACCTGTGCCACCACGGGCGCGTACGCATCGCGGGCACGCACGCAGGCAAGCGCGGCGGCCTGGCTCAGCACGTTGACCGAATAGATCTGGCGAATCGCCGCGAACACGTCGATGACCTCGGGCGCCGCGATCACATAGCCCAGACGCGTGCCGGCGGCGCCGAACGCCTTGGACAGCGTATGCAGAATCACCAGGTTGGGATGCTCGGCGATAAGCCCCTGCGCCGTGGTAGCCGCGCCAAACGAATCGTCCGCAAACTCAACGTATGCCTCGTCGACCATGACCATGCCGGGGCACGCATCACACAGGGCCGCGACAAAGTCGAGCGGCGCCACGTCACCCGAGGGATTGTTGGGCGAGGTCACGATCGCCAGATCGCACTCGGGAGCCGCCGCAAGCACCGCCGCATGGTCGAGCTCAAAGGTCACCGGGTCGCGCCACACGTCGCGCACCTCGGTCTGGCACAGCGACGCAAAGAACGCGTACTCGCTAAAGCACGGCGGGCAGTTGAGCAGGGTCCGCCCCGCGCCGCCAAACGCCAGCAGGTAGTTATAGAGCAGCTCATCGCCGCCGTTTCCCGCGCAAATATTCTCACGCGCCACGCCATGCCAGGCAGCGAGCTCATCGCGCAGGTCGTTGGACATGGGATCGGGATAGCGGTTGAGCGGCGTGGCAGCCAAGGCCGCATCAACCGCCTCGCGCACGCCAGCAGGTACGGGATAGGTGTTCTCGTTGGCCGAAAGATTGATGCGCGTGGGCGTAAAGTTGGGATCGTAGGGCTCGATACCGGCCAAGTAGGGCTGGACGAGCTCCTTCATGCGCGGCGTGAGTTCGGCCATGTTAGGCCTCCTCGCCGGTCGCGCCAGCGCCATCCGCGCCTGCAGCCGCCAGGTCCACGCCCTCGGCAACCGTCACGGTCGTATCGCCCGGCCAGGCGACCTTGGTCAGGTCGGTCGCGGCCAGAGACTCGGCACTCACGGCATCCTCGCCCTGCTCCAGCACACGGCGACGCAGAGCGGCGGAAAGCGCGTGCGCCCACAGGCCCTCGGCCTCGGCCAGGCGCTGCGTAGCGGGAGCATCGGAGAGCAGGCCTTCGGGCGTATAGCAAATGACACTCGAGCGCTTAACGAACTCTTCGACCGAAAGCGGGTTGGAGAACATGGCCGTGCCGCCGGTCGGCAGCGTGTGGTTGGGGCCGGCAACATAATCGCCAAGCGGCTCGGAGCTCCAAGCGCCCACAAAGATGGCGCCGGCGTTGCGAATGCCGCCAAGCAGGCCCATCGCGTCCTTGCAGTGCAGCTCAAGGTGCTCGGGCGCCACGGTGTTCACGGCCTCGACGGCGCCAGCCATATCGGCGGCCACCACGATGGTGCCTTCGTTGTCGAGCGAAGCGCGCGTAATCTCGGCACGCGGCGACTGCGCCACCAGGATGTCGATGCCGGCCTCGACCTCGCGCGCAAACTGCTCGTCGCAAGTCACCAGATAGCAGGCTGCCAGCGGATCGTGCTCGGCCTGGGCCATCAGGTCTGCCGCGACCACCATGGGCTTGGCCGTGGCATCGGCCAGCACGCAGACCTCGGACGGGCCGGCGACCATGTCGATTCCCACGTCGCCCGAGACAATCTGCTTGGCAGCGGCAACAAAAGCGTTACCCGGACCGGTGATCTTGTCGACACGCGGAATGGTCTCGGTACCGTACGCCAGCGCGGCCACGGCCTGAGCGCCGCCCACCATATAGATTTCGTCCACGCCGCCGAGCTTTGCCGCGGCGAGCGTGTAGGGGCTGATCAGGCCGTCCTTTTGCGGCGGCGTCACCATAACCACGCGCTTGACGCCGGCAACCTTGGCGGGAATGGCGTTCATGAGCACGGTGGAGGGATATTGCGCGCGGCCGCCCGGTACATAGATGCCGGCCGCCGCGAGCGGGGTCACCTTAACGCCGAGCATCGTGCCGTCCGCACGCGTGGTAAACCAGCTCTGCTCGACCTCGCGCTGGTGGAACTCGCGAATCTGGCGCGCGGCCTTCTCGAGCGCGGCGGCAAAGGCCGGATCAAGACCTTCGAGCGCGGCATCGATCTGCTCTTGCGGCAAGCGGAAGCTCTGCAGCTCAACGCCGTCAAAACGCTGGCAGTAATCGCGCACCGCGGCATCGCCGTTGGCGCGCACGTTGACCACGATATCACGGGCGGCGTCGACGATGTTTTGCGGCAGCACGCCCTTGCGGTTGAGCTGGTTGGTAACGAGACGCTCACCGGGAGCAAGCTTGATGGTCTTCATATCGGTATCCCCTATCGGTCGAGGTTGCGTTTGAAAAACGAGAGGCCGGGCGGCGGCGCCAATCGACCCGCAGCCCGGATATGGGGGCGCCCGTGCGTGCTCGCGCTATTGTGCCGAGCCCGCGACGGGCTCAAAATGCTTGTCCTTAACAGCAGCTGCCAAGCGATCGGCCAAGTTGCGTACGCGCGGATCCAGGCGCGCGGCACCTGGGTTGACGAAGAAGCGGGCCGTGCAGTCCATGATGCGGCCGGTGATGACCAGGTCGTTGTCGCGCAGGGTGGCGCCCGTGGCGGTAATGTCCACGATGCGGTCGGTCATGCCGACGATGGGTCCCAGCTCGATATTGCCGTGCAGCGAAACGATATCGGCATTCACGCCGCGCTCGGCATACCAGGCGCTCGCGATGCGCGGGTACTTGGTGGCCACACGAAGCGACCCGCGGCGGGCGTAGTTGCGCTCGGCCTGGCCAGCGCGCCACGCGGGCTCTGCCTCGATAAACGTGCACAGGCCGTAGCCCAGGTCGACCAGCTGCAGCAGGTTGAGGTCGGCCTCGATGAGCGAGTCCCAACCGCAGATACCGCAATCGGCACCGCCGCAGCCCACAAAGGCGGGTGCGTCGCTGGGACGCACGATGACAAACTCGATATCTCCGACCGTGCCCTCGCCGGCACGTGTGTCGTGACCGCGCACGATCAGGTGACGGCCGGGGTCGCGCAGCTCAGAGACGTCCAGGCCCGCGGCCTCGAGCACGTCGAGCGTGTCAGCCTTAAGCGAGCCCTTGGGCACGGCGATGCGCAGCGGGCCCTCAGCGCCACGGCCCGCGGCGTGATCGCCGTCGGAAGCGGCATCCTCGGCCGAGGTGCGCGCGGCCTCCAGGCGCTCGAGCGAAAAGGCGAAGCCCGCCGCCGGCACCTCGATACCGTCGCCAAATGCGCCGGTAAAGATGGAGTCATAGCGTCCGCCCGAACCGACCGGATCGGGCAGTCCGCCGGCATAAGCCTTAAAGACCAGGCCCGTGTAGTAATCGAAAGAGTTCATGATAGAGAAGTCGAACGACAGCACCTGGGCGTCCTCGGGTGCCAGGCCCTCAACCAGGGCACGCAGCTCGCGCGTCAGCGGCGCGACGATACCGGCGGCCTCCAGCAGCGCGTCCACGCGGTCGAGCACCTCGGCACCGCCGTGCAAACGCGGCAGCTCGCTAATGGCGGGCAGGAGTTAAGAATG